>NZ_JAGQCZ010000007.1:0-150212 GCF_024346435.1 Cyanobium sp. Alchichica 3B3-8F6 | reverse complement strand
TCCCCTGGCTTTCGTCCATGAGCGTCAGTTATGGCCCAGCAGAGCGCCTTCGCCACTGGTGTTCTTCCCGATATCTACGCATTTCACCGCTACACCGGGAATTCCCTCTGCCCCTACCACACTCTAGTCTTGTAGTTTCCATTGCTGAAATGGAGTTAAGCTCCACGCTTTAACAACAGACTTTCAAAACCGCCTGCGGACGCTTTACGCCCAATAATTCCGGATAACGCTTGCCACTCCCGTATTACCGCGGCTGCTGGCACGGAATTAGCCGTGGCTTATTCATCAAGTACCGTCAGATCTTCTTCCTTGATAAAAGAGGTTTACAGCCCAGAGGCCTTCATCCCTCACGCGGCGTTGCTCCGTCAGGCTTTCGCCCATTGCGGAAAATTCCCCACTGCTGCCTCCCGTAGGAGTCTGGGCCGTGTCTCAGTCCCAGTGTGGCTGATCATCCTCTCAGACCAGCTACTGATCGATGCCTTGGTGAGCCCTTACCTCACCAACTAGCTAATCAGACGCGAGCTCATCCTCAGGCGAAATTCATTTCACCTCTCGGCATATGGGGTATTAGCGGCCGTTTCCAGCCGTTATCCCCCTCCTGAGGGCAGATTCTCACGCGTTACTCACCCGTCCGCCACTAACCCGAAGGTTCGTTCGACTTGCATGTGTTAAGCACGCCGCCAGCGTTCATCCTGAGCCAGGATCAAACTCTCCGTTGTAGATCAAGTCCTTTCAACTGATTTGGTAAAAACCTAAAATCAACAACTTACGTTGCTTCTTTCATCAATCTCAACTCGATTTGCTCATCACCCGTAAAAACCCACTGGCGCAGGTCTCACAGTTGGAGCCCCTTCCTCTGACAGAAGGTTTCAAAGAGTGCAAACTGAAATCTCTTTCCGTCTGACTTTCCCGAATCTCAGATCCGGTCGCGCTCGCCTCTCCCATCGGCACACCAGCTCCTGTTCCCTCGTGAGAAGGCAACAACAGCCAACCAACAGGCGCGTCACGCTTTGTTTCTTTTTGACGGGACCTCACACCTTCACTGCTCTGTTCGTCACACACCGATTGCTCGGCTCTTCCACTGGCTCCAACACCCTCCCTCTCAGGCGGTGCAGGCTCCCAGCTTCAGCATGACGCAGTGAAAGCGTCAGTTCCTAAACTTTTCGGTTGTCCAGGTGCTTCCGCTTCCTCCCCCTCTCGGGAGCTCTAGGCGGAACGTCGCCTCCCGGCGACTCAGAAAACTTACAACACCGTCGGCTCTCGCCTCCTTCTGCCATAAGCCTGCTCGCTTTCGGGTTTCCCCTTGCGCGCAGTCCAAAAACATAACACCCCCTCTGACCGCTGAGCAAGGATCAGGCCACAAGCGCCTCGGCCCACGGCATGAAACGGGCAAGGGTGTCCGGTCGATCGGCCGCCAGCACAGGGAAGTCGGCCGTTGAGAGATCGGACCCGGCGGCGATGGCCTCCGGCGATCGCACCAACCAACGGATCGGACAGCCGAGCTCGCTGAGCACCAACCAGGCGGCGGCCAGATCCCAAATCTTGGGAGTCGCCTCCAGGGCCGACACCGTCTGGCCCATGGCCACACTCACCAGATTGAGGCTGGCCACGCCGAGCAGGCGGATCTTGCCGGGGAAGCGTTGGTTGGGCAGTTTCTGCAACACCCCGATCGAGCGGCTGCACAGCGACGCACAACCGGCGGGGTGGCTCTGCCGGGACGGAGGCTGGAGCAAGCGGCAATTGCGCCAGGCTCCCTGACCACGGATGGCCACGATGCGTTGGCGCAGCGGCGGCACATCCAGCACCGCCAGCACCGGGATACCACCCTCAAAACGTGCCAGGGAGATGGCCCAATAGGGGATGCCGGCGGCAAAATTCGTGGTGCCATCGAGCGGATCCACCACCCAGTAAGCATCGCTCCCTGGCACGGTTTTGTCCCCTTCTTCGCTGAGGACTCCCTCGCCGGGATACAGCTGGGCCAATCCCTCCACCAGGGTGGCGTCACTCCAGCAGTCGCAGGCGGTGATCAGGCTGCCATCCGCTTTGAGATCGGAGGCCATGTGGCCAAAATCGGCGCGTTGGCGCTCGGCCACCCGATCGAGCAGGGCGTCCAGACCAGGACTGAGATGCGGGGCCGGGAGGGTGGTGGGATCAGCGTTCATCCGAGCTCGAGGGCCAGCACCTTGCTGAGGCTCCTCCCCGTATCCTCCCTGAACTGACGCAGGTTGACGCGGCTCAGCAACAGCAAAGCCGCAAAAGCCACAGCCGCCTCCGCACTGAACACGAGCGCGTAGGGGGCATAGGTGGAGGCTGGCAGGTCGAAGACCTGTTGCAGCGCCCGAGCCAGATCGAACAAACCACCCCCCACCACCTTGCCGAGGGCCCTGGAGAGGGCCTGGGCCAATCCCCAGACGCCCACAAAGGTGCCCGCCGCTTCCGGCAGGGTGAGATCCAGCATCAGCACCAGGGCGCTGTTGGTGCCGATGCCCGCCGCCAGACCAAACAGCAGCATCACCAGCTGAAGCACCGGCACCCGGCCCACCAGGCCCGCCAGGGCCAACAGCACGAGGCTGGCGAGAATCAGCTGACAGCCCAGCCGGGCTGTGGCCAACTTGCCAAGCCTTGGCACGATCCAGAGGCCGGCGAGCAACAGGCCCACCAGCGTGCCCATGCCCCAGAACGCATTGAGGGAGGCCGTGGCGGCTATCGGCATGCCAAACACGTCGGCGCCATAACTTTCCAGGATGGGGTCCTGGAGAAACAGCGCCAGGGTGAACAGCACCAGAAAGGAGAAAAACACCAGCACCTGACGGCTGGACGTGATCAGAGCCCAGGTCTGGGCGAGGGTGATGGCGTCATCGCGGCGCTCGCTAGCCAAACCAGACGGGTCCCTGACGCCACCGGGCTCCAGCCCCAAGGTGGCGACCACCGTGAGGGCCAGCACCACCACCACCACCTTGGCCATGAATCCCAGCAACACAGGCTCCAGAAGGGCTGGATCGGTGATGCCATCCAGCCCGCGCAGGTTGAGGCTGATGGCGATCGCGCCGATGACGATGCCTACCGTGAGCAGGCACCAGATGATGCCCACCGCCCGGGGCCGCTCCACTTCGCTGGTGCGATCGATCACCAGGGCGAGGTAGGGGGTGGTGGCCAGAGAAATGGCCAACCCATAGCAGGCAAACAGCCCGCACAGGCCAGCGATCCCAAGGCCCAACTCCGGCTGGGAGGCGCTGTCCAGCAAGCGACCCACATGAAAGATCAGAGGGATCGACAGCACGGCCAGTCCACAGAACAGCGCCGTACCCAGCCAGATGTAGGGCGTGCGATGGCGGCCCCCAACCGGATGGGCATCCGAGATCTGACCAAACAGCACCCGGGATGGGGCAACAAACTGCTCAAAAGCCAGAGCGCCTCCAACCAGCAGGCCAGGAAAGCCGAGCTCACTCAGCATCACCCGGTTCAGCAGGCCAGCAAAAACAACGGCCAAACAGCCAAGGCAGCCCTGAAACAGCCCCAGACGCAGGGTATTAGCCAGGCCCAGAGTCGGGTGCTGACCAGCCAAAGTGGCGCTCACCGGCTCAAACCGCTCCTTGGGAGGCAGCCTGACAGGCCGGGATCAAGGGAGTGGGTTCCACGGGCACATCGGAAGCACCGACTGGCTTCGCAGCAGGGAGAGACTGGGGCGTACAGCTGGCCACCTGATCGAGACCAGTTCGGCGACGCAGCTCTGCCAAGCGCTTGTTGTAGTCGGTGATGGCATTGGAGTAGCGCACCTCGGCTTGGGTGAGATCACGCTGGTTGTCCACCACCTCCCGTTGGGTGGTGACACCGGCCTGGAAGCGCAGACGGGCCAAGCGCAGCGATTCCCGGGCTGAGATCACTTCCCGGGAGGTGGTGACGATGTTGCGGTTGTTCTTTTCGAGCTCGTAGAAGCTGGTTTCCACCTCTTGACGGATGCCGTCACGGCGCTGGGCAAAGCGGAAGGTGTTCTCCTGCGCGAGCTGCTTGTTCCGCCGCGACTGGGCTACGGCGGCACCGCCGTCAAAGAGCCGCCAGCTCAGGTTGAGCCCGAGGGCCGTTTCGTAATTCGTGCCATCTGCGCCGGGCTGAGCCGTGACAACGGACTCGTTGCCGTTGAAGACATTCCCGGTGAAGCCGGCAAAAATATTGAGTAATGGCTGAACGGCTCCCAGGGCCGCATTAGCCTGGCTGTTGGCGATCGAGATGTCGAGCAGGGCCTGATCGAGCTCTTCGCGGAAGGTGTAGGCCGCGATGATGCTCTCCTGCAAGGAGGGCTGCCAGACCCCGAACACCCGGGCTGGATCCTTGGCGGTTGGGGTGACGTTCTGGGGCAGGTCCAACAGGGCCGCCAGCGTGCGGCGCGCAATCGCCTGGGCCGCCAGGGAGTTGGTGAGCAACTGCTGGTCGCGGGAGAGCTGGGTTTCGGCCTCCAGCACCTCCAACTTGGTGGCCACCCCGGCCTGGAAGCGGGCCTTAGCATCCCGCAGGCTCACGATCGAAGCCCGCACCGACTCCTGGCCGATCCGCACCTGATCATCGGCCTGCTGCAGATCGAAGTAGATGGACGCCGTCTGCAGACGCAGATCCCGCAGGGCGATCACGTATTGGAACTTGGCCTTTTCAAACTGATCACGGGCCGCCGCGATCGTGGGGACCCGCTCGGGATTGATCAGGGACCACTGGGCCGTCAGAGAGGCACCGAGGGACCAGCGATCCGTTGCTGAAATCGATGTGGTGCCAGAGGCACCATTTGAACGCGCCTGCCCCTTGGTGAAGGTCGGCAGCGAGCTCGCTTGCAAGTTGAGGTTGGGATACCACTGAGCAATTTGGGCCCGCAGGTTGCTCTGGGCCTGATCCACCTGGCTGGCGATCGCCTTGAGATTGGGATTGTTCACCTCTGCCAGATTTTCGACCTCCAGCAGACCCAGGGGCCGCAACTCGAGGATTCGCACCTGCTCCGGTTTGGCCGGCAGGGCCAAGGAGGCTGGAGCTGGAAGGTTGTCCAGACCTGGAGCCAGCTGGGTGGCTGCCGGCGTCACCAGGGTGGGATTGACTTTGGGGCGGTACCCCCGCACTTGGGTGGGGCTACCGCCCCGAGGCGTTTCAGGGGCGAGGGGCAACGGCGTGGCCGCGTTCGCCTGAGACGGGGGTGAAGCAGCTGAATCCTGGGCCTCAGCGGCAAGCGCCACCATCGGAGCCCCCAGCAGGCCGATGAGCGCGAGTCGAGAGATGGATTTGGACACGCCTGATACAGCCTGACGAGTAGATCTTAATGAGATCGAAAATTCTCATCGAAACAGGAGGCCACAAGGTCGTCTGCACCCCCCAGCTGCCGGATCGGCACCGGCAGTTGGCGCTCCAGCTCAGCAAGGGTCAAGTCGTCCAGGAAAACTGGCTCCCCCTGGCGCAGCATCACGGCCGGCAGCAGCAGGGCCTCGCCCAGATCGCGACCCGACAGGCCTGCCAGCAGATCCGAACCCGTCAACAGGCCCGTCACCACCTGCTCCTGGCCCCAATAGGGGCTGGGTAAGCCATGCAGGATCAATTCCAGGCCGTCCACAGCATTCAGCCGGGCCACCACAGGCTCGAGCGCTTCGGCCACCAACTGGCCCACCACCCAGCTGAGGCGCCGCGGCCGGGGCAAGGCCTGCGGCAGGTTTTGGGTGGCCTCATCAAGCGCTTCCAGAAAGGCGCGAATGCTGCCCACGCCGTTTTCCTGTTGGGGCAAATCCTCATACTCCGCCCGGGGCGGTAGGGGCAGGCCGGCCATCAAGTACCACTCATCCGACAACCAGGCAAAACGGCTGCCAATGTCTTGCTGGAACTGTTGCTGCAGGGGTTCCACCAGGGCGATCACCTGGCGCGCGGCGTGGCGGTTGACGGGCACCAGCGCATCCCCATCGGGACGAAAGCGGGTGAGGCCCACCGGCACCACCGCCACCGAGAGCACCGCGGGCCACTCCCCAGCGGCGAACGCGGCCAGGTCGTGCAGGGTCTGCTGCAACGCCGGGCCGTCGTTGATCCCCGGGCACACCACCACCTGGGCGTGGATCTGCAGATCCCGCTGGGCGAACCAGCCCAACTGCTCGAGCAGCAAGCCAGCCCGTGGATTCACCAGCAAGCGGCTGCGCAACTCCGGCTCGGTGGCATGCACCGAAACAAACAGGGGGGAGAGCCGCTGCTCCTCAATGCGCTGCCAGTCGGCGGCGGTGAGGTTGGTGAGCGTCAGATAGGAGCCGTAAAGAAAACTGAGGCGATAGTCGTCGTCTTTGAGGTAGAGGCTGCTGCGGCGCCCTGGCGGCTGCTGATCGATGAAACAGAAGGGGCAGGCGTTGTTGCACTGCTTGAGCCCGTCGAACAGGGCCTCGGTGAAGCCCAGGCCCAGGCCTTCGTCGAGATCCTTCTCCAGCTCCACCGTGTAGCGGGTGCCATCGGAATCTTCCACCTCGAGGGTGAGCTCCTCCTCACCCACCAGAAACTGCAGGTCGATCAGATCCCGCGGGCGTTTGCCGTTGATGCTGAGCAGCCGATCGCCGGGCTGAAAGCCGAGCTCTTCACCGATGGAGCCTGGCTCCACCGTGGCCACCACGGCTGGGGCCGGCAACCGGGGGGACGTGCCATCAAGGGCAGCCAGGGCAATCCCCGCAGAGGGCTCATTCCACACGGCGGGAGGGGGTGTGCAAAGGACTAGCCATTCACTCTGGCGCCCAACCAGATCAGGATGCCAACGCCGAACAGCAGCCGGTAGATCACAAACACCCAGGTGCTGTGGTGCTGCAGGAAACGCAGCAACCAGGCAATCGCCAGCCACGACACCACCGCCGCGGCCACGATTCCCACCAACATGGGCACCACGCCGCCGCCGGCGGGGGCACTGAAGGCCTCCTTCAACGACACCAGTCCGGCCAGGGTGATCGCCGGGATGCCTAATAAGAAGGAAAAGCGGGCCGCCGCCGGGCGCTGCCAGCTGTCGAAGAGAGCAGCGGTGAGGGTGCTGCCGGAGCGGGAGACGCCGGGTACCAGCGCCAGCGCCTGGGCTAGACCCACCCACAGACCATCACGGGGCTGCACCTCGTCGAGCTGCCGGCGGCGGCTGCCCACCCATTCAGCCCAGGCCAACAACAGGGCCATCACGATGGACACGACCGCGATCGAACCCATGCTGCGCAGCGGCGAGTTGTCGTAACCCGGCACCCAGAGCTTCAAAGCCAGACCCGCCAACACGATCGGCACGGTGCCCAGGGCGATGGCAACCCCCATGCGGGCGGAGGGATCGCTCCATTGGCCATAGCGGAAGGCCCTGGCCACCCCGCGCAGCACCTCAGCCAGGTCGGCACGGAAATAGCCGAGCACCGCCGCAATGCTGCCCAGTTGGATCACGGCAGTCACCGCCACCCCTGGATCCCCCCAGCCCAGCAGCACCGGCACCACCTTGAGATGGGCCGTGCTGCTGATCGGCAAAAACTCCGTCAGCCCCTGCACCACGCCGAGGATGAGCGATCGAAAGCAGGCTTCCCAAATCCCGATGATCGGGGCGGTCAGATCCGGAAGAACGGCAAACAGGGCCATGCGGTGCCGGGCAAACTCGGCCGACCCTATGGCCGGAGCCCCCGCTCGACCCCTTAAGGTTGGACAACTTTCTTTACATCCCTTGGTGGTCGGGGCCCGTCCCAGCGCACAGTCTCCGGCTCTGGGCCAACCGCTTGCCGCGGTGGGCAACGGGTTTTTGGCGTCGACGCCATGGGCCAGCAATGGCGCCTGGGCGTGGCTCCAGGCGCCTCACAACCCTGGACTGATCCTGATCAGCGGCGTGTTGGTCACCCTGCCGGTGTTCCTGCAGGCCCCTTGGGTGCGGCTGGCCCCCTTCAGCGCTGCGCTGTTCACCGTGCCGCTGCTGGCTTTTGCCCTGGCGCTGGCCCACCACCCCAGCCCCCGGATCCGCCGCAGCGGCGAGCTGCTGGTGGGGTTCTGCGGCAGCTGGCTGGGGGGTTGTCTGTTCTGGGGGTGGGTGCGGTTGCATCCCCTTTGGCATCTGCCCATTGAGGCCTTCGCTCTGCCGCTGGCCCTTGCGGGGCTGCAGGGACGCTGGAAGTTGGCCTGCGGCTTTTATCTGGGCTCCCTGATGGGGACGGCCTTCACAGATGCCGCCATGGCGGCCACAGGCGTGATGCCCTTTTGGCCCCAGGTGCTGAGTGCCAGCCCTGCGGATGCGCCTCTGCTGCTGCAGGCCGCCGCCCAGCAGGTGCTGGCTCCCCTGCCCCTGGCCCTGGTGTTGCTCTGCGGGGCGCTGTTGCTGCAGGCCTGCCGCTGGCTCTGGCAGCGGGGGCCGGTGGGGCGCATCACCGCCTCCGCCCTGGCCACCACCCTCGCAGTAGACGCCCTGTTTCTGCTGGCGGCCCTACTGGCGCCCAACCTGAGCGGGCTGATCTGAAGATCTGCAAAATCCTGGGGCAGCCAGCCCAGGGATCCAGGCTCAGCTCTGTAACGTTGAACTCTGGTGGCTTTGACCACCTCCCGTCCCGTAGTTCAACGGAGTGTCGTGATGAAACGGCTGGTTGCCTGGCTGATGAGTGGGGTGGTGCTGGCCGGCCTCCTGATCACGTTGTTGATTCCCCCCGCCGCCTATGCCGCCGACCGGCGCAACCTGGCCGACGACAAAATCGCCGAGCGGGCCGGCAAGGTGGACCTCAACAATTGCTCCGTCCGTCGCTTCCAGGATTATCCCGGCATGTATCCCACCCTGGCCGGCAAGATCGTCCTGGGTGGTCCCTATCAGAGCGTCGATGATGTGCTCAGCCTGGATCTGACCGACCGTCAGAAGGAACTGTTCAACAAGTACAAGGACAACTTCACCGTCACTGAGGCATCGATTGCCCTCAACGAGGGCGACGACCGCATCAACGATGGCCAATACCGCTGAGCCCTAAGCTCACTGCCACCTTGAAAGCCGTCGGGGCCTTCCGGCGGCTTTTTTAGTGCCGGTCCTTGCCGGATGCCTTCAGCCGCCATGGCAGAGCAGTTCTGGGATGTGGTGGTGGTTGGCAGCGGAGCTGCCGGCCTGATGGCCTGCCTGGAGTTGCCCAGCCATCTACGCGTTCTGCTGCTGAGCAAAGACAGCGATCCCGGTAGCACCCCCCGATCGGCCAGTCGCTGGGCCCAGGGGGGCATCGCCGCCGTGACCCGGCCCAACGACAGCTTCGCCAGCCACATCGCCGACACCCTGAGTGCCGGCGCCGGCCTGTGCGACCGGGCGGCCGTGGAACTGCTGGTGCATGAGGCTCCTGCCTGCGTGGAGCGCCTGCTCCAACTGGGGATGGCCTTTGACCGCGACGGCGATGGCCTCAGCACCACCCTCGAAGCCGCCCACAGTCACCGGCGCGTGCTGCATGCCCAGGACCGCACCGGCGGCGCCCTGGTGGATGCCCTAGAGCGGGAGGTGCTGAGGCAGCCCCTGCTCGAGCAGCGCAAGGGTGTGGTGGCGCTACAGCTCTGGATGGAGCACGGCCGCTGCGTGGGCCTGCAGGTGCTCGAAGGCAACAGGATCCACTGGCTGGGGGCGCGGGCCGTGGTGCTGGCCACCGGGGGAGGCGGCCACCTGTTTGCCCACACCACTAACCCGAACCTGGCCAGCGGCGATGGGGTGGTGATGGCCTGGCAGGCAGGAGCGGTGGTGCGCGATCTGGAATTCGTGCAATTCCATCCAACAGCCCTGATGCTGCCGGGAGCCCCCCATTTTCTGATCTCCGAAGCCGTGCGCGGTGAAGGGGCCCACCTGGTGGATGGGGCGGGCAACAGCCCTGTGGATGGCCTGCCGGGCGGTGATCTGGCCCCCCGGGACGCCGTCAGCCGAGCCCTGGCCCGGCGCATGCGGGCGCTGGGCGTGGACCATCTCTGGCTGGATTTGCGGCCCGTGGGCGTCTCCCGACTGGAGCAGCAGTTCCCCACAATCCTGGGGCGCTGCCGCGAACTGGGGCTCGACCCCACCCGCGCACCAATCCCCGTGGCGCCCGCCGCCCACTACTGGATGGGGGGCATCTGGACGGATCTGCACGCCGCCACCAGCCTGCCCGGGCTCTACGCCGTGGGGGAGGTGGCCTGCACCGGCGTACATGGCGCCAACCGCCTGGCCAGCAACTCCCTGATGGAGTGCCTGGTGTTTGCCCGGCAATTGCGAACCATCCACCTGCCGCCGGCACCAGACCAGCCCCGCCCAACCCAACACGACACCAGCGGGGAACAGGATCTGCCCGAGATGGCCGGGCTGGGCCTACCCCAGCTGGGGGCCTTGGAAGCCCAAATCAGCGCCCTACGGGACCTGTGCTGGCAGGTGGCGGGCGTCGAACGCAGTGCCCACGCCTTGGCGCCTGCCCTCTTGAACGTGCGCTGCCAGCGCCAGCAACTGGAAGCCGGCCCTGCCTGGCAGCAACTCCAGGCGCTCGCGCCTGGCCAATCCCTTCAGCTCGCCGCCGCCGAGCTGCCAGCTCTGAAAAGGTTGCAGGAGTTGCATCAGCGCCTGGTGCTGGCCGGGCTCTTGGTCGAAGCCGCCCTCTTTCGCAGCGAGAGCCGCGGCGGGCACCACCGCACCGATGCCCCCGCAGCCCAGCCCTTCTGGCAGCGCCACACCGACCAGCGACAACACCAACCGCCCTCCACATCGCCCCTGCTCTGAGCAGGGTTAGGGCACCCGCCCGGTGTATCCAGAGAGCTGGGCCAGCTGGGCCAACGACTTCACACCGGAATCGAGCTTGCCGTTGATCTCCCAGCTGGGAAAACCCTCGATGTTCTTGGTGTCGCAGAGGGCTTTCTGGCTGTTCTGACCATCAGCGGCACATTCCACCAAGGTGAGCTTGGCAGTGGCCTCCTTGCCGAAAAGCTCCTTCTGCTCGTGGCAATGGGGACACCAGTAGGCCGTGTACATCACGGCGCCGATGCGGGTGAGATGGTCGGCCAAGCCGATCGCCTCTGGGCTGCTGGCGGTCTCCACGACAGGGGGCACGCCGGCGCCCTGCACCGCCGCGGGACGATCCACCGAGGCAGCCCAGCCCAGGCCGACCATCGCCACCAGGAGGGCCACAATCACAGCCCGGAACACAACTTGGCCGCGGTCGTCCCATTCACCGCCCACCAGGCTGATCACAAACAGCGCCAGGCTCAGCGTGGCCGACAGCACGCAGAAGAAACAGAAGGCCTGGATCTTCACCACCATCAGCCCCATCAACAGCAGGCTGAACACCGCCATGCCCGTGCTGAGCAGCAGCAGCCCCCACCAGCTGCGCTGGGCCAGGGCGGCGCGGGAATCACCGCGGAGCACCAGCGGCAACACCGCCAGCACCAGCACGGCCACGTAGGCCAGGCAACCAAACAGGGAGAGGGGCTGGCCCAGCAGGCTGCCCCAGGCGCTGTTCAGCACCTTGTCGCAGCCTTCGGCCCCACCGGGACAACTCAGCGGGCCGAGCAGCCCCCAGCGCTTGAGGGTGATGGCACCGGTGTCGATGGCGCCGATGGTGGCCAGAACAGCCATGGCCACCCGGGCCCAGCGACGGGCCGGATCGCTGCGGCGCCGGGTGGAATTGAGGCGCTGGCTGAGGCGGGTGGAGGTCACGGCGACGGCTGCATTAGCAGCATTCTCGCAGCCCCATCCGCCCACGCCCCCATAGGGTGGAAGGTCGGCTGCCCGGGCCGCTGGGGTCAGATGGATCAGCAAATGATGAGCAAAAAGAACGTTGCCTTCGCCCACCTGGGCTGCGAGAAGAACCGGGTGGATACCGAGCACATGCTCGGTCTTCTGGCCGAGGCCGGCTACGGGGTGAGTGCTGATGAAACCGACGCCACCGTGGTGGTGGTGAACACCTGCAGCTTCATCCAGGAGGCGCGTGAGGAGTCGGTGCGCACCCTGGTGGAGCTGGCAGAGCAAGGCAAGGAGCTGATCATCGCCGGATGCCTGGCCCAGCACTTCCAGGAGGAGCTGCTCGAATCGCTGCCCGAGGCCAAGGCGATCGTGGGCACCGGCGACTACCAGCACATCGTTTCGGTGCTGGAGCGGGTGGAGGCTGGCGAACGGGTGAACCAGGTGAGCGCCAACCCCACCTTCGTGGGCGACGAGCACCTGCCCCGCTACCGCACCACCAGCGAGGCGGTGGCCTACCTGAAGGTGGCGGAGGGCTGCGACTACCGCTGCGCCTTCTGCATCATTCCCCACCTGCGCGGCGACCAGCGCTCCAGGCCGATCGAGAGCATCGTGGCCGAGGCCCAAGCACTGGCGGCCCAGGGAGTGCAGGAACTGGTGCTGATCAGCCAGATCACCACCAACTACGGCCTCGATCTCTACGGCAAGCCCCAGCTGGCTGAGCTGCTGCGGGCCCTGGCAGAGGTGGAGATCCCCTGGATCCGGGTGCACTACGCCTACCCCACCGGCCTCACGAGCGAGGTGCTGGCGGCCTACCGCGAGGTGCCCAACGTGCTGCCCTACCTGGATCTGCCGCTGCAGCACAGCCACCCCGAGGTGCTGCGGGCGATGAACCGCCCCTGGCAGGCCGAGGTGACCGGCGGGGTGCTGACCCGGATCCGCGAGCAGCTGCCCGAGGCGGTGCTGCGCACCACCTTCATCGTGGGCTTCCCCGGCGAAACGGAGGAACAGTTCCAGCATCTGCTGGATTTCGTGGCCGAGCAGCAGTTCGACCACGTGGGTGTGTTCACCTTCTCGGCTGAAGAGGGGACACCCGCAGCCGAGCTCCCGGATCAGGTGCCCGCCGAGGTGGCCCAGGAGCGCAAAGACCGCCTGATGGCCCTGCAGCAACCCATCGCCGCCGCACGCAATGCCGCCTGGGTGGGCCGCATCGTGGATGTGCTGATTGAGCAGGAGAACCCCAGCACCGGTGAAATGATCGGGCGCTGCGCCCGCTACGCCCCCGAGGTGGATGGCGAGGTGCGGGTGTTTCCCGGCGAAGGCGGCCTCTGTGCCTCTCCAGGCACACTCGTGCCGGTGCGGCTCACGGCCGCCGACACCTACGACCTGATCGGTGAGGTGGTGGGTGCCCGGGCGATGGTGGATGAAGCCCAGGCCTCGCTGCGGGGCGGGGCTTGAGATGGCGTAAGCATCAACGCACCACCTTTCTGGTGGCCTCAGGGCTAAGCACGGCCGGATCATTTGCCGGTCTCACCGCCAAGGGCTGGATCCTGATGGATGGCAGCGGCAACCCGATGGTGCTGGCCCTGCATTTCGCTGCCCTGGCCATGCCGACGTTGCTGGTCAGTGGCCCGGCCGGCGTGGTCACCGACCGACTGGGCTGCGAAGCCGTGCTGATCCGCTCCCAGTGGGGGCTGTTCGGGGCCGGCATGCTCGGAGCCATTGCCATTCCCCTCAGCGCTGGGGCTCTGCAGATCGGCCTGTTGCTGCTCAGCACCTTGCTGGTGGGCGTCGCCAGCGCCTACGAGCTCACCGCCCGCAACAAATACTGCGCCCTACTGGTGGACGGTCCTGGCCAATTGGCGCCCTACATCACCAGCTTTTCGGTGGTGTTCAACGTGGGCAAGCTGATGGGCCCGCCCCTGGGGGGCTGGCTGCTGGCCTGGACGGGGGCGGGACCGGCGCTGGCGATCGATGCCGCCACCTACCTGCTGCCCATCGCTTCAGTGCTGTGGCTGATCAAGCCCAACCGAACCCAGGAGCACCGCAGCGTCGCCGGTGCTGGCAGCAGCCTCAGGGCCGCCTGGACAGGCAGTGGGCCGGTTCTGCGGCACGTGTTGCGCTACACAGCGCTGGCCTGCCTGGTGGGATTTTTTCACCCAGGCCTGGCGCCGCTGATGGCCCGGGATCTCCTGGGTCCATCCCCCCAGGCCCTGGGCCTGTTCACCAGCGTGCTGGCCGCCGGCAGCATCAGCGGCGGACTCGTGCTGCAACGGCACAGCCGCTGGCTGAGTCAGCGGCCGGCCCTGCTACTGGGCAGCTGCACGGTGGTAACGGCCGCCGCCCAGCTGGCCATGGCCCGCTTCAGCGAACCAGCCACAAGCAGCCTGGGGCTGGTGGCCACCTTTGCGATCGGAGCCGGCACCGCCTGCCTGCTGTCGGGGGTGAACCTGATCAGCCAGGTGGGGGCCCCCATGGCGATCAGAGGCCGCATGGCGGGGCTGGGCCAGATCGCCTTCCTCGGCGGTGGCGGGCTGAGTGGATTGCTGGCGGCCACCCTGAGCCTCACGCTGGGACTGCGCGGCACGTTTGCCCTACTGGGAACAGCCGGGCTGGTGGTCGGCTTGATCGAACTGCGCCAGCGGGGCCGATTGCGGCTGGAACTCAGATCAGCTTGATGCCGCGCAGCACGATCGAGGCGGCGATGGCCACGGCCAAACCACCACCAACGAGGCCCAAATAGATCGCGACACCCATGGCTGCCCTGTCAAAGGTTCAGCCATTACAGCAGAAAGCGGGCACCATCAGCCCTTCCGTGAACCACCTAGGCTTAGCTCCATTCGAGACGCATCCCAGCGCAGTCCAAGCGCCCTGGTTCAGCCCCTTTCCAGCTCTGCTGCCTGTATGCGCACCCTGTTTGCCTACCCCGAGTTCCCGAAAACCTTCTGGAGCTACGAAAAAATCCTCGAGCTGATCGATCGGAAGGTCCTTCTCCCCCCGCTCGGCTTGGTAACGGTGGCGGCCCTGCTGCCCCAGAGCTGGGAGATGAAGCTGGTGGACCGCAATGTGCGCGAGGTCACCGATGCCGAGTGGGACTGGGCAGAGCTGGTGGTGATCTCCGGCATGATCGTGCAAAAGGGCGACATGGCGGTGCAGATCGCCAAGGCCAAACAGCGCGGCATCCCGGTGGCCGTGGGCGGCCCGTTTGCGAGTTCAACCCCGGATGCGCCGGAACTCGATCTGGCCGATTTCAAGATCCTCGACGAGGGCGAAATCACCCTGCCAATGTTCATTGAAGCCCTGGAGCGGGGCGAACGCCAAGGCCGATTCAGCTCCGATGGGGTCAAGCCGGACGTCACCGGAACGCCGATCCCGCGCTTCGACCTGCTCGAGCTGGACGCCTATTCGGAAATGTCGGTGCAGTTCTCCCGAGGCTGCCCCTTCCAGTGCGAGTTCTGCGACATCATCGTGCTGTATGGCCGCAAGCCACGCACCAAAGCGCCAGAGCAACTGGTTGCTGAGCTCCAGTACCTCTACGACCTGGGCTGGCGGCGCTCCGTATTTCTGGTGGATGACAACTTCATTGGCAACAAGCGCAACGTAAAGCTGTTGCTGCCGCTGCTGCGCCAGTGGCAGATCGACCACGGCTACCCCTTCAGCTTCGCGACCGAGGCCTCGGTCGACCTCGCCGCTGACGACGATCTGATGCAGATGATGGTGGAATGTCGCTTTGAGAGCGTCTTCCTCGGCATCGAAACCCCCGACGAATCCAGCCTGGAAACCGCCGGCAAACTTCAGAACACCCGCAGTTCCCTGGAGGATTCGGTCAACAAGATCACGTCCTATGGCCTGCGGGTGATGGCGGGGTTCATCATCGGATTCGATGGCGAAAAAGAAGGGGCTGGGCGCCGGATCGTTGAATTTGTGACGCGCACCGGCATTCCCCACGCGATGATGGGCATGTTGCAGGCTCTCCCCAACACAGCCCTCTGGCATCGCCTTGATAAGGAAGGGCGGCTGATCGAAGGCAAAGCCGCCGCGAAAGGTGTCAACCAGACCAACCTGCTCAACTTCATTCCCACGCGGCCGATTCGTGATATCGCCAATGAATACGTGGATGCCTTTGGCGCGCTCTACGAACCGAATGCTTTCATTGATCGCGTTTATTCGTATTTCCTGAAATTACCGCCCCAGAAATACAAGGAGCTCATCGTTCCGGGCAGCCGTCCGTCGAAGCCTCCCAGCTGGATTGATCTACGCGCTCTCGGCATCATTCTCTGGCGCCAGGGGGTGAAGCGGAACACGCGGGTGCGCTTCTGGAAAGCCCTCTATGGCATGGCGAAGCACAACCCCAAGCGCTTCACCGGTTTCCTTTCGATCCTGGCCCACAACGAGCATTTCCTCGAATACCGCGCCATCGTGCGCCGCGAAATCGAGGAGCAACTCGCCACCCTGCCGCCCGATCCGCCCAAGGCTCCGGCTGAACCCAGCCGCGAATTACAGCCGGCCTAACTGGCCTCAAGCACTCAGTCCTGCACGCGTTCAGTCCTGCACATAGTCGAGGCCCTGCTCCAGGCAGGCCTCGGCGCGCTGGAGTTCTCGGCCGAGATACAGGGCGTGATCCAGGCGGCTCAGGGGGTGGGGGCCAGATCCCTCCGTGAGGGCAATTCCCAGCTGCTTGGCGGATCGAGCCCGATACACGGCCACCGGCCGGCGGGGACCGCCGCCACGGCAGCTCAACACCTCACCGGTGTCTGGATCGGTGGCCAGCCCGCGCTCATCAATGCCATTGCCGTAGTGCTCGGCCACCAGCTCGGCCGCCTCCCGATCGATACGAATCAGGAAATAGCCGGCGGGATCCAGATCGATGAACCGCTGGGAGAGCTGCTCGTCGAGCTCTTGGCGGGTGAAGGGCACATCAGGCATGGGGTGGATCGTAGGAAGCCGTGAAGGGCAACTCGGCATTCATCGCCGCCATGGCCTCAGCCATCTCGGTATTGGCCCCTGGCAACCAGCGGCGCAGGATCCCGGCAAAGCGCGGATCACTCCAGCGGTGCAGGCTGACGCGGGGCTGGGCCACAAAGCCACGGCGGCGTTTGTGGCTGCCGCCGGCCCCGGGATCGAACCCACGGATGCCCCGTTCGATCGCCCAGGCGATCGGCGCGTAGTAGCAGACCTCGAAGTGCAGGCAGTCGATCTCCTCGTCGCTGCCCCAGTAGCGCCCCCACAGCTGATCGCCGGCATGCACGCAGAGCGACATCGCCACAGGCTGCGTCGGTTCGCCGCGGTGGGCACTGAACAGCACCAGATGCCGGCGCAGCTCAGGGTCGGTGGCCAGGACGTCAAAGAACGTCTCGCTCAGGTATTTGCTGCCCCAGGGACCCCAGCGGCTGCAGTGCTGGGCGTAGAAGTCGTGCATGCGCCGCACCAGCGCTGGGGGAATGGCATCCCCCGCCAGCGGGGTGACCGTCAGACCAGCAGCCCTCACCGCCTGGCGCTCCCGCTTGATGTTGCGGCGCTGGTTGGCATTGAAACTGGCCAGGTAGGCGTCGAAATCGCTGTGGCCGGGATTGGTCCACAGGCTCTGCTGGTTGACCCAGGCCGCACAACCGGCCGCCTCAGCCAGGGGCTGCCACTGGGGATCGACATAGAGAAAGTTGCAGCTGAGGATGCCCTGTTGACGGCAGAAGTCGTCGATCAGCTCCAGCATCAGGGCCGTGAGCGCGGCAGCATCTTCAGTGGGATCGATCAGGAAGCGGTAGCCCTGCACCGGGCTCACCGGGCTCATCCCCACCAACTTCGGGTAGTAGCGCAGGCCCAGTTGTCCGGCGAGCTGGGCGAAGCTCTGGTCGAACACAAATTCGCCGTAGCTGTGGCCCTTGAGATACAGGGGGGCCACCGCCAGCAACTCCCCACCGCGCCACAGCCCCAGATGGCAGCTCTGCCATCCCTCCCGCGGCACGATGCTGCCGCTGGCCTCGAGCTGGTGCAGCCAGCGCCAGCGGTAAAACGGTAAGCCCTGGGGGTGGGCGGCAGCCAGCAGCGCATCCAAGCGGTGCTCCGGGATCTCCGTGAGGCTCTGATGCCAGCGGGCCTGCAACTCAGCCATGGCTGCTACGACGGCCGGCAAGGGAGGAAGGGGCAAAACTAACCAGAGCTGTGCTGCCCTGGCGCCCCAACTGATGCGTGCCCCCTTCACCCAAGTGCAGCTCTTCACGCCCGTGCTGCTGACCAGCCTGCTGCTGCCGGTGCTGCAGCTGATGCGCCCCCAGCTGGAGCAGCGGCTCACAACCGTGTGCGTGGAAACGGCATCCGCCGGCAATGCCAGCCTGGCCGCCAAACTCGAGGCGCCCTGCGCCCAGTTGGCCAAGCCCACCAGCCAGTGCCTGGTGCAGGAAACCGCCTCCGGCGGCCGCAGCCTGGCGGTGTTGGGCGAACTGATCCGCGGCGACTTCGGCGCCGACAGCGAGCTGGTGGTGAAACGCTGCCTGGCGCGCATGCTGGGTCTGCCCGCCAGTAGCCTCCAGCACATCCCTCTCAAGTAGCTGGCTCAGGGCTTCGCCAAAACGCGGCGGTAACGCACCAGCAACTCATCGCCCTCCAGGCGCCGATGCTCTTCGAGACGCCAGGCGCCTGCCTGGATCGCCGCCTGCAGCGGCACCCAGCTATGGGGTCCGCCCAGCACCTGGGGGCAGAGGGTGAGCTGCAGCTCCTCGATCCAACCTTCCGCCAGCAGGCCCGCCGCCAGAGTGGCGCCGCCCAGCACCACCAGCCGCTCCAATCCGGCTGCCTGGAGGGCAGACAGGGCAGCAGACCAACTCACCAGGCCCAGATGCCGGTCACATCCCGGCAAGGGAGGCGCCACCGCCGGAGCCAGCAACCAGCGCTGCAAGGGCTGCTGCCAGAACGGCAGCTCGGCGGAAATCTGGCCGGTGCGGGTCACCACCAATGCCACCGGCTGGTCGCTGCGGCCGGCAGCGGCCCGCTGGGCCAGCAGGTCGGGGGCATGGATCAGACAGGTGCTGCCGTGGCGCCGCAGGGTTTCGGCACCGATCAAGCAGCCGTCGGCCCAGGCCAGGGCCTCCTCCAGCACCCGACGATCACCCGCACCACCAAGCTGCGCAGCCCCACCGTCTGGGGGAGCCAGGCGGCCGTCGAGGCTGACGGCCAGCACCAGACGCAGCTTTGGCACCGGCAGCGCTCAGCCGGCCACCAGGGCTTCCAGGGCAGCGGGCACCATCTCCAGCTGGGGGGTTTCAGCAAACACCTCGGCGGCGTTGTTGGGGCTCTCCTGCAGGCGCACCTTGTGGAGCCGGGCGCCGGTGGCGGCGATCGGGGCGCTCAGCAGATCAGCGATATGCAGGGCGATGTTCTCGGCTGTGGGCACGGTGGCAGCGAAATGCTCCACATCTTTGTTGAGAAAGGTGTGGTCGAAGGGCTCCACCACCAGATCGTCGACGAGCTGCTGCAGGGCCGCGAGGTCGCAGACCATGCCGGTGCGGGTATCGATCGGACCTCGCACGGTCACATCGAGCAGGTAGTTGTGGCCATGGCCGTGGGGCCGGGCGCACTTGCCGTAAATGGTCTCGTTCTCACTCTGGGAGAGCTCGGGCCGGGCCAGGCGATGGGCGGCGGCGAAGTGGGTGCGGATCGAGAGGAAAGCTTCCATGGGGGTCGGGGTGGAGCCGGGGGCGAGCAGGTCGACCCAGAGCGTGTCGGTTTCGTGCAGACGCAGCCCCACCAGGGGCAGCTTGGGGGCCAAACGGGTCCAGATGGCCTGGCAGAGGGCTTCGGTGGTGGGCAGCCGACCCTCTGGGCGGCTCAGGTCAAACTCCGGCCAAGCCTCATTGAGACAACGGAAATCGAGCTGGGCCGTGACCTCGGCGCGAATGGCGTGCTTCACCTCCGAGAGGTTGAGCACCATGCCATCGGCATCCAGGGGCCCACCCATCGCCACGATCAAGGTGTAGTTGTGGCCATGGCCCGGCGCCAGGCTGCAGGGCCCGAAGCGGGCCTGGTTGTCCTCGGGGCTGAGCTCGGGCAACCAATACCGATGACTGGCACTGAAGGTGGCCCTGCGCGTGATCACACAGGGCCGACCGCGACCATGGGCTGGGCCTTGGGCGGTTGCAGTAGCCGTCATCGCCCAGGACTGGAGGCCCTTCATCCTAGAAACGGCCAGGGCCGCGGCGTTTGTGCCATCAGAACCTCCCCATGACCACCCCCAGCCACCACGCCCTGGCCCAGCGGCTGCAGGGGCTCAACCTGTATCTGGTCGGCATGATGGGCGCCGGCAAGAGTGCGGTCGGTCGGCCCCTGGCCGAAGCGCTGGGCTACCGGTTTCTCGACGCCGACGACGCCCTCCAACAGGTGGCGGGCCGCACCATCCCGGACATCTTCGCCAGCGACGGCGAGGTTGGCTTTCGGGAGCTGGAAACGGCGGTGCTGGGCCAGATCGCTGGCTGGCATTCCCTGGTGGTGGCCACCGGCGGCGGGGTGGTGACCCGACCGGAAAACTGGGGACACATGCGCCAGGGCGTGGTGGTGTGGCTGGATGCGCCGGCACCGCTGCTGCTGAAGCGGCTGCGAGCCGATCCTACCCCCCGGCCCCTGCTCCAGGCCGACGATCCCGGCGCCCGTCTGGGTGAGCTCCTGGCCCAGCGGCAACCGCTCTACCGCCAGGCCGACCTGCAGGTGCCTCAGGGGGGCGAAGACCCCGCCCAGGTGGCCCAGCAGGTGCTGGCAGCCCTGCCAGCGATTCTCAAAGAGCCGGCCGCCGCCCCCGAAGCCCCGATCCGCCTCCAGAACGACAACGGTGAAACCACCGCGAGCCTGAACTGAGTTCAGCCGGGGGGCTCCAGTCGCACGGCGAACCACTGGATTGACAAGCCTGGGGCGAGCTCCAGTTCGCAGGCCGTTTCCAACAGCCGCTGGGCCTGCTCCGCAGGAGTGGCCAAAGCCGCCAGATCCGCCGGCACCTGCTCCAGGGCCGTGAGCTGAGCCGCCAGCCAGGCCAGGGTTTCGGCGGCAGTGAGAATCCGTTCCTCGCCGGCAGGCTCCAGCACCACGTAATGATCAAGCTCCCGCAACAGGGGATCGGACATGACTGGCGCCCTACTGGCCCCCATCCTGGCGCTGCTGCTGGCGGTCAGTCCCGGCGTGCTGGCGGAGCGGGCCGCCCACTGGCCCGAATGGCGCTTGCCCGCCCCCCTGGAGCGCCCCTCGAGCCGACCCGGGCACCAGGACCTCACCTACCCCGCCTGGATGGAGGGCGGCTGGCGGGTGCGCAGCGACGACCTCGACTACCGGGTGCAGTTCGAACGCAACGCCAACGGCGCGGTGGTGGGCGATCGGGCCTTCAACGCCACGGCGATCGGCCGGGCCCTGCTGGGCAAAGCGCTGCTGCAGGTGGCCAATGATCCGGCCAACCCCAACCGCCAAATCGCCGTGCTGGCTGGCGATCAGCGGCTGGAATCGACGGTGGTGGGGCGCCGCAGCGAACAGCCGGATGCGACCCACTTCTGGACCGACGAGCTGGCCCTGCAGGTGCTGCATGGCCCCGGCGATCCGCGGGTGAGCCGGGTGGAAACCCTGAGCCGCTACAGCGTCCGCTCCGATGGGAGCGTGGGCGCCGAACAGTGGCAGGCCAGCTACCCCTCACCGGCCCTGGGGTTGGCCGCCGCGGCCAGCAGCAGCGGCCACTACAGCTTGGAGCTGACGCCCGTTAGCCCCGTCCCGCCTCCACCGCGATCCGATCCCGCCAGCTGAACAGGGGTTCCAGCAGGGGATGGTCGGCGATGCCGCTGACCCCCAGACCCGCCAGGGGCACGCCGCTGCTGGCTGGAAACTTCAACAACCCCAGCTGGGCCGCCACCGCCAGATCGGCCAACGTCAGGCGGTCGCCCACCAAGTAGGGCTGGTCGGCCACCAACAACGCCAGCTGCTCCAGGTTGGTCTGCAGCTGTTGGCATTCGGCCGTGCCCACCACGCTGGCCACCGCCTCGCCTACGCCGGCCATCACCCCCGCCGGCAGGCTGCTCACCAGCTGGCGCAGGGGGCCCGGGGTGGAGTCCGGCAGCAGGGCACTGCGCAGCACGGCATCGCTGGCAGCGGCCTGCACCAGGGCCAACCGGCAACCCGCGGCCAGGGCCGTATCGGCCCAGTCTTCGATCAGCAGCACCCGAGCCCGCTCCGCCGGGGTCTCCGGCAGCAGGTGCGGCTCAGGATGATGCCGCTCGAGGTAGAGCGCAATCGCGGTGGAATCGGCGATCACCTCACTGCCGTCCACCAGCACCGGCACCTGGCGCTGGCCGGAAAGGCGGAACAGCTCCAACTGGCCGATGCCGGGGGTGACCTCCACCACGGTGTAGTCGAGGCGCTTGGCGGCAAGCACCAGCCGCACCTTCTCGCAGAAGGCGGAATGCCTGAACTGGTGCAGCTGCATGCGTCAAACTCCGCCTCTGGGCGGCAGAGTAGCCAGCACGCAGCAGGCACCGACCACTCCGGGCAATGAAGGACTTCTTCCTAAACGTGACGCGCTACCCGCGCTATCTGGTGGCCTTCGGCCTGGGGGTGGCCAATTCGGTGTTCGAGCCCCTCGCGGCCCGGGGCCGCAATCCAGTCACGGCGGTGGCCCTGATCGGGGCGGGCGTCAGCGGCATGCTCAGCCTGGCGCTGATCCTGCGTGCGATGGTGAACCCAGCACCGCTGGCATAGCCATGGCACAGAGCCGACGGGTGGAGCGGGTGGCCTCCCTGATCCGCCGCGAAGTGAGTGAGCTGCTGATCGGCGGCATCAAGGACGAGCGGGTCAGCCAGGGCATGGTGAGCGTCACCACCGTGGAGGTGGCCGGCGACCTGCAGCACTGCAAGATCTTCGTGAGCATTTTCGGCAGCGAGGACGATCGCAGCCAGGCCATGGAGGGTCTGCGCTCGGCGAGCGTCTACGTGAAAGGTGAGCTGGGCCGGCGGTTGAAGATGCGCCGTACCCCCGAGGTGGTGTTCGTGCTCGACCGCGGCCTTGAAAAAGGCACCTCGGTGCTGGGCCTGCTCAACCGACTCGAGGAGCAGCGGCAGGAGAAAGGTGAACCGGCCGAGGCCAGTGAGCTCTGAGGCCGCGCCTGATCCGGCCCTGCTGCGGCTGATTCACCAACTGCTGGTGGTGCGCGCCAGCGGCACCCTCGCCGACCACCAACGGGGCTACCCCCGCTGGGAACTGCCCAATGCCCAGCTCCGGGCCCTGTTGGAGGCCGGGGTGGGCGGCGTCATTCTTCTCGGCGGCAGCGCAGCGGAGGTGGCCCTGCGTTGCGCCCAGCTGCGGCGCTGGGCCGGCCAGCCACTGCTGCTCTGCGCCGATGTGGAAGAAGGGGTGGGCCAACGCTTTGACGGGGCCACCTGGTTGGTGCCGCCGCTGGCCCTGGGGCGCCTCTACCGGCAGGAACCGCAGCGGGCGGTCGCCCTGGCTGAGTGCTACGGCCGCTGCACCGGCCGGGATGCCCGGGCCCTGGGCCTCAACTGGGTGCTGGGGCCGGTGTGCGACGTCAACAACAATCCCGCCAACCCCGTGATCAACGTGCGGGCCTGGGGGGATGACCAGGCCTCAGCGGGGGCGCTGGCGGCGGCCTTCGTGAGGGGCGCCCAATCCGAAAAGGTGCTCGCCTGCGCCAAGCACTTTCCCGGCCACGGCGACACCAGCAGCGATTCCCATCTCACCCTGCCGCTGCTGCCCCACAGCCGCGAGCGGCTGGCGGCGATCGAACTGCCGCCCTTTGAGCAGGCGATCGCCGCCGGGGTGGCCTCCGTCATGACCGCCCATCTGATGCTGCCCGCCCTTGATCCGGAGCGGCCCGCCACCCTGTCGAGGCCGGTGCTCTCCGGGCTGCTGCGCCAGCAGCTGGGCTTTGGCGGGCTGGTGGTGACCGATGCCCTGGTGATGGAGGCCATCACCGGCCGCTACGGCGCCGGCGAAGCGGCGGTGCTGGCCCTGGAGGCCGGCGCCGACCTGGTGCTGATGCCCGCCGATGCCGCGGCCGCCATTGCGGCCATCGCTGAGGCCGTGCACAGCGGCCGACTCAGCCGGGACCAACTCGAGGCCAGTGCCGAGCGCCGCCGCCGGGCCCTCGCGTGCTGCGCCGAACCGGCGGCCGCCCCAGACCCCGAAGCCGCCGCCCAGCCCGACCAGGCCCTGGCCCTGGAGCTGGTGATCGCCACCCTGGAGGCCAGCCTGGAGGCAACGCCGGATGGCGGCAGGACTGCAACGGACCCAAGGGCCGGACAGCCAGGAATCAACCTGATCCGCCTGGATTCGGCCCTGGCCGCCGCCTTTCTGCCCGCCACCGCCCCAGCCCTGAGCCGCCCCGAAGCCCGGGGCTGGCGCAGCGTGCTGCTGGAGAGCCGCAGCCCCAGCCTCTGGAGTGGTGTCGCCGACGCTCCCCTGGCCCTGGAGCACCTGGGCCCGGGGCCGGTGCTGCTGCAGCTGTTTGTGCGGGGCAATCCCTTCCGCGGCAGCGCCGGCAGCGCCGAACCCTGGCCAGCTGCGCTGCGGCAACTGGTGACGGCGGGGCGGCTGGCCGGCGTGGTGGTGTATGGCTCGCCCTACCTGTGGGAGGAGCTGCAGCCGCTGCTGCCCGCCGGGATTCCGGGGGTTTACAGCCCCGGCCAGATGCCCCTGGCCCAGGCGGAAGCGCTCAACCGGCTGGGCAGGGGGCTGGGGCTGGGGGACACTGAAGCCGGCGCCGGCTTCACCGACTGACGCCCATGCTCAGCCTCTCGATGATCGTGCGCAACGAAGCCGAGCGGCTGGAGCGCTGCCTGGTCTCGGTGGCGGGGTTCGTGGATGAGATGGTGCTGCTCGACACCGGCTCCACGGATGCCACCGTCGCCGTGGCCGAGGCCTGCGGCGCCGTGGTGCACCAGCTGCCTTGGCCGGGTGATTTCGCCCCGGCCCGCAATGCGGCCCTGGAGCACGTGCGCGGCGACTGGGTGCTGGTGCTCGATGCCGATGAGTGGCTGCTGCCCGAGGCCCGCGAACCCCTGCGCCAGCTGATGGCGCAGCCGGATCTGCTGCTGATCAACCTGCTGCGCCAGGAGCGGGGGGCGGCCCAGTCGCCCTACTCCAACGTCAGCCGCTTGTTTCGCCGCCATCCGGCCATCCACTGGAGCCGGCCCTACCACTCCATGGTGGATGACAGCGTGCTGGCCCTGCTGGAGCAGGAGCCCCACTGGCGCCTGGCCGATTGCGATGTGCCGGCCATCGCCCATGACGGCTACAGGCCCGAGCTGCTGGCCAGCGGCACCAAGGCCGAGCGGCTGCGCCAGGCCATGGAAGCCGACCTGGCCGTCCACCCGGGCGACCCCTACGCCTGCGCCAAGCTCGGCAGCCTGGAGGTGAGCGAGGGCAACCGCGAACGCGGCATCGCCCTACTGGAGCAGGGGCTGGCCCACTGCCCGCCCTGCCGCCATCCCGAGCGCTATGAGCTGCTGCTGCACCTGGCCATCGCCCACGCCAGCAGCGCCCCGGCCCGCGCCGAGCAGCTCTACCGCCAGGCCCTGGCCCTACCGCTGCCGCCGCGGCTCACCCTGGCGGCCCGGCTCAACCTGGCCGGCCTGCTGCAGCAGGGGGAGGCGCAGGGGCATACCCGCCTGGAAGAGGCCTGCAGCCGCTGTCGCGAAGCCACCGCGGCTGCCCCGGAGCTGGCCCTGGGCTGGCTGCATCTGGGGCTGGTCGAGCGGCGGCGGGGCCGGCTCCCGGATGCGATCGCGGCCTATCGCGCCGCCCTGCAGCGCGATCCCAGTCTGGCCGCCGCCCAACAGAATCTGGCGGTTGCGCTGCTGCTCGGCGGTGACATCCCCGGCGCCCGTTCGGCCTTTCGCCAGGCGATCGCGCTGCTGGTGCAGCAGAACCGCGGAGACGAGGCCGAGGCGCTGCGCCGCCAGGCCGGCACGATGGTCAAGCTGGACGACTGACCCCAGGACTGCACCGCCATGACCCTGGCCCCCGAGTTGTCCCTGAGCGGCCGCACCATCGCCGTAACCCGGGCCGAGACCCAGCTGGGAGAGGCCCGGCGGCTGTTTGAGGCGGCTGGCGCCACGGTGGTCGACCTACCGGCGCTGGTGGTGACGCCCCCCGATGAATGGGGGCCCCTCGACGACGCCCTGGCCGAGCTCGACGACTTCCACTGGTTGGTGTTCTCCAGTGGCAATGGAGTGGAGGCCGTGGAGCAGCGGCTGCGCCGCCTGGGCCGGTCCCTGGCCCGGCGCCCCGCCAGCCTGAAGCTGGCCGCCGTGGGCCGCAAAACGGCAGCCCAGCTGGATGCTCTCGGCGCCAGCGCCGATTTCATCCCGCCCAGCTTCGTGGCCGACAGCCTGCTGGAACATTTCCCTGCCTCGGGATGGGGACTGCGGCTGCTGCTGCCTCGGGTGCAAAGCGGTGGCCGCACCCTCCTGGCGGAGGCCTTCGCCGAGGCCGGCGCCCGGGTGGTGGAGGTGGCGGCCTACGAAACCCGCTGCCCGGAGGGCTTGCCCAGCGCCGCCGTAGCAGCCCTGGAGCAACGGCACCTCGACGCCATCACCTTCAGCAGCGGCAAAACCGTGAGCCACACCTGCCAGATGCTGGAGGCGGCCTACGGGCCGGCCTGGCCGCGCCAGCTGGACGGGGTGGCCGTGGTGTCGATCGGCCCCCAGACCAGCGACCGCTGCCGGCAGCTGCTGGGCCGGGTGGATGGCGAAGCCGATCCACACGATCTGGCAGGCCTGGTGGAAGCCTGCAGTCGCAGCCTCAGAGCTCAGCCGTAACCGATTGCTTGCCTTGCCGCAGGGTGAGGCGCCCCTGCTGAACATCAATGCTGGCCACGCTCCAACCCGCCGGCAGCAGTGGGGTGGTGCGACCGCCGCGCTGGCCCACCCGCAAGGTGCCTGTTTCGCCCTCGAACTGCACCAGAGCCTCGGGCGTGCCGCCGGAGCGGATCACGCCATTGAAAATCAGACCCGGCGGCAGACTGAGCGGGGCCGAACTCCCCCCGGAGCCCCCCACCGGAGCGAAGGGGTCCACTCGCCCAGAGGCGATAGAAGCCACCACCTGGCTGGAACTGGGCAGGGGCGTGAGCCCAGCCGGAGGGCCCGGAGCGGCCATCGGGGGCGAGGCGGCTGGAGACGACCCAACCACGGCCGAAGGGGGCGGCGGCAGCTGGCTGGTCATCTCCGGGGGTTGCTCCCCACCACAGGAGGCCAGCAGTAGCGCAGCCCCTACAGCCACAGTGGCGAACCTAGGCATAACGGGTTTCAACCAGGTCACGGAAACGGTCCAGGTTGGCCTGGAGCTCCTTGGTGACGATCCCCCCCAGGATGCTGGGTTCCATCAGCGGTGCCAAGACCCCCGGCAACTCATAGCTGACACTCAGCTTCACCGCCGTCAGTTGGGGGGCTTGCGGATAGAAGCGCACCGCCCCTTTGGTGGGGAGGCCTCCCACCGACTCCCAGTGCAGCTGCTGGGCCTCCACCCGTTGGCTGATCCGGGCCTTCCAATGGAAGCGAAAGCCCTGAGCCGCCAGGGTCCAGTCGGTGAGATCGGGGTCGTTCGGTTCGGTCACCACCGACTCGATCCAGCGCATCCATTCGGGCATGGACTCCAGATCACTCCACACCTCCCACACCTGCTCAACCGAAGCCCGGATGTCCGTGGTGACGCTGTGCTCGAGCCAACGGCCCATGGAATCTCCTAACTAACAGAGGTATTGGTGGCCAGGGCCACGGGGCGGTCCAGGATCGCCGCAGCGGCCAGACGTCCACTCATGGTGGCGCCTTCCATCGAATCGATGTAGTCCTGTTTGGTGTAGCTACCGGCCAAAAAGAAGTTGCTCACCGGTGTGCGTTGATCCGGCCGGTAGGGCTCCATGCCGGGGGCCTCGCGATACAGCGACTGGGCCAGCTTCACCACATTGCTCCACACCAGCGTGAGGCCTGCGGCGGAGGGGAACAGCCGGCGCACCTGGGCATCGGTGGCGGCCACGATCTCCTCGGTTTTCTTGGGGATCCAGGGATCGCCAGGGGTGAGCACGCACTGCAGCAGGGAGCCCAGGCCCTGCTTGCGGTAGTCCTCTGGGCTGGCCAGGGCCAGATCGGCGAAGCAGCTGAAGTCGGCGTCGGCGGTGTAGAGGAGGTTGTTGAGGCCGGCGGGGCGGCTGAGATCGCCGCGGGCGGCCTGCGCGGCGGGGGAATCGCCCAGTTCAGTCACCCAGCCGTCGTAGCGCAGCTGCACGGTGGCCACCGGCACCGCTTCGAGCTGGTAGAGGTTGTCGAACAGGCTGTGGCTGCGCCAGGCCTCTGGGATCATCCGCTGGATGCCGGGCACATCGCAGGCGGCCAGGTAGGCATCGGCCTGCACCTGGATTTCACCCTCAGGGGTGCCCAGGGTGAGTCCGGTGACACGGGTGTCGGCGCTGGGGGTGGCGCCAGCCTCTTCGTAGTGGATCTCGGTGACCCGGTGGCGCAGGTGCAGCCGGCCGCCGCGCT
The DNA here is from genome assembly GCF_024346435.1 of Cyanobium sp. Alchichica 3B3-8F6. Lineage (NCBI taxonomy): Bacteria > Bacillati > Cyanobacteriota > Cyanophyceae > Synechococcales > Prochlorococcaceae > Cyanobium > Cyanobium sp. Alchichica 3B3-8F6. The sequence continues at coordinate 122,054 of NZ_JAGQCZ010000007.1, read as the reverse complement.
GCTGGATGTAGTCGAAGATCGGGCCGGTGAGCCAGCGGTGGGGCGAACCCTTGAGCAGATTGAGCTTGGAGGCCTCGGTTTTGGATGCAAACATCATGAAGATGGTGAGCATGCAGCGGGCCGAGATCGCCTCGCAATCGATGAAGCCCAGGGCATAGGCGATCGGATTCCACATCCGCTCGATGCTCTGTTGACTGCCGCCATGGCCAACAAACCACTCCTGGAAGCTGATGCGATCCAGCGCGCGGATCGTCTTCATGGCGCCCTCGTAGTCGACCAGGCCGCGCACGATCGGGCTGGTGCCCAGGGCCAGGGCGTTGCGCAGCTTGTCAACCCAGTCGAGCTGGGGTGTGGTGAAGAAGGCCTTCAGGCCGTTGAAGGGAGCGCCGAGGGCGAAGCGGAAATCCAGCTCGCGCAGGTCGCCGCCCGTGTTCACGAACAGGTGGGTGTGATCCTTGGGCAGCAGGTTGTCGATCGCACCCACCTTGCGCAGCAGGGCGAAAAGGTTGGCGTAGTTGAAGAAAAACACATGCAACCCCATCTCGATGTGGTTGCCGCCCTCATCCACCCAGCTGCCCACCTTGCCGCCCATGAAGGGCCGCGCCTCGTAGAGATCCACCTGGTGGCCGGCATCCACCAGATCCACCGCCGCCGACAAGCCGGCCAGTCCTGAACCCACGATGGCGACGCGCACCCTGCTGCTCCTTGAGTGGGAACGACTCTATGGAGCGGGCCAGCCCGGCAGCGACTGGGCGGGCTCCATACGATGGGTGGAACAGGCCCAATCCCCCGATCACCCCGCCCATGATGAGCAGCGAGATCGCCGAAGCCCAGGCCGCCACCGACGCGGTACCCCAGGCCACCTTCACCGCCAGAGACGGCAAGGGCATCCAGATCACCGAGCCGGCCATGAAGCAGCTCGCCGCCCTGATGCAGCAGCAGGGCCCAGACAAGGTGTTGCGGGTGGGCGTGCGCTCGGGAGGCTGCAGCGGCATGAGCTACACGATGGATTTCATCGCTCCGACCGAGATCCGCAGCGACGACGAGCGCTACACCTATGAGCCAGCTGGGGCGCCCAGCTTCGAGGTGGTGTGCGACCCGAAAAGCCTCCTCTACATCTACGGGATGCAGCTGGATTTCTCCAGTGCCCTGATCGGCGGCGGCTTTAATTTCACCAACCCCAACGCCACCCAGACCTGCGGCTGCGGCAGTTCGTTTGCGGTGTAGGCCATGGCCAAGCTCCTCAGCGCAGACCTCCCCGCTGATCGTGGAGCTGGCCGACAAGGTGGCAATCTGAGTCCACGATCAGGCCTGTCGACGCCCCATGACCTCCCCCGAAGCCACCACCCAGGAAGCCCCCTCCCTGTTTGACCAGGCCATGGAGCGCTACCAGCAAGGGACCGCGCCGGCAGAGCTGATCGACAGCTTCCTCACCATCACCGAACAGGCCCCCGGACAGTCGGCTGGCTGGACCTGCCTGGCCTGGCTGCAGCTGCTCGACGACCAGCCCCAGGCAGCCCTGCGCTCCGCCAAGACGGCCGTTCGCCTCAATCCCCAGGACCCGCAGGCCCGCATCAATCTGAGCCTGGCCATGCTCGAGACCGGCGCCAAGGGTGTGCGGGAGCACATCGAAATCGTGCAGCGTGTGATGGCGATGGCGCCGGAGATGGCTGAAGAACTGCAGGAGTCGATTGCCGATGGCCTCCAGCGCAAACCTGGCTGGAAGGCGATGGACAAGGTGAAGGCCTGGCTGGCGGGTTGAAACCGGTTCTGCTGCTCAGCAACGGCCACGGGGAGGACCTCAGCGGCGCCCTGGTGGCTGCCCAGCTGATCCAGCAAGGCATTTCCGTGGCAGCCCTGCCCCTGGTGGGTCATGGCAACCCCTATCGCCAGCTGGGGGTGCCGGTGCTGGGGCGCACCCGCAGCTGCAGCACCGGCGGCCTGGGCTACACCAGCCTGGCCGGACGCCTCAGCGAGCTGATGGAAGGCCAGCTGCTCTACGTGCTGGGCCGGCTGCTGCTGCTGCGCCGCCACCGGCGGCACTACGGGCTGGTGGTGGCCGTGGGCGATGTGCTGGCGGTGCTGGGGGGCTGGCTGTCGGGGCTACCCACCGCCGTGTATCTGGTGGCCTACTCGAGCCACTACGAGGGCCGCCTGCGGCTGTCCTGGCCCTGCGGCTGGCTGCTGGGTCGGCCCAGCATCCGGGCGATCTGGAGCCGCGATTCCCTCACCGCCACCGACCTCGCGCAGCAACTGGCGCGGCCGGTGCACTTTCTGGGCAATCCCTTCCTCGATGTGGTGAACGCGGCCAACCCCCACGGGCAGCAGCAGCAGCCAGAAGCGGTGGCGGCGGGCCTGGAACTGGCGCTGGTGCCGGGCAGCCGCCTGCCGGAAGCAGCCCGCAACCTGGGCCTGATGCTGCAGGTGTTGGCGCTGTTGCCGGACAACTGGATGCAAGTCCAGGGGCTGCGGCTACGGGCCGCCCTGGTGCCCGACCTGGACCGCCGCCGCATCGCCCAACTGGGGCAGACCCTCGGCTGGCGGCTGGAGGGGGAGGATCGCCTGGTGCGCGGCCCGCTGCTGCTGGAGCTGGGCTGGGGGCAGTTCACCGAGATCCTGCGCGGCGCGGCGCTGGTGCTGTGCACCGCCGGCACGGCCGCCGAACAGGCGGTGGGGCTGGGCAAGCCGGTGTTGCAGCTGGCGGGGCGGGGCCCTCAGTTCACGGCGGGCTTTGCCGAAGCCCAGCGCCGGCTGCTGGGCCCCGGCGTGCACTGCGCCCCCGGCCCCAGTGGCCAGGCCCGCACCCTGGCCACCTCGGCCCACCTGGTGCAGATCCTGCTGGATCAGCAGCGCGATCCCCACCACGGCCCCCGATTGCAGCGAGAGCTGGCGGCCATCGGCCTGGAGCGGATCGGCAGGCCGGGCGGCAGTGCCGCGATGGCCTCGGCGATCATGGAGCTTCTGGCGGATCCTGCCGCCCTCACCTCCCCGAATCGGCCATGACGGCGCCCGACTCTTCTCCAGGCCTGCTGCGGCAGCTCAAAGGCGCCATGGACACGGTGCTGGTGGTGGATGTGTTTGTGGTGATCGCCGGGGCCCTCTGGTTTGCCACGGCGGTGGTGTTGCACAGCCAGAAGGTGGAAGCCCCATTGGAGTTGTTTCAGCGGCTATGGGAGCCGCTGTTCACCCCGGCGATCGGGCTGCTGATGGGGGCCGCCCTGCTCAGTGGGGTGCTGGGCTGGTGGCAGCAGCGAGGGCAGCGTTGAGCTGGGGGTATTGGTAGGCAAAGCCCTGGGCCTGTAAACGTTCAGGCAGCACCTGCTGACCCTCGAGCACCACCTGGGCACCGTCACCGAGCAGCAGTTGCAGGAGCGGCCCAGGCACGGGCAACAGGCTGGGCCGGCCCAGGGCCTGCCCCAGGGCAAGGGCGAAGCTGCCCATGGTGGTGGGCTCCGGGCTCACGGCGTTGTAGACCCCGCTGAACGAGACGTCCTCCAGGGCGGTGGCGATCAGGCGGCAGAGGTCGTGGCGGTGAATCCAGCTCATCCACTGGCGACCGGAACCCACCGGTCCGCCGAAGCCCATCCGAAACACCGGCAGCATCTTGCCGAGAGCACCGCCATCGGGGCCGAGCACGATGCCGATGCGCAGCTTCACAACCCGACAACCAGCGGGGGCTTGATCGGCGGCGTCTTCCCAGCGCTGGCAGATTTCGGCCAGAAAGTCGTTGCCGGCCGGGCTGGTTTCCTGGAAGCGGGCCTCCAGGCTGGTGCCGTAGAAGCCCACGGCCGATCCGCTCACCAGCACCGCCGGGGGCGTCTCGAGCCGTGCCATGGACGCCACCAGCAACTCGGTGGTGCGCACGCGGCTCTGTAGCAACACGTCCCGGTGGGCCGGCGTCCAGCGGCGATCGGCGATCGGCTCGCCAGCCAGGTTCACCACGCCGTCGGACTGGGACACGGCCACGTCGAGGCCGTTGTGGGCCCAGCTGGCGTGATCGGCAGGATCGAGATGGAGGCAGGCGAGACGCTTGCCCACCAGGGCCGGGAAGGGCTGGGCCTGTCGGCTCACCAGGGTCACTTCGTGACCGAGCTCGAGCAGAAAGGGAACAAGCTCCCGGCCGACGAACCCCGAGCAACCCAGCAGCAGCAGGCGCATTCTTCCTCTCTCGCGTTCAGGGAGGATAGGCATCGAAGCCTGGCCTGCGCCGCCGGCCTTAGCCTGTGGCCAACTGGACTTCTTGCCATGGCTGATGCCCCCACCGCTCCTCCCAGCCAACCGGCACTGAAGAAAGGCAGCCTGGTGCGGGTCAACAGTGCGGCCTACGCCGGCAGCCTGGAGGCGCGCGCCAGCGATGGCCTGCCGGGCTATGTGATCGAGGGGCCCGGCGAGATCCTGGCAATCAAGGGCGACTACGCACAGATGCGTTGGCGGAGGCCGGTGCCGGATGTGTGGCTGCGGCTGGATCAGCTGGAAGCGTTTCCTATGGCATGAGAACACCTGGCAAGGCGGGAATCAAGCTCTATTGAAGAGCTCGATTAAGCGTTATCGATTCGTGATCGCCAGTATCCTGGCCGTCTAGAGAGATGTGCGAACGCAAAGATGACGATTTCATCCTTGTGGCAACGATAGACAACGGCAAACGGAAAATCCCTGACGAGCAATCGCCGGGTATTTCCCCTGTACTGCGAACCAGTCAGGGGGTAGATAAGAGCACGCAACACCGCTTCTTGAACTGAAGCCAGAAACCGGGAGCCCAATCCAGCTTCCTTACTTTCAAAGTATTCTACTTCCGCAATCAGCTCAAGCTTGGCTGCATCCGCAATCCGAGCGGTTCTCACCGAAGGATCGCACTCGCTTCGGCAAATACATCATCAGCGCTATGGGTTGGCATCAATCCACGATCAACAGCGTCTAGACGGTGCGCAACCTCGTCCTGCCAGGCAGAATCAATTTCATTTGTTGAAGAATGCAAAGATTCCAGCATCACCTCAGCAAGTCTTGCTCTGTCCTCAGGGCAGAGAGTTCGAGCTTGCTCTTCGAGTCGCTTCAGCAGGGGCGTCATGCGTCGATGGCGGAAGTTGATTCACAATTCTAGCCCCGGCAACTTCGGCTGCCTTGGCTAAAGCTGAGGGATCGTCCCATTTAACCGTCCCCACCGCCTCCTCAGACACCAACGCCGTCGTCGGCTCCAACAGCTGCCGGTTGCTGCCGGGGTCAGCAATGGCTGCGGAGAGCCCACCCTCGCCCGGATAGACGGTTGCCGTGAGCAAAGGAGGCTGTAGTCATGTCACCCAACATTGATCATCAAACGGTAGAAGATGGGATCCGGATCACATGCCATAGATCTGCTGGCAGGTGGCTGCAATCTCACGAGCAATGATCGGATTACGCACCGCACCAGCCATCACCAAGTCCACCTCAGCACCAAGCAAATGGTGAAGCGCATCACGCATGCCGAAAAAGGCATGGGCCTTGCGAACAGGCGGCATCGGCTGGAAATCAACCAGGAAGTCGAGATCACTCAGACCCGGTTGATAGTCAGGCCGAAGCACTGAACCAAACACAAAAAGCCGATCAACACCGTGCTGGCGGCAGAGCTCATTCTGCCGAACGCACGCCCTCAACGCCGCAGCTGACGCGAATCGGCCAGCAACTGGCTGCGGCGAGCCTTGGCCTGGCGCAACAGCTCACGGGCATCGCGCAGATAGGAATCCACGTAGCCGAGCGTGTAACGCTCGAGATCAGCGAAAGCATCCTTCACCAGGCTGAGGCAGTGGTAGAGGGCGAGGCTGAAGCTCTCTACCCCTGCTGGACAGGAGCGGGAGCGGTAGAGGGCTTCCACCTTGACCAGGCGCGCCTGGCTGACCTCCAGAAAACGGCAAAACGCCTCCATCAAGGCGTCGTCGTAGGGATCGGCGGCCAAAGACTTGAGTTGGCCCGGGAAGGAGTTGATCACCTGAGCGAGAAACCGATCGCACGGAGCCACCACGAGCTGCAGCCAAGCAAGCAGATCCTGCTCAGTGGCCGTTGCCGTAGGGGGAGCAGCAGACTTGTCTGGCGCCTTGCCCCTTTGACGGGTCGTGGTGGTGCGGCAGGCGTGGTCGTGGCGCCGGCGGCGGTCGGCGTCGCCGAGCACCTCCCAGGCGGCATTGAGGGCCAGGATCGTGCTGTTGTCGCCACCAGCATCGGGGTGGTGCTGCTTCACCAGGGCGCGGTAGGCGGCCTTGATTTCGGCAGCCGTGGCAGCAGGCGACACGCCCAGCACGCGATAGGGATCGGCAGCAGCCAGGGCAATGCCTCGAAAGGCCAACAATAAAAAACCCCAGCTTTCGCCGGGGTTGATCGAGGTGTGTGTTGAGAAGTGGAAGACGAAGGGCCGGAAGTGTGAGGGATCCGGCCCAGTGGTGTTCTGAGGATCAGAACTTGAAGGTGGTCTTCAGCACGACGCCGTAGGTGTCCTCGTTGCGAGGACCGCCTGTAGCGGAAAGGTCTACACCACCGCCATCAATCCAGAAGAAGCCAGGAGTCACGCTGATGTTGTCAGTGACCTGGAACTTGTACCACACCTCAATGCCGAACTTCTCTTGGAGAGTATCAGCAACCGCGCTGTTGTTGATGGTGCCAGCGATATTGGTGGGGGCGTGACCCAAACCGATCCCGAAGGCGTTGCCCTTCATGAAGGCATCATCCCACTGAAGGCCAACCATCCACGACCAGGAGTCGTCGTTGGGGTTGGAACCATTCCACTGGGAGGCACCGAAGCCGGCGCTGATGGAAGGGATCAAACCGGACTCTTCAGGCTGCCAGTAGGCACTGAAGCCGTAGTTGTTAGAACCAACTGCTGAGTAAGTACCGCCCGCGTTTGCGATGTTGGCAGCTTCAATGTAGTTGTAAACAATCGCAGCGCCCCAGTTGTTGGCGGAATAGCCAACCTGAATCGTGGTGGTGCTGCCATCACCGAAACCGCCGCCGTTGGTTGTACCAGCAGTTGTACCAACTCCGTTATTGGTACCAACTTCAGCCGAGGCTTCGTTGGACACGTAGTTGGCACTGAGGCTAAAGCCGTCCTTCTCATACCAGAGGCCAACACCAGCGCCAAGGTTCAGGCTGTAGGCGTTGTTGGCACCGCCGTAGGTGAAGCGATCGAGGATCGAATCAGCCGGATACACGCTCGGCCACATGGCCAGCATGTCGTCTTGGCGCACCTTGCCGCCGAAGGTAGCAGTGAAGTTTTCGCCGATCGGGAACTGATAGAAGAGGCGGTCGATCGAAACCACATCAGGACCAGCTTCCTCCTGGAAAGCCACTTCCATCAGGGTGTTGCCACCGCCGAAGGCGGACTCACCGAAGTTGCCAGCACGCAGGGTGGTGCGCAGCAGATCCTTGCCGGTGAAGCTGGTGTCGAGGATCAGGCGAACGTCATAGTTAAACGACACCTGCTCGGCTTGCTCGGTGACGGTATCTGGATTCACCGCAGCGGATGCACCGCCGACCACGAAGGTGGCGATACCCTTCAGCTTGGTGGTGGTGGAGAACTGGTTGGCTTCCAGTTCGCCCACTTTGGCCTCAAGACCGTCCACGCGGCCCTTGAGGATGGCGAGTTCCTTCTCGAACTCGGCCATCAGCTTCTTGAGCTCGTCGGTCACTTCGGTGACGCGGTCGAGGCAAGCGTTGAGAAGAGCAGCTGCTTCGAAGCGGGTCATGGCCCGGCCACCCTTGTAGGTGCCGTCGGGGTAACCAGCGACGCAGCCGTAGCGCTCGATCAGGTTGGATAGAGCCTGGTAAGCCCAGTCGGTGGGCTTGACGTCAGAGAACTGGGAGATGCTGGTGACTTGCTCCTCGGAGGCGTACTTGTTGACGCCGTCCAGGTTGAGCTCAGCTGCGGTAGCGGCCACGGGGGCCAGCAGACCGAGGGCTGCAGGTGCAACCAGGAGTTGCTTAAAGAGTTTCATGGGTTCCTCACACGAGATGGCGCAATGCGCCGCATACATAATCGCCGGATAACACAGCAGCGGCGTCTGCTCCTGTGCCAGTGCGCACAATGGCCTGTGCCACTGCGCACAATGGCCTGTGCTGCAAAAACGATGCCCCCGACGGGCACAGGGCTCGCCGGGGGCTCTCGCCGGGCTGCATCAGCCGCGAAACCAACTAGAGGGCGTTCTCCGCGATCAGCAGACCCTGGGTGAAACAACTGGAACTCACGGGCACCTCCTCCTCTGGGGATTGGGGCCAGCCGGCGATGCCTTCGGCACCACCTGAGCCCAAGGGCCAGGACGGCGCCACACCACTGCTGACAGAACTCTGTAAATGTAGCCAAGAAAAAAGCGCCCCCGTGGGAGCGCTTCTTGGTCGGCAAAAACCGTTGAACCCTTGAATCAAAGAGCGTTGCCGCGGGGCAGAACCTCTTCAGGGAAGACGAAGTTTTCGTGCGGCTGGTCAGCCGGTGCCATCCAGGCACGCAGACCTTCATTCAGAAGAATGTTCTTCGTGTAGAAGGTTTCAAATTCGGGGTCCTCAGCGGCGCGGATTTCCTGCGACACGAAGTCGTAGGCGCGCAGGTTGAGAGCCAGGCCGATGATGCCGATGCTGCTGGTCCACAGACCCATCACCGGCACGAACAGCATGAAGAAGTGCAGCCAGCGCTTGTTGGAGAAGGCGATCCCGAAGATCTGACTCCAGAAGCGGTTGGCGGTGACCATCGAGTAGGTCTCCTCTTCCTGGGTGGGCTCGAACGCCTTGAAGGTGTTCGACTGATCGGAATCTTCGAACAGGGTGTTCTCCACCGTGGCGCCGTGGATGGCGCACAGCAGAGCACCGCCGAGGATGCCGGCCACGCCCATCATGTGGAACGGGTTCAGCGTCCAGTTGTGGAAGCCCTGCAGGAACAGCAGGAAGCGGAAGATCGCCGCCACCCCGAAGGACGGAGCGAAGAACCAGCTGCTCTGACCGAGCGGGTACATCAGGAAGACACTGACGAACACCGCAATCGGGCCGGAGAAGGCGATGGCGTTGTAGGGGCGGATGCCCACCAGACGGGCGATCTCGAACTGACGCAGCATGAAGCCGATCAGGGCGAAGGCGCCGTGCAGGGCCACGAAGGGCCAAAGACCACCGAGCTGGCACCAGCGCACGAAGTCGCCCTGGGCCTCAGGGCCCCAGAGCAGCAGCAGGCTGTGACCCATGGCGTCAGCGGGGGTGCTGACGGCGGCGGTGAGGAAGTTGCAGCCCTCCAGATAGGAGCTGGCAATGCCGTGGGTGTACCAGGAGGTGACAAAGGTGGTGCCGGTCAGCCAGCCACCCAGTGCCAGATAGGCGGTGGGGAACAGGAGCAGACCCGACCAACCCACAAATACGAAGCGGTCGCGCTTGAGCCAGTCATCGAGGATGTCGAACCATCCCCGCTGCGGCGCGCGACCTAAAGCGATCGTCATGAGAGCGGCTTCATGAAGCGTTACATCAGGACTCTACGGGTCGCGGCCCTCGAAACGCGCATGCCCGACCGAAGCTGAGCACTTCTACTTAGCGCTCCAGCGCCCGGCGACGCGCGAACGCCAAGCGAGTCCCGATTCGCCACAGTGGGGCGAGTCCATTCCGGTTTCATGTACGTCGTCGAGCTCTCCCTCAAGCTCAGCCCCATGCCCGTTGCCGTGCAGCGCAAAGAGCTGGCCGACGCCCAGGCCCTCTATGACCAAGTGCGCCAGGCACTGGATGGCACTGGACCGCGGCTACTCGAGTTGACCTGCGAGAAGGAGGAGGAGAAGCGGATCAGCCTGCTGACCAGTGAAGTGGTGGCGGTGCAGCTGTATGAAAAGTCGGCGATGGGCAGCGGCGGCAAGCGCCCCGGCTTCAGCTTCGAGGGCTGAACCCCCGCCGAGCGATTTGGAGCCACTCCCGCCATGACTCCTCCCCTGACGGTGGAGCGGCTCAGCTTCGCCTGGCCCAACGGTCGCCCGGCGCTGCGCCATTGCACGTTGCAGATCCCGCGGCCGGGGCTGTGGATGCTGGTGGGCAGCAACGGCAGCGGCAAAAGCACCCTGCTGCGCCTGATCGCAGGGCTGCTGGAGCCCCGCAGCGGCCGCATCCACGCCCCCGGCAAGGCCGCCCTGGTGTTCCAGAACCCCGATCACCAGTTGCTGCTGCCGAGCTGCGCCAGCGATCTGCAATTGGGCCTACCGGCCGACCTCAGCGACGCGCAACGGCACCAAAGGGTGGAACAGGCCCTTGACCAGGTCAGCCTCCATGGGTTTGCAGAGCGACCAATCCACACCCTCAGCGGCGGCCAGAAACAACGCCTAGCCATCGCCGGCGCCCTGGCCAGCTCCGCCGACCTGGTGCTGCTTGATGAGCCCACCGCCCTGCTCGATCCCGACAGCCAGCACGAGGTGTTGCAGCTGCTCTGGCAGCTCACCCACCGCGCCGACGCCCCACTCACGGCCCTGTGGATCACCCATCGGCTCGAGGAGCTGCAGCGTTGTGACGGCGCCGCGCTGATGGAGCACGGGGCCGTCGGGCGCTGGCAGGACGGCCCCGTGCTGGCCCAGCAGCTGGACCCCTTGCAGGCCGGCAGGCCTGAGGGGTAAGTTCTTCGAACCGGTTTCGACCGGCGCATTCCTCGGTAGCTCAGCGGTAGAGCGATCGACTGTTAATCGATTGGTCGCAGGTTCGAATCCCGCCCGGGGAGCTTTTTTAATCAACCGCAACCCACAGGTTGCGGTTTTTTTATGGCCGGTAGAGCGCCAGGGGCTGGGCAACTGACCCCAGCGCCCACCTGCTACAACAAAGAACTACGAAGAAATCCTTAAGATCCACCGGCTTGACTCGTCCCCCGGGACGCGGCAAACCCTGGCCAGTCGCGCCCTGAAGGCTCTTCGCCATGGGCCCTCGCCCACGCCAGGGTCCAATCCACGGCGCTCCACACGCAACGGGCCCTCGCCCAGGCAGCAAAACCGTAGAAAATGCCTGCAACTTCGCTGCAGCGGTAGCGATTGATTCACTCCCCGCCGCTCCCCGCCTGATCCCATGAAGCCCTGCATCCTGCTGATCGAAGACGACAGCGATATGCGCGAGCTGGTGGCAGGCCACCTCGAACATGGCGGCTTCGACGTGCAGCGGGCTGATGACGGCATCAAGGGGCAGGCCCTGGCCCTGCAGTACAGCCCCGATCTGATCCTGCTGGATCTGATGCTGCCGAAGGTGGACGGGCTCACCCTCTGCCAGCGGCTGCGGCGGGATGAGCGCACCGCCAAGATTCCAATCCTGATGCTCACCGCCCTAGGCAGCATCAAAGACAAGGTGAGCGGCTTCAACTCCGGTGCTGACGACTATCTCGCCAAACCGTTTGACCTCGAAGAGCTGATGGTGCGGGTCAAGGCGCTGCTGCGCCGCAGCGACCATGCCCCCCTCTCCGCCAAGCACAACGAAATCCTCAGCTACGGCTGTCTCACCCTGGTGCCGGAGCGGTTTGAAGCCATCTGGTTTGATGTGGCGGTGCGGCTCACCCACCTGGAATTCGAGCTGCTGCACTGCCTGCTGCAGCGCCACGGCCAAACCGTTGCACCCTCGCTGATCCTCAAGGAGGTGTGGGGCTACGAACCCGACGACGACATCGAGACGATCCGGGTGCATGTGCGCCACCTGCGCACCAAGCTCGAACCCGATCCGCGCAAGCCCCGCTTCATCAAGACGGTGTACGGCGCCGGCTACTGCCTGGAACTGCCCAGCGACGACCAACTGACCGACCTTGTGCCCCTGATCCACCAGGCCCGCCAGGCCCAGGCCAGTTGAACTGAGCCCGCCAAGAACTCAAAGGCCGGCCAGCTCGAGCAGGGCCACTTCCCAGGCAAGCCGGGGCTGCACGTAAGCCCGCAGCTGGCTACGCAGGCGCTCGAGGCGCTGCAGCTGGGCCACCGGGGCCTGGCGGCGCCAGAGGGCCAACTGCCACCAGTTGAGCAACCACAGCTGCTGCTCCCCATCCAGGGCCTCGGCCAGATCCCGGGCCAGCGCCAGGGCCTGCACAGAATCCGCGGCCTTGGCCAAATCCAGGAGCCGCTCAACCAAACCCTCCGGCAGGGCGGCCCAGCTCTGGCGGCAGCGCAGCAACGCCCCCGGCGAGCCCGCCGCCAGCTCCAGCAGCTCCGGCGGATCGTGACTGGGGGCCGGCTGACCACACCGCTCCAGCACCGCCGCCAGCTGCTCGGAGCTGAGCCGGGCGAAGGGGATCTGCTGGCAGCGGGAGCGGATCGTACTGAGCAGCTGATCCGGAGCCGCCGCGATCAGCAGGACCAAGCCATCGCCGGGCTCCTCGAGGGTTTTGAGCAGGGCATTGGCCGCCCCTTCCGCCATCGCCTCAGCCCCCTCCAGCACCACCAGACACCCCTTGGCCTCCACGGCCCGGCGGGAGAGAAACCGCGAGACCTCGCGGATCTGGTCGAGCCGCAGCTGGGGTGCCGCCCGCCGCGCCAGCCCCAGCTCCTCGGCCTTGGAGGCGGGCACCAACTGGCCCTTGTCCTGATAGGTGGGCTCGACCCAGAGCAGGTCGGGATGGTTGCCCTCCTGCAGCCGCCGCCGGATGCCGGCATCGCCCATCGGCCCCGCCAACACTCCCTCGAGAAAGCGCAACGCCGCCAGCCGGCGGCCCACGCCATCCGGGCCGGCAAACAGATAGGCCGGCGCCAGGCGCCCTTGGGCCAGGGAGGCCTCCAGCAGGGCCACGGCGCGCGGCTGACCCAGCAGATCCTCAAACAGAGCCGTCACGAAACCGAGCCAGCCGCCAGGCCGGCCAATTGGCTGCGGCAGGACGCCGCCACCTGCTCCGGCAACTGGGTGGCATCAACGCGCCGCCAACCACGCTCGCGGGCCAGGGCCGCAAAGCCATCCGCCACCCGCTGCAGAAAGGCCTCCCCACTGGCCTCAATGCGGTCGGCGGAGCGGGCGCCCCGGCGGCGCAGCGATTCGGCCAGGGGCAACTCCAGCCACAGGGTGAGATCCGGCTCCAGACCGCCGGTGGCCAACTGCTCCAACTGGGCGATGGTGGGCAGGTCGAGGCCGCGGCCATAGCCCTGGTAGGCGGCCGTGGAGCCGCTGAAGCGATCGCTCAGCACCCAGTGACCCGCCGCCAGGGCCGGGCGGATCACCTGCTCCAGATGCTGGGCCCGGTCGGCGGCATAGAGCAGCAGCTCCGCCATCGGCTCCGGCGCCGCCTCCCCGGGCGGATGCAACAGCAGCTGCCGCAGGGCGGAGCCCAGGGCTGTACCCCCCGGCTCCCGGGTGACGATCAGCTGGGCACCCGGCGCCAGCAGGCCACTGCTGGGCAACCAGGTGCGCAGGGCTTCCAACTGGGTGGTTTTGCCGCAGCCGTCGATGCCCTCAAGCACCACGAACCGACCGCGGGGAGCCACTGCCGGTTCTGCCACCTGGAGATCAACGGGAATCAGAGAACCCATCCTGCAGCAGCAGGGCGTTGACCACCACCGTGATCGAGCTCAAGGCCATCAGCAGGGCCGCCAAGGGCGGGGTGAGCAGCACCCCGAATCCGGGCAGCAGCACGCCGGCGGCCAGCGGCAACACGATCAGGTTGTAGCCGAAGGCCCAGGCGAGGTTTTGACGCACTTTGGCCATGGCGCGCCGGGCCAACAGCAAGGCCCGCACAATGCCCTCCAGGCGATCGCCCATCACCACCAGATCCGCCGTGTCCTGGGCGATCTGAGTGCCGGTGCCCACGGCGATGCCCAGATCCGCCGCCGCCAGGGCCGGGGCGTCGTTGATGCCATCGCCCACCATCGCCAGGGCGCCGCGGGCCGGGTGCTGCAGGATCCGCTCCAGCTTCTGCTCGGGCCGCAGCTCCCAGGCCAGCTCCGCCGGCGCCAACCCCAGCCGGGCTCCGAGCTGCTGCACCGGCTCCCGCCGGTCGCCACTCAACAGACCCAGCTGCAGCCCAAGGCCCCGCAAGGCCTCCAGCACCGAAGCGGCATCGGGGCGGGGCTGGTCGTCCACCGCCACCAACCCCAGCAGGCCCTGCTGATCGGCCACCGCCAGCACGCTGGCGCCGTGGCACTCCAGCAGCGCCTGCCTGGCCAGCAACTCCGGCGTGGGGCAGGGATCCACCCAGGCCAACCGTCCCACCCGCAAGCTGTGGTCGGCGATGCAGCCGCTGACGCCCTGGCCAGCCACGCTGTGGCCCTCCACCACCTCCAGCAGCTCCAGACCGCGCCGCTGGGCCTCCTGCAGCAAGGCAAAACCAAAGGGATGGCGGCTGCCCGCCTCCAGGCTGGCGGCCAGCTGCACCAAGCGATCGGGAGGCAGATCCCCCAGGGGTTCCACCGCCGCCACCAAGGGCCGCCCCAGGGTGAGGGTGCCGGTTTTATCAAACAGCAGGGCTTCGATTCCGGCCGCGGTTTCAATCGCATCGCCGCCTCGAAACAGAAGGCCGGCGCGGGCGGCGCGACCGGTGGCCACCGTGATCGCCACGGGAGTGGCCAGCCCGAGGGCACAGGGGCAGGCCACCACCAGCACGGCAATCGCCAGCTGCAGGGCTAGGGCAAACGGGGTGTCGGCACCAGCCCCCAGCACCCCATGGCTGCCATGGTGCCCACCCATCACGCCAGACGCGTGAGCTGGGCTGAGCACCTGGGGCCACAGCTGGGTGCCCAGCAGCCACCAGAACAGCAAGGTGGCGACGGCCAGGGCCAGCACCACCAGGGTGAAGCGGCCCGCCACCCGGTCGACCAACCCCTGGATCGGCGCCTTGCGGGCCTGGGCCCGCTCCACCAGGTGGATGATCCGGGCGATGGCGCTGTCGGCCCCGCGGCGGCGCACCTCCAGCACCAGCGGGGCCTCCAGATTGAGGCTGCCCGCGGCCAGCTCGCTGCCCGCTACAGCCTGCAGCGGCAGCGGTTCGCCGGTGAGGCCCGACACATCCACCGCCGAGGCTCCCTCCAGCACCACACCGTCCACCGGCACGCGATCGCCGGGCAGCAGCTGAACGCGATCACCGGGACGCAGGCCGCCCACCCGCACCGGCCGGGGCGGCCCCTCGCCCAACAGCAGCAAGGCGGTGTCGGGTTGCAGCTCGGCCAGCTCTTCGAGGGCGCGGCCCGTGCGGAAGCGGGCCCGTTCCTCCAGGAAGCGACCCAGCAGCACGAAGCCCAGCAGCATCACGGGCTCGTTGAAGAAGCAGGGCCAACCTCCTTGGGGCCAGAGAAAAGCCACCAGGCTGGCCAGATAGGCGCTCAGCACCCCCAGCCCCACCAGGGTGTCCATGCTGGGCAGCCCCGCCAAGGCCGCCTGGACGCCCCGCACCAGGATCGAGCGCCCCGGCCCGGCCAAGGCCAACGTGGCCACCAGGGCATGAATCCACAGGGCATCCAACCCGGTGCCGGGCAGATGGCCCAACCCCGAAACCAGCAGCAGCACCAGGGCTACCACCAGCTGGCGCCAGTGCTGCCACCAGGTTTGGGTCTGCAGCCGCTCCCGCCGCGACGACAACGCGCCATCGCTGGGGCGCAGCCGGGCCTCAAACCCCAGACCCGCCAGGGCCGCTAGCA
This sequence comes from Cyanobium sp. Alchichica 3B3-8F6, assembly GCF_024346435.1. Classification (NCBI taxonomy): domain Bacteria; kingdom Bacillati; phylum Cyanobacteriota; class Cyanophyceae; order Synechococcales; family Prochlorococcaceae; genus Cyanobium; species Cyanobium sp. Alchichica 3B3-8F6. The sequence continues at coordinate 106,509 of NZ_JAGQCZ010000007.1, read as the reverse complement.
AAGCGGCCTGGTCGGCCTCGGCGGAGGCGAGGTCAACCCAGGCCGTACGGGTGAGCAGGTTGACGCTGGCCTGGCGCACGCCGGGCTGATCGAGCAGCCGTTGTTCGACGGCCCGCACGCAGCCACCGCACTTCATGCCCTCTATTTCCAGCAGGAGGGGCTCCAGCGGGAGAGGTTCCAGCGGGAGAGGCTCCTGGAGCGGGGACAAGGCCTGAAGGGGTTAACGATCGGCTCACGTTAGGCAGATCCGCCAGGATGGGATCCACGCCGCTCACCGACGTCACCGTGCCCCGCAGCCAACGCAACGACAACTTCATCGACAAGAGCTTCACGGTGATGGCTGACCTGATCCTCAAGGTGCTGCCCACCAACCGGCGCGCCAAGGAGGCCTTCGCCTACTACCGCGATGGCATGAGCGCCCAGGCTGACGGCGAATACGCCGAGGCGCTGGAGAACTACGAGGAAGCCCTCAAACTCGAGGACGACCCCAACGACAAAGCCTTCATCCTCTACAACATGGCCCTGGTATTCGCCAGCAACGGCGAGCACGCCAAGGCCCTCGACTTCTACAGCCAGGCCCTGGATCTCAACAGCAAGATGCCCCAGGCCCTCAACAACATGGCGGTGATCCACCACCACCTGGGCTCGATCGCCGAGGAGCGCGGCGACGCCGATGAGGCCGACCGCTGCTTCGACCAGGCCGCCGACTTCTGGGGCAAGGCAATTCGCCTGGCCCCCAACAACTACATCGAAGCCCAGAACTGGCTCAAGACCAGCGGCCGCGGCAGCGTCGACGTGTATTTCTGAGACGCAAACCTGTATTCCCGAGGTCCAAACATCAAAATTCTGAACCAGCCAACTGGTAGCAAGCGTTGAACAGCGTCCAGAGCATTGAGTTACTTCAGATTGCCGTTCTTGCGGCTGCAAGCCTAATTTTTCTGTCCACAGCCTTGAACCACCGCAATCCCTGGCGCCTGTGGACACTCATGCTCGCCATGGCCTGCATGGCAGGCGCGTTGATGAACTCGACCCAGATCTGTACGATCAGCCAACTGTTGTGCTCATCACCCAGATCGGCCGCAAGGTGCTCTACCGCCTGACCATCGCCTCAGCCATTGGTCTTCTGATCGCTGCACTCCTCCGCGAATCGCAGGGTCTGAAAGCGCTGCTCAGACCGTCGCTGATCGGAAGCTGGATCGCAGCCATCGTGTTGATGGCCGTCGGCTCACTGTTTGAGAAGCAGGGTCTGATGCTGCTGGAAGAACTATTTGAGCTGGCTGGCCAGAGCCTTGTATTGCTTAGTGCCTGGCTGCACCGGAACGCCATGCTTCCATCCAGGGCCTAGAAGCAAGCTTGGTCTCAGTTCCGATCATCCGCCGGGTTCACCCCCAGCGCCGCCACCAGCGCTTCGGCCACGGCACCGGCCTCAAGCAGCTGCAGGCCCAGCCCAGCAGCCGCCTTGGCCAGGCCGGAGCCCTTGGGCACCACCGCCCGGGTGAAGCCCAGCCGGGCCGCCTCCTGCAGCCGCAGCTCCAGCTGCCCCACGGGCCGCAGCTGGCCGCCCAGGCCCAGCTCCCCCACCAGCACCGTGCCGGGCGGCAGGGTGAGATCGCGGTAGCTGGCCACCACCGCCGCGGCCACGCCCAGATCCGCCGCCGGCTCCTCCACCTCCAGTCCCCCGGCCACCGCCAGGTAGCAGTCGAAGCGCGACAGGGGCAGGCCCAGGTGCTTTTCCAGCACCGCCAGGATCTGGTGCAGGCGATTGGCGGCGATGCCGGTGGCACTGCGGCGCGGGCTGGCGTAGCTGGTGGTGCTCACCAGGGCCTGGAGCTCCACCACCAGGGGGCGGGTGCCCTCGCAGGCCACGATCGTGGCGGTGCCGGCACTGGGCTCGTCGCTGCCGAGAAACAGCTCGCTGGGATTGGTCACCTCGGCCAGACCCCGATCGCGCATCTCAAACACCCCCAGCTCGTGGGTGGCGCCGAAGCGGTTTTTGACGGCCCGCAGCAGCCGGTGGCTGGCGAAGCGGTCCCCCTCGAAGGTGAGCACCGCATCCACCAGGTGTTCGAGCACCTTGGGGCCCGCCAGGGCACCCTCTTTGGTCACGTGGCCCACCAGCAGCAGGGCCGTGTCCTGGCGCTTGGCGATGCGGGCCAGGGCGGCGGCACATTCCCGCACCTGGGACACCGAACCGGGGGCACTACCCAGTTCGGCATCGTGCAGGGCCTGGATGCTGTCAATGATCGCCACCGCGGGCCGCAGGGCCTCCAGCTCCTGCAGCACCAGCTCCAGGTCGGTTTCCGAGAGCAGCTGAAAATCGGCCCCTGCTTCGGGCTCGCCGCCTGCATCAGACTCGTTTGAGGCAACCTGGGCCAGCCGGCGCCAGCGCAGCTTCACCTGCTGGGCCGATTCCTCCGCACTCACATAGAGCACGGACGCCCGGCTGGCCATGGCGCGGGCGCTCTGCAGCAGCAAGGTGCTCTTGCCGATGCCCGGATCACCGCCCACCAGCACCAGCGACCCCGGCACCAGCCCGCCGCCCAGCACCCGATCCAGCTCGCCGTAGCCGCTGCTGAGCCGCTGCAAAGGCCGCTCCCCCACCGCCTGGATCGGCTCGGAGCGCCGCGGCTGGCCGGCGGCGGCCGCCAGCCCCGCGGACGACTCCGCCAACGGCCGGCGGCGCCGGCTATCGGCAGCCGGCGCCGCCTTCTGCTCCACCAGGGTGTTCCAGCTGCCACAGCTGGCGCACTTGCCAAAAAACTGGCGCGCCTGGGCCCCACAGCTGGTGCACACAAAAACGGAGCTGGGCTTGGCCACGGGCAGGGCTGCGAGGAAGGGCTGGGAAGAGGGGCTGTATGAAGAAAGGTGGCGTTGATTGAAAAGTTTGCCCCTCTGGCCTTTTCAGTAGGGGCTATCTGATGTAGCAGCCCGGCTGCAGTGATGACGGCTTCCGCCCCCTCCACCATCTCCGGAACCCACCACGGCAAAGAGACCATCCTGGTCGTCGATGACGAAGCCAGCATCCGGCGGATTCTGGAAACCCGGCTTTCGATGATCGGCTACCAGGTGGTCACCGCCAGCGATGGCGTCGAAGCCCTGGAGCTGTTCAAGACCACCCAGCCCGACCTGGTGGTGCTCGACGTGATGATGCCCAAGCTCGATGGCTACGGCGTCTGCCAGGAGCTGCGCAAGGAATCGGATGTGCCGATCGTGATGCTCACGGCCCTAGGCGATGTGGCCGACCGCATCACCGGCCTGGAACTCGGGGCCGACGACTATGTGGTGAAGCCCTTCAGCCCCAAGGAGCTGGAAGCCCGCATCCGCTGCGTGCTGCGCCGCGTGGAGAAGGAAGCCGTGGCCGGCATCCCCAATTCCGGCGTGATTGCCGTAGGCGACCTGCGGATCGACACCAACAAACGCCAGGTGTACCGAGGCGACGAGCGCATTCGGCTCACCGGCATGGAGTTCAGCCTGCTGGAGCTGCTGGTGAGCCGCAGTGGCGAACCCTTCAGCCGCGGCGAAATCCTCAAGGACGTCTGGGGCTACACCCCTGAGCGCCATGTGGACACCAGGGTCGTGGATGTCCATATCTCCCGGCTGCGCTCCAAACTGGAAGACGATCCGGCCAACCCCGAGCTGATCCTCACGGCTCGCGGCACCGGCTATCTGTTCCAACGCATCGTTGACGCCGTTGCCTCCGAAGGAACCTGACAAGCGCGCCAAGCCCAGTCGGGCCATCCGCCGGCTGGTGATCTGGTATCGCCGCAACGCGGCGGTCACCAGCCTGGTGGACACCGCCGCCACCGCCGCCACCTCTGCCGCCAGCACCGCCGGGAGCATGGCGGGGACGATGGCCGGCAGCATGGCCGGAGCAGCCGGGGCCGCCACCAGCGCGGCAGGTAGCATAGCCAACACGGTGCTGCAGCCGTTGGTGTTTGATCCGCTGCGGCGCCTGCAGCGGGGGCTGGGCGGACCCGATGAGGACAAACCGATCAACGACGCCGACCGCCTCTGGGTGGCCGTCGACGGCATGGGAGGCGACTACGCCCCCGGACCGATCCTGGAAGGCTGCCTGAGGGCGGTGGAGCTGCTGCCCCTGCGGGTGCGGTTCGTGGCCGAAACAGACCGGCTGGACGCCGCCATGGCCGAAATGGGCCTCCAGGAGCAGCTCGATGCGGCCGTGGCGAGAGGCCTGATCCAGCTAGTGCCGAGCGGCCCCTCGGTGGGCATGGACGAGGAGGCCACGGTGGTGCGCAAAAAGCGCGACGCCAGCATCAACATGGCCATGGACCTGGTCAAACAGGGCCAGGCCACCGCGGTCTACTCCGCCGGCAACTCCGGCGCCGTGATGGCGTCGGCAATCTTCCGGCTCGGCCGGCTCAAAAGCATCGATCGCCCGGCCATCGGCGCCCTGTTCCCCACCAAGGACACCGAACAACAGGTGCTGGTGCTGGATGTGGGCGCCAACATGGATTGCAAGCCCAGTTACCTGCACCAGTGGGCCCTGCTGGGTCACATCTACAGCCGCGATGTGCTGCAGGTGGCCCGCCCCCGCATCGGCCTGGTGAACATCGGCGAAGAGGAGTGCAAGGGCAACGAGCTCTGCCTGCGCACCTACCCGCTGCTGGCGGAGGAGCAGCGTTTTGACTTCGCCGGCAACTGCGAAGGCCGCGACATCCTTTCAGGCAACTTCGATGTGGTGGTGTGCGATGGCTTCACCGGCAACGTGCTGCTGAAATTCCTCGAGAGCGTCGGGAGTGTGCTGCTGGATGTGATCAAGGAGGAGCTGCCCCGGGGCCGCCGCGGCAAGGTGGGCTCAGCCTTTCTGATCAACAACCTGCGCCGCATCAAAAAGCGCCTCGACCACGCCGAGCACGGCGGCGCTCTGCTCCTGGGCGTTGACGGAGTGTGCGTGATCGGCCACGGCAGCAGCAAGGCCCTCTCGGTGCTGAGCGCCCTGCGCCTGGCCCACTCCGCCGCCAGCCATGGCGTGATGGCCAACCTGCATGCCCTCTGTACAGCTGTGGTTGACTGACCCCACTGTGGGCTGATCCCGGTGTCGCTCGGCGGAGTCAACACATCAGCGGGGCTGGGCGGCATGGCCCTGGTGGGCTCCGGCAGCGCCGTGCCGGCAGCCAGCATCAGCAATCAGCAACTCAGCGAGCGGGTTGACACCAACGACGACTGGATCCGCACCCGCACCGGCATCGGCGCCCGTCGGGTCGCCGGCCCTGGCGAATCCCTCACCTGCCTAGCCACCCGTGCCGCCCAGGCCGCCCTCGACCACGCCGGCTGGGCACCGGAGGATCTCGACCTGATCCTGCTGGCCACCTCCAGCCCCGACGATCTATTCGGCACGGCGCCGCGGGTGCAGGGGGCCCTGGGGGCCACCAACGCCGTGGCCTTTGATCTCACCGCTGCCTGCAGCGGCTTTCTGTTTGCGCTGATCACCGCTGGCCAATACCTGGGCAGCGGCGCGATGCGACGGGCCCTGGTGATTGGCGCCGACCAATTGAGCCGCTGGGTCGACTGGGACGACCGCACCACCTGCGTGCTCTTCGGTGATGGAGCCGCAGCGGTGGCCGTGGAGGCCTGCGCGGCGAGCGACACGGGCCTGCTGGGCTTCCGCATGCGCTCAGACGGCAGCCGCAATGCCTGCCTCACCCTGGCCCAGGTGAATCGGCATGCCCCCCTGCTCGGCGGTCTCACGGCCCAACAGGGCGGCTTCGCCCCGATCCAGATGAACGGGCAGGAGGTCTACAAATTCGCGGTGCGCGAAGTGCCGGCGATCCTCAGCGAGCTGCTGGAGGCCACCGGCACCGCCCCAGAGCAGCTCAACTGGCTGCTGTTGCACCAGGCCAACCAGCGCATCCTTGATGCGGTGGCCGACCGCTTCGCCATGCCCCATGCCCAGGTGCTCAGCAACCTGGCCCACTACGGCAACACCTCAGCCGCCACCATCCCGCTGATGCTGGATGAGGCGGTCAAAGACGGCCGGGTGCAGCCGGGCCATCTGCTGGCCAGCAGCGGCTTTGGCGCCGGCCTCAGCTGGGGCGCGGCCCTGCTGCGCTGGGGTGGGCCACAACCCTGACAAGGAGCGACGGGTGGCCGAGACCTAATCTCCAGCCGTCTTCCTCGGAGAGCGGCAGCATGGGCATTGCCTGGGTGTTTCCTGGCCAGGGCTCACAAAAAATCGGCATGGCTGAGGCCGTGCTGGAGCTTCCTGGAGCCCAGCAGCGCTTCGAGCAGGCGTCAGCCCTGCTGGGCCGCGACCTGCTGGCCATCTGCGCGGGCACGGCAGACGGGTCATCCGAGGGCGAGCCATCCGACCTCAACGACACCCGCAACACCCAGCCGGCCCTGTGCGTAATCGAAAGCCTGCTGGCTGATGGGCTCAAGGCCCAGGGGCGCACGGCCCAGGTGGTGGCAGGCCACAGCCTCGGCGAGCTGGTGGCTTTGCACGTGGCCGGGGTGTTTGACTTCGCCACCGGCCTGGCGCTGATGAAAACCCGCAGCACCTTGATGGCCGCCGCGGGCGGCGGCGCCATGACGGCCGTGATGGGCTTCGATCGCGGCGAGCTGGAGGCCCTGGTGGCCGCTAACGATGGCGTGGTGATCGCCAACGACAACAGCAGCGCCCAGGTGGTGCTCTCCGGCAGCCCGGAAGCGGTGGCGGCCGTGAGTGGCCAGCTCCAGTGCAAGCGGGCCATTCCCTTGGCGGTGAGCGGCGCCTTCCATTCCCCCTTCATGGCTGATGCAGCCGCCGCCTTTGCCGCCGAGCTGGAGGCGGTGCCCTTCGCCGATGCGGCGATCCCGGTGCTCAGCAACACCGATCCCACCCCGGAAACCAGCGGCCCAGCCCTCAAGGCCCGCCTGATTCACCAGATGACCACCGGCGTGCGCTGGCGCGAAACCATGGAGCAGTTCAGCGCCCTGGGCATCAGCACCGCTGTGGAGATCGGCCCCGGCGCCGTGCTCAGCGGGCTGATCAAGCGCAGCTGCGACGGCATCACCACCGCCCAGATCGGCGGCGGCGCTGACCTGGGGCTGGGAATCGGCCTGTGAATCGCCCTGTCGCTGCCGTTAGGCGGGCCCTGCGCCGCCGCAAACCGGCAGAGCCGCCGGCCCTGATCCGCACACCCCGGCCCAGCCTCACCTACCGGCTGATCAGCTACCTGCTGGTGTTTCCGGTGTACCGGTTGCTGTTCCGGGGCCGCACCGCTGGCAACGCCAACGTGCCGATGGAAGGCGCCTTGGTGGTGGTGGCCAACCACGGTTCTCACCTCGATCCACCGCTGCTGGGCCATGCCCTCGGCCGTCCCGTGGCTTTCATGGCCAAGGCTGAGCTGTTTCGGGTGCCGATCCTGGGGCCGATCATCCGCGCCTGCGGGGCCTATCCGGTGTCCCGCGGCGCCAGCGACCGCGAGGCGATCCGCACCGCCACCGACCGACTGCTGGAGGGTTGGGCCACCGGCGTGTTCATCGACGGCAGCCGCCAGAGCAACGGCCGGGTCAACGATCCCCAGGCCGGTGCAGCCCTGCTGGCAGCCCGGGCCGGTGTGCCCCTGCTGCCGGTGGCGATCATCAACAGCCACCGGGCTCTCGGCCCAGGCCAGAAGGGCGCCCGCCTGGTGCCGATCCACATCCGCATCGGCACGCCGATCCCACCACCCGCCTCGCGTCGCCGCCCCGACCTCGACGCCGCCACCGCCGCCTGCCAGGCCCAGATCAATGCCCTCCTGGATCAGGGCCTGATCAGCGGGCGGCAGCTGGCCCCAGGCCTGGAACGCGCTGCGTTGCCGCCCAGCTCTTGAGGTCGCGGCCACTCAGCACCCACAGGGCCGCCCGAAGCCCATCGCCCCAGATCTTGCGGCGCCCCTCAGGCTGACAGCGATCGGCGCAGTCGACGGACTCGGGCGTGAGGTGAATGCCGCGGCTGCCCGCCACAATCCGGCCCACCAGCAGGGCCCGATCCATGTGGTCGCTGCTGGTCACCAGCAGGGCATGACGGATGCGGGCGCGGCGAAGATCGTCCACCAGAGAGGTAAAGTTGGAGAGGGTGTCGCGGGCGCGGTAGTCGAGTTGCACCTGGCTGGGCGGCAGCCCCTGGCGTTGCTCAAACAACCAGCGGGCGTACTCAGGATTGCTGCCGCCACTCACCACCACCGGCAGGCCCTGACGGGCTGCCAGGGCCGCAGCCCGCTGCTCCCGCGCCACATCGCCGCCGAGCACCAGGATCATCTGGGGTGGCGGCGGGGCCGGCCTCCACCATCCGCGGGATAGCCAGATCAGGCCTCCCGCCAGCAGCAGCACCACCCCCACCCGGGGCCGGAGGAGCGGCCGACTGGAACGGCGGTGGCGCCGAGGCCGTTGGGGTGCTCGCCCCATCAGAGCCCGGCCACCGGCGAGGTGGGATAGAGCGGCAACACGGGCTGCCAGGGGGCCTCCAGACCCTGGACGTGGGCCCGCACGCTGAGCTCCAGCAGCTGCGCCACATCGTCGGGCAGCTGGGCGGCGGATGGCAGCTGCGGGCCCGGCGGCACGGGCGTGCCCGGGGCGAACAACCGCGGCGCCTCCAACTCGAGGCAGCCCGCCCCGGCACCGCCGGGCGCTGGGGCATAGAGGCCCGCCACCACACCGCGACGGGGCAGCTCCTGCACCAGCCAGGTGGGCTCCCTGATCCCCAGGCGCTGGGCCACCAGCAGAAAACTGCCCACCCCATCGAGGGGAAGCTGCAGCTGCTGGGCCAGGGTGCGGGCCAGCACCACGGTGAGCCGGGTGCCGGTGAAGCCCCCGGGCCCCGTGGCCACTGCCAGGCGGGTGAGCTGGGGCCACTGGTGGGCCGGCAACACCTGCTCGACGCAGCTGAGCAGCTGGTTGGAGAGGCCGCGACCGAGCGGGAAGGCACGCACCTCGCCGCCGCCCGAGCCAGCATCAAGCCAGCGCACCCCCACGCCGAGCACGTCGCTGGAACTGTGCAAAGCCAAGACAGCACCCATCAGCAGCACCTCATCGGGGCAGGGCAGCGCCCGGGCATAACCGCTGCCAGCGGCCGGCATCGCGCTGGAAGCTGGCGCAGGCCCGCACATCCCATTCCACGCCCACGCCGCCCTGGGGCAAATCCTGCACCTGGACGTGGATCCGCGGCTCCTCGGGCGTGAAATCGGGCTGGAGGGCAAGGTGGGGCACACCGTGCTGCCGCTCCACCGCGTGGTAGGCCTGACAGCGGTCGACCCAGTGGCAATCCACGCAGATGCACATGCTGCCCAGGCCGAGCCAGGCGCCCATTGTGACGGCTGACCGTTCTGCCGGCGAGGTGGCTCACCAGCTGTGGCAGCGCCTGCTGGCCGAGCCCTGGCCGCTGCCGCTGGCGGCGCTGCCACCAGGCACAGCCCTGGTGGGGGGCGCCATCCGGGATGCCCTGCTGGGCCGCCTCGCGCCCCAACCCGACCTCGACTTCGTGGTGGAGGGCGATGCCATCACCCTGGCCCGCCAGCTGGCCCGGCACCACGGCGGCAGCGCCGTGGTGCTCGATGCCGACCATGGCATCGCCCGGCTCGTGGTGAAGGGCTGGAACATCGACCTGGCCCAGCGGGACGGCGCGACCCTGGAGGCCGACCTGGGTCGCCGGGATTACACCGTCAATGCCATGGCCCTGCCCCTGCCCGCCGGCGCAGGCAGCCCAGCCGGCTTGGTGGATCCCACCGGTGGCCTCGCTCACCTGCAGCGCCACCAACTGGTGGCCGTGAGCGAAGCCAACCTGCTGGCCGACCCCCTGCGGCTGCTGCGGGGCATCCGCCTGGCCTGCAGCCTCGAGTTCAGCCTGGAGCCCACCAGCCAAGCCTGGATTGAGCGCCATGCGAGCCAGCTGAGCGCAGTGGCCGGCGAGCGGGTGCTGGCGGAGCTGGAGAAGCTGGCCGAGGCCCCCGCAGGAGAGCGGGGCTTGGTGCTCGCCCTGCGCTGCGGACTGGTGCAGGGCTGGCGCGCCGATGCCGCCGCCGCCCCGGCCTTGAGCGCCCTCAGCCAGGAGCAGGCGCAGCGGCAGGGGCTGCTGGACGCCGAAGTGGCCTGGGCCCTGCCGCTGGCGCGGCTCAGCGCCCTGCTACCCCCCGAGGCCCTGATGGCACTGCGCAGCAGCCGAAAGCTGCAGCAGCGCTGCCGGGCCCTGCGGCGCTGGCGTGGGGAACTGGAGGATGCCGGCGGCTGGACTGCGCTGGCGGAGCCCAACCGCGTGGCACTGCATCGGGACCTGGACGGCGATCTGCCCGCCCTGCTGTTGCTGCTGACCCAGCCCCCCGGCAACCTGTTGGAACGCTGGCGCAACCCCCACGATCCGCTGCTGCATCCACGCCCGCCGCTGGATGGCCGCCAACTCCAACAGCAGTTGGGGATCCCGGCCGGACCCGAGCTGGGGCGGCTGCTGGATCACCTCACCCTGGAGCGGGCCTTCGGCCGACTGGGAGACGGCCCGAAGGAGCGCTCCACGGCCCTGGCGGCAGCACAACGCTGGTGGATGCAGCAGAAAGGGAGCGACGGGCTGGACAGCCGGCGTGATTAACTTTCTGAGCAAAGGCGCATCGAGAGGCTTCTCCTCGCCTGCAGAAAGTTTTTCCTACCCCTTCCCCATGAGCATTCGCCTCTACGTCGGCAACCTGCCGCAGACCTTCGATGCCAAGGAGCTTGAGGCTCTGTTCAGCGCCGTGGGCGAAGGGGTGCGCTTCAAGGCCGTCAACGATCGTGACACAGGCGCTTGCCGTGGTTTCGGCTTTGCCAACGTTGACGATCAGAAGCTGGCCGACACCGTGATCGAGCAGCTCAACGGCAAGGATTTCGGCGGCAACGCCCTGCGGATCGAGGTCTCTGAGCGCAAGGACAGCCGCAGCGCAACCCCCAGCGAGCGCCGCAACGGCAGCGCTCCCACCGCAGCCCGCAAGGCCGTCAACAAGGTGGTGCATGCCGACAACGTCGATAGCGAAGCCCCCGATCCCCGCTGGGCCGGCGAACTGGCCAAGCTCAAGTCACTGCTGGCCAACCAAACGGCCGCAGTCTGACCACCCCCATCCCCTGGACCTGGCAAGACCACAGGATTCACTTGGTGGAGGCCGGCGATCCCGGCAACAGCACCAAGGTGCTGTTGATCCATGGCTTCGGCGCCTCCGTGGGTCACTGGCGTCACAACGTGCCGGCATTGGCGCGCCAGGCCCATGTTCTGGCGGTTGATCTGCTGGGCTTCGGTGCCAGTGACAAACCACGCTCCCGGCTGGCCGACGAACCCGAGCAGCCGGGCGCCGTGCAGTACAACTTCGACCTCTGGGGTCAGCTGGTGGCCGATCTGGTGCGCGAGCGGTTGCTTCCGCACGGGGCAGGTACAGCCCCACGCGTGCACCTGGTGGGCAACTCGATCGGCGCCATGGTTGCTCTGACGGCCGCCAGAGTGCTGTTGCGCGAGGGCACCCCACCGGCCCAGGTGGTGTTGATCGACTGCGCCCAGCGCACCCTCGACGACAAACGGGCCGCCCAACTCCCAGGCTGGGAGCGGGCCAGTCGCCCCCTGGTGAAAAGCCTGGTGCGGCAACGCTGGGTGATCGCCCCCCTGTTTCGCCTGCTGGCCAAGCCGGCTTTTATCCGCAGCGTGCTGGCGCGGGCCTACCCCAGCGGAGCCAACATTGACGACGCACTGGTGACCCTGCTGCATCGCCCCAGCACCGATCCCGGGGCCACCGAAAGCTTCCGAGGCTTCGTCAACCTGTTCAACGACCACCTGGCCCCGCAGCTGCTCGCCGATCTCACTGCCGCCGACCCACCAGTGCCGGTACGGATGCTCTGGGGCGAAGCCGACCCCTGGGAAGATCCCGCCGAAGCCAGCCGCTGGGCTGACAGCTTTGCCTGCATCCAAGAGCTGAACGTGCTGCCAGGGCTGGGCCACTGCCCCCACGATGAAGCGCCTGAGCAGGTGAATCCAATCCTGCTCAACTGGATTGGCCAAGCCTGATCAGCTCAGCGCGCCTGTGCGATCACAAACGACCGCGGCAGATCCAGAAATTTGCCTGAGGTGGGCACATAGGCCCGGTGGTTGAACACGTCGTAATCCAGTTCCTCGATCACATCGAGGATGCCGCGATACAGGCGCAGCGATGCCCAAACCGGCCAGCGGGCATCGGGCGCCAGCCAGCGCACGCCTGCCTCTGAACGGGCGAACCAGTCGCGGGCGCGGGCAAGCTGAAACCGCATCAATTCACGCCAGCTGTCGTTGAGGGTGCCGGCCATCAGCTCAGCCTCGCTGTAGCCGAAACGGGTGAGGTCCTCCTGGGGCAGATAGATGCGGCCGCGGCCGCGATCTTCACCCACATCGCGCAGGATGTTGGTGAGCTGATTGGCGATCCCCAGCGCCACAGCGGCCTCGCTGGTGTCGGGCCGCGCACTCCATGGAGCTGAGGTGTAGGCGGGGTCCACGCCCATTACCTCCTGGGTCATCAGGCCCACGGTGCCCGCAACCCGATAGCAATAAAGCTTGAGCTGCTCAAACGTGGCGTAGCGGCTGGTGGTGAGGTCCATCCGCATCCCCTCGATCATGTCGAGATAGGGCTGGATCGGTTGGGGGTAGCGCTCGATCGTGTCAACCATCACCCGATCCAGGCCATCCCGCACCTTGCCCGCGAACAGTTCCCGGGTGCGCCGCTCCCAGCTGTCCAACCGGGCCGCCAGCTCCTCCACCGGGCGAGCCATCGCCTCCGGGCTGTCCATCAGCTCATCCGTGCGGCGGCACCACACGTAAATCGCCCAGATCGCCCGCCGCTTGGGAGAGGGCATCAGCAGGGTGCCCAGATAAAAGGTTTTGGCCCACTCCGCCGTCTCGCGGCGGCAGGCCTCATAGGCCTCCTCCAGGTTTAGAACCGAGGAAACAACCACGCTCAGACCGCCACCGGGACCCCTGCCGCCGACTGGGCCACGGGGGACGTGGCGATCGCCTGGGCGCACTGCTTACCGCTGAGCACCGCTCCTTCCATCGACGCCAGGTAGCGCTGCATCGTATAGCAGCCGGCCAGAAAGAAGTTGGGGATTGGCGACGCCTGGTCGGGCCTGAGCTGCTGGCAACCCGGCACGGTTTTGTAAACCGACAGGGGCGTTTTCACCACGATCGACTTGCGCAGCTGGGCCTGGTTGTCTCCGGTGAAGTGCATCGGGAACAGGCGCTTCAGCTCCTCCATGGTGGCGGCCACGATTTCCTCATCGGGGCGACCGATCCAATCCTTGGCCGGGGCAAACACCAACTCCAACATGGAACGCTCAGGGTCTTCATATTCCTTGCAGGTGTTGCTCATGTCGGCATAAACGCTCAGCAGCGGGCTGCGGCTGAACAGCAGATGATCGATCTCGGTGAGCTTGCGGTCAAACCAGAGGTGGATGTTAATCACCGGCACACCATTGAGGCCATCGAGCTTCTTGAAATAAGGAATTTCCTTCCAGGGCTCGGGCAGCAGCAGCTTGAAGGGATCCACCGGCATGGCACTCACATAGGCATCCGCCGTGAGCGTGCGCGGCTCCTGGCCCTTGATGCCACCGATCTGGAACGCCTTCACGCTGCCGTCGGCATTGAGCTCGATCTGGCGCAGGGGGGCATTGAGGTGCACCTCCCCGCCACGGGCCTCGATGTAGTCGACGATCGGCTGGCACAGCCGCTGGGGCGGATTGCCATCGAGAAACGCCATCTTGGAGCCATCGCTCTCCTGCAGGAAGCGGTTGAGGGCAGTCAGCACCACCGTGCTGGAGATCTCCTCAGGATCGATGAAGTTCAGCGCCTTGGCCATGGCGATGAACACCTCGTCATTCACCCGCTCGGGGATGTTGTGCAGCCGCAGCCACTCGGTCCAGGAGTATTGATCGCACTCCTCCACGTACTGCTGACCGCGCAGCATCGCCGGCACGAGGCCGAGGCCGAAGGAGATCTTCTCGGGCCAGGTGAGCAAGTCGTTGTTGCCGAGGATCGCGGCCACCCCATTGAAAGGGGCTGGGATATCAGGAAAGTCGAAGCGGCTGTAGGTGCCGGGGGTTTCCTTCTGGTTGAAGATCATCGAGTGGCTCTTCCACTGCAGACGGTCTTCGATGTCCAGCTCCTTAAACAGCTGGCGCATGTTGCGGTAGGCGCCGAAAAAGATGTGCAGACCGGTCTCGTACCAGTCGCCGTCTTCGTCCTGCCAGGCCGCAACCTTGCCGCCCAGCACATCTCGAGCCTCCACCACCACCGGGGTGTGGCCGGCATCACAGAGGTATTTGGCACACGACAACCCGGCCAGTCCTGCTCCGGCGATGACGACGCGCATACCCATCCTTGAATCCAATGACAACCTTAAAGGGGGGCTTCCGACCTTCGCGGCCTGGAGGGTTTCTAGAGTTGGCTGATCGGGTGCCCGCAACTGCTTCCCCATGGCCGACTTAAGCCCTGCCGACCCTCTCACTGCTGCAGCTCCGAACGCAGAGACCCTGCTGAAGTCCACAACCCGTCACGTGCGGCTGTTCACAGCCCGGGTTGACAACGGCAATTTGGTGGCGGATCCCAGCCAGCTCACCATGGATGTGGATCCAGACAACGAATTCCTCTGGGACGCCCCGGTGCTGGCCAAGGTGCAGGAGCGCTTCCGGGAGCTGGTGGCAGCCCAGGCCGGCGCCGACCTCACGGAATACACCCTGCGCCAGATCGGCTCAGAGCTCGAAGGCCTGATCCGCCAGCTGCTGCAGGCCGGGGAGCTTCGCTACAACTCGGATGCCCGCGTGCTCAACTACTCCATGGGCCTGCCCCGCAGCACCGAAACCCTGTGAGCCGCTCCCGCCCGTCCGACTACGGCAATGGCCGCTCCGGCGGCAGTCGATCCAGCAGCGGTCGCTACGCCGAGGAGCGTTTTGACGACGACCGCTATGGCCCTGGGTCCTATGGGCGAGGAGAACCGCGGCGGCCAGCAGGGCGCAGCGGGGGTGGGGGCAAGGGCGCTCCAGGGGGCGGCCCCGGTGGCAACGGACCTGGTGGCAACGGCCCCTTTCAATTCAACGTAGGAACCCTGGCGATCCTGGCCGGCGTGCTGGTGGTGGGCATCGGCATCGGCACTGCGATCTCCAGCACCACCCAGGGCGACCAGGGCAACATCGCCAGCTCCCAGCAGCTCGACTTGGCTGTGCCCGATCCGGAATTCTGCAAGCAGTGGGGCGCCAGCGCCTTCGTGATGGACATCGAGCTCTACACGACCATGAACCCCAGCTCGAGTTTTGTGACCCAGCCGGCACTCAAGCCGGGCTGCGTGATCCGCCGGGAGAACTGGAGCGTGCTGCAGAAGGAAGGGGCCGTTACCGCCGAGCAGATGCGGCAGTGCAAGCAGCGGATGAACACCTTCGCCTACATCGGCTCGGTCAAGGACAAACCGATCGTGCGCTGCGTGTATCAGACCGACATCAGCGAGAACAAATTCCTCACCAAGGGCGTCGCTGACGACACCGTGGGCATCACCCCTGAAGCCGATCAGTTCTGAGTGGCAGCGGCAGGGGTCTCCTGCTGCAGCGGCCGGCGCAGGGGGCTATCGGGGCTGGCGAACACCGGCAGCACCTCCTTGCGGAAGGCATCGGCGGCCCGTGAGCAATAACGGGCCGGGTGGGTGATCAACTTCAACTGGCGGCGCACCAGCAGATCAGCCACCTGGGGGCGGTGCAGCGTGCCGGCCGAAAGCTCCCGCTCGATCGACACCACCGGCAGGAACGCAGCCCCCAAGCCCGACTGCACGGCGTTTTTGATCGCCTCAAAGGAGTTGAGCTCCATCTCGATCTTGAGGCGGCCCACATCGAGGCCGGAGCGGGCCAGCAGCTGGTCGACCATCTTGCGGGTCGTCGACTGGGCATCAAGACAGACAAAGCCCAGTCGGTAGAGGTCGTCCTTGGTGAGCTCGGGCAGGCGGGCCAGGGGGTGCTTCACCGGCAGCACCAGGGCCAGTTCGTCGCTGGCATAGGGCACCACCTGCAGCAGCTCACCGAGCTCGGTGGGCAGCTCGCCGCCGATGATGGCCAGATCAACCTGGCCATTGGCCACGCTCCAGCCCGTGCGACGGGTGCTGTGCACCTGCAGCTGCACGGCCACCTCCGGGTATTTCTGGCGGAACAGGCCAATCATCCGCGGCATCAGATAGGTGCCGGTGGTCTGGCTGGCGCCCACGATCAACGAGCCACCGCGAAGATTGTGCAGGTCTTCCAGGGCTCGACAGGCCTCCTGGCACTGGCTGAGGATCCGGTCGCAGTAGCTGAGCAGCAGGTGGCCGGCCTCGGTGAGCTGGGCCTTGCGCCCACCGCGATCAAACAGGCTGACGCTCAGCTGCTTCTCCAGGTTCTGGATCTGCAGACTCACCGCCGGCTGGGTGACGTACAAACTGTCGGCGGCCTTCTTGAAGCTGCCCTCCGAGGCGATAGCCCGCAGGATGCGGAGCTGATCAAGGGTGAAAGGCAGATCTGCCATCGGGTTGCCTGGGTGGGCCTGGGCCTGCCGGCTGGCGAGGAGAAAACTCTAGGGGGGAAGTTGGGCAGCGAGAATCAGAAACTTCACAACTCCCCACCCGGCCTGTGCCCCCCAGCTCTCTCCACAACAGCAGTTGGGTGATGCTCGGCCTGCTGCTGGCCTTCGCCGTGATCCACAGCGGGGGCGCCTCGCTGCGGGCCTGGGGCGTGGAGCGCATCGGTGAGCGGGCCTGGCGGCTGTTGTTTGCCGCCGTGAGCATTCCCTCGGCAGTGGTGGTAATCGGCTACTTCCTGGCCCACCGCTACGACGGCATCCGCCTCTGGAACCTGCAAGACCAGCCTTGGATCGTGCCGCTGGTGTGGACCGGCACCGCCATCAGCTTCCTGTTTCTGTATCCAGCCACCTACAACCTGCTGGAGATCCCGGCGGTGCTCAAACCCCAGGTGCGGCTCTACGCCACGGGAATCATCCGCATCAGCCGCCACCCCCAGGCCGTCGGACAGATCCTCTGGTGCGTCACCCACCTGCTCTGGATCGGCAGCAGCTTCATGGTGGCCACTTGCGCCGGCCTGATCGCCCACCACCTGTTTGCGGTGTGGAATGGCGACCGTCGCCTGGCCAACCGCTTCGGGGCTGCCTTCGAGGAACTCAAGGCCAGCACCTCGGTGCTTCCCTTCAAGGCCGTGCTCGATGGCCGCCAGCAGCTGGTGCTCTCCGAATTCCTGCGGCCGGCCCAGCTGGGCATCGGCATTGCCGTGGCGGTGTTCTGGTGGGCCCACCGCTACATCGGCCTTGGAGCCACCGCCTTCTCCCGGTCGGCCCTGGGCCACTGGCTGGCCTGAGGGTTGGCCTGATGGGCGCCCCCGCACAGGGCAGAGGCCCAACCTGAACGGCTGCCTACACTTCCCCCAACCAGCCTGCGCCGCATGCCGTCAGCCGCCGAACTCGCCTGGTTGATCCCGGTGCTGCCCCTGGCCGGAGCCTGTCTGACGGGCCTGGGGCTGATCAGCTTTAACCGCACCGTCAATCGGCTGCGCAAACCCGTGGCCTGGCTGCTGATCAGCTGCGTTGGCGCCGCGGCGGTGCTCAGCTATGCCGTGCTGGCCCAGCAGCTGGCCGGAGCCGGCCCCACCGAGGTGCTGTTCAACTGGGCCAGCGCCGGCACGTTCAACCTGCAGATGGGCTTCCGGGTGGATGCCCTCGGAGCGGTGATGCTGTCGCTGGTCACCACCATCGCCGTGCTGGTGATGGTCTATTCCGATGGCTACATGGCCCACGACAAGGGCTACGTGCGCTTCTTCACCTATCTGGCCCTGTTCAGCAGCTCGATGCTGGGCCTGGTGATCAGCCCCAACCTGCTGGAGATTTACGTGTTCTGGGAGCTGGTGGGCATGTGCTCCTACCTGCTCGTGGGCTTCTGGTACGACCGCGACGGCGCCGCCAATGCCGCCCAGAAAGCCTTCGTGGTGAACCGTGTGGGCGACTTCGGCCTACTGCTGGGGATCCTCGGCCTGTTCTGGGCCACCGGCAGCTTCGGCTTTGAAGAGATCGGCAGCCGGCTGCAGGAGGCCGTGGCCGGCGGCAGTCTCTCCAACGCTGCGGCAATCCTGCTGTGCCTGCTGGTGTTCATGGGCCCGATGGCCAAATCGGCCCAGTTCCCCCTGCATGTGTGGCTGCCCGATGCCATGGAGGGCCCGACGCCGATCTCAGCCCTGATCCACGCCGCCACGATGGTGGCCGCCGGCGTGTTCCTGGTGGCCCGGTTGCAGCCGGTGTACGAGCCCTTCCCGGCGGTGCAGGCCACGATTGCGGTGATTGGCACGATCACCCTGTTTCTGGGGGCCTCGATCGCCCTCACCCAGATGGACCTCAAGAAGGGGTTGGCCTACAGCACCGTCTCCCAGCTCGGTTACATGATGCTGGCGATGGGTTGCGGCGCCCCGGTGGCGGGCATGTTCCACCTCGTCACCCACGCCTTCTTCAAGGCGATGCTGTTTTTAGGCTCCGGCTCGGTGATCCACGCCATGGAAGAGGTGGTGGGCCATGAGCCGGTGCTGGCCCAGGACATGCGCCTGATGGGCGGCCTGCGCAAGTTCATGCCGATCACCAGCACCACCTTCTTCATCGGCTGCATTGCCATCAGCGGCATTCCGCCCTTGGCAGGCTTCTGGAGCAAGGACGAAATCCTGGGGGTGGCCTTCGGCCAGTTCCCGATCCTGTGGGTGGCCGGTTTCGTCACCGCCGGCATGACGGCGTTCTACATGTTCCGGCTGTACTTCCTCACCTTTGAGGGCGAGTTCCGCGGCGGCGACAAGGCGATGGCAGCCCAACTGATGGCGGCTGCCGGTAAAACCGCTGAGGACCACGGCGATGACCATGGCCACAGCGACGACCGTGGTCACAGCCAAGCCAAGCACCCCCACGAATCCGGCTGGCAGATGGCCATGCCCCTGGCGGTGCTGGCGGTGCCGTCGGCGCTGATCGGCCTGCTCGGCACCCCGTGGAACAGCCGCTTCGGCAATCTGCTGGATCCCCAGGAGGCCGCCGAAGTGGCCGAGCACTTCAGCTGGGGGGAGTTTCTGCCCCTCGCCGGAGCCTCGGTCGGCATCTCCGTGGCCGGCATCAGCGTGGCGGTGCTGGCCTACGCCCTGCACAAACTCGATCTGGGCACCGCGGTGGCGGCCCGCTTCCCGGCCGTCAACGCCTTCCTGGCCAACAAGTGGTATCTCGATGCCATCAACGACAAGTTGTTCGTGCAGGGCAGCCGAAAGCTGGCCCGCCAGGTGCTGGAGGTGGACTCGAAGGTGGTGGATGGGGTCGTCAACCTCACCGGCCTGGTGACCCTCGGCAGCGGCGAGGGTCTCAAGTACTTCGAAACCGGCCGGGCCCAGTTCTATGCCCTGATCGTGTTTGGCGGTGTCATCGCTCTGGTGGTGTTGTTCGGCTCGCTGGGCTGAGCGCAACCGCTCAGCCCAGCGAGCCGAACACCGCCGAGGGGCCGGCTCTCTAGCCAACCAGCACCCTCCCTCCAGCGCACAGAGCCCTCTCCCCCAGCTTTGCGCGCCCTTGGCCGTGCAGGCGGCGTGAGCGCGCAGCGCGTGACGCCAGCACGGCCAAGGGCGCGCAAAAAACCAACGGTCTGTGTGACTCCCCGCATCACAACAGGGACAGGCCGGCTGGAATTTCTACACTCCGCCAAACGGTGAGGCCTGGTTCGTGCCCTTCCCCTGGTTGAGCGCGTCGATCCTGTTCCCGATCGCCGCCGCCCTGCTCATCCCCTTCATTCCAGATGCCGGCGATGGCAAGCGTGTGCGCTGGTATGCCCTCGGCGTCGCACTGACCACCTTCCTGCTCACGGTGGGGGGCTACCTCAACGGCTACGACCCCTCGGTGGAGGGGCTGCAACTGGTGGAACGGGTGCAGTGGCTACCCAGCCTGGGTCTGGCCTGGTCGGTGGGGGCCGACGGCATCTCGATGCCGCTGATCTTGCTCACCAGCTTCATCACGGCCTTGGCGGCCCTGGCGGCCTGGCCGGTGACGTTCAAGCCGAAACTCTTCTTTTTCCTGCTGCTGGCCATGGATGGCGGCCAGATCGCGGTGTTCGCGGTGCAGGACATGCTGCTGTTCTTCCTGGCCTGGGAGCTGGAGCTGCTGCCGGTGTATCTGCTGCTGGCCATCTGGGGCGGCAAGAAGCGCCAGTACGCCGCCACCAAGTTCATCCTCTATACGGCCGGCAGCTCGCTGTTCATCCTGGTGGTGGGCCTGGCGATGGCCTTCTACGGCGGGGGCACTCCCAGCTTCGAGTACACGGTCCTGATGGCCAAGGACTTCTCGACGAAGTTCCAGCTCTTTGCCTATGCCGGCCTGCTGATCGCCTTCGGGGTGAAGCTGCCGATCGTGCCGCTGCACACCTGGCTTCCCGATGCCCACGGCGAGGCCACGGCGCCGGTGCACATGCTTCTGGCCGGCATCCTGCTCAAAATGGGCGGTTACGCCCTGCTGCGCTTCAACGTGCAGCTGCTGCCGGAAGGCCACGCCCAGTTTGCGCCGCTGCTGGTGGTGCTGGGGGTGGTGAACATCATCTATGCCGCGCTCACCTCGTTTGCCCAGCGCAACCTCAAACGCAAGATCGCCTACAGCTCGATCAGCCACATGGGCTTCGTGCTGATCGGCATCGGCAGCTTCAGTGCCCTCGGCACCAGCGGCGCCATGCTGCAGATGATCAGCCACGGCCTGATCGGGGCCAGCCTCTTCTTCCTGGTGGGCGCCACCTACGACCGCACCCACACCCTGCAGCTCGACGAGATGGGCGGCGTCGGCCAGACGATGCGCAAGATGTTTGCTCTCTGGACCATCTGCTCCCTGGCCTCCCTGGCCCTCCCAGGCATGAGCGGCTTCGTGAGCGAGCTGATGGTGTTCACCGGCTTCGTCACCAGTGAGGCCTATTCCCTCAGCTTCCGCATCGTCATGGCGGCGCTGGCGGCGGTGGGGGTGATCCTCACGCCGGTCTACCTGCTCTCGATGCTGCGGGAAATCTTCTTCGGCAAGGAAAACGCCGAGCTGGCATCCCACACCCACCTGGTGGATGCCGAACCGCGCGAGATCTACGTGGTGAGCTGCCTGCTGGTGCCGATCGTGGGCATCGGCCTCTATCCCCGGATCATGACCGACACCTACCGCGCCTCCATCGAAGCGCTGGTGCAACGGGAAACCACGGCGCTGGCCAAGGTGATCCAGCCCCCGCCGGGCGATCTGATCCGCCAGCCACTGCTGGTGGCCCCGCCCCTGCCGGCCTGACCCACCAACACCGGAGGGCGGTAACAAAACTGTGCAGATCGACGCCAGGACATGCCACCCCCGGCTGCCCTCCTTACGCTCCTGCTCAGCTCTGGAGCTCCGCGCCACCCGCCTCTCCACCGCGACGCCCCTGGGAGACCCCGCGATGAAACAGCTGAACTTCCTGCTGATCTTCAGCTTCGGCCTGGCCACGGTGATGTTCACCCTGGAAAACACGGCCCCCACCACGGTCCACTTCTTGCCCGGACTGAGCGGCACCCTGCCCTTGGCGGCGCTGCTGTTGCTGGTGGGCGGCGTCGGCGCTGCTGCCGCCTGGGTGTTTGCCGTGTGGACCGGCGTGGTGCGCAAGGTGGAAACACTGCAGAACCAGAGCGAATTTGCCGCCCAGCAGGTGCGGATCCAGGAGCTGGAAAACGACCTCCAGCGCTATCGGGCCACCGTCGATGCCCAATTAGGACTGTTGCCCGCCGCTGGCGAGAGCTCGGCTCCCAGTGATCCTGGCCAGGCTGAAGAGGCCGCCCGCAGCGAGTCGATGACGGTGTCGGTGAGCTGAAGGGCCCAGCCCAGCGCAGGCACCACCGGTAGTGGCCGGACGGCGCCGCTAGCCCGGTTCAGGCAATACCGGTAGCGTATCCATCATTCACATTGGATTGAAAGAGCGGATTGGCTGAAGGAGGCGCCAGGCTGGCCATCCGTCTGCTGCAAGACGCAGCGGAGCGGGGCGAACTCGACCCGTGGGACGTGGACGTGATCGCCGTGGTGGATGGCTTCCTCGACCAACTGCGCCAGCGCATCGAAGTGCCGCGCCTGGTGGCCGCGGCAGGGGCGAGCCGGGGCGGCAGCTACGAGCAGGATCTGGCCGAAACCAGCGAGGCCTTCCTGGCCGCTTCGGTGCTGGTGAGCCTCAAGGCCGAGGTGCTCGAGGCGGCCACCTTCCCGCCGGAACCCCTCGACGATCAGGACTTCGGCTTTGACTTCGACGCCGATGGCCAGGGCTGGCTGGTGAGCCCGGGGATGGAACTGCCGCAGCGTCCGGAACGGCACCTCTGGCGCCGCCCTGTGGCGCCCCCGCCCCTGCAGCGCCCCGTGACCCTGGGGGAGTTGATCCGCCAGCTGGAGGACATCGCCGAGCGGCTGGAGCAGGACGAGGGCCGCACCCGGCAGCGCCATCGCCCCAAGCGCTACAGCGAACGGGCCGCGATCGAACAGGTGGCCGCCCTGGCCCACCGCGAAAAACTGCCGGAAACCACCGCCGCGCTCAGCCAGTTCTTGCTCGGCTGGGAACCGGCCCATGACTGGGCTGCCTTCAACGACCTCGTGCAGGATTGGGCTGCCAACGTGGAGTCGCGGCGCGCCGATGCCGACTTAGACCGCGATCGGGTGGGCGTGTTCTGGGCCCTGCTGTTTCTCTGCCACCAGGGCAAGGTGGACCTCGACCAACAGGGTGGGCTGTTTGGGCCGCTGCGGCTCAGGCGCCTGCTTAGCGCCGGCGAAAGCCGCCAGCTGCCCCTCGTGCCAGAGATCGGGGCGGCGGAAACGCTGATGGCAGCCTGAGCAAGCCGACTAGGCTGGTTGCTCCGACCGATGTGAGCAAACGCCGATGAAGGCGATGATCCTGGCGGCCGGCAAGGGAACACGGGTGCGTCCCATCACGCACACCATTCCCAAGCCGATGATCCCCATCCTGCAGAAACCCGTGATGGAGTTTCTGCTGGAGCTGCTGCGGGAGCACGGCTTCACCGAGATCATGGTGAACGTCTCCCACCTCGCCGAGGAGATCGAAAACTACTTCCGCGATGGCCAGCGCTTCGGCGTGGAGATTGCCTACAGCTTCGAAGGTCGGATTGAAGATGGCGAGCTGATCGGCGACGCCCTGGGCTCAGCCGGAGGCCTCAAGAAGATTCAGAACTTCCAGCACTTCTTCGACGACACCTTTGTGGTGCTCTGCGGCGATGCCTTGATCGACCTGGATCTCAGCGAAGCGGTACGCCGCCACAAGGCCAAGGGAGCCATGGCCAGCCTGATCACCAAACGGGTCCCCAAAGACCAGGTGAGCAGCTACGGCGTGGTGGTCACCGACGACGACGGTCGGGTGCGCTCCTTCCAGGAAAAGCCGGCGGTGGATGAAGCCGCCAGCGACATGATCAACACCGGCATCTACATCTTTGAGCCCGAAGTGCTCGACTTTGTGCCGAGTGACCAGCCCTTCGACATCGGCTCCGACCTCTTCCCCAAGCTGGTGCAAGCAGGGGCGGCCTTCTACGCCCTGCCGATGGAGTTTGAGTGGGTGGATATCGGCAAGGTGCCCGACTATTGGCAGGCGATCCGCAGCGTGTTGCAGGGCCAGGTGCGCCAGGTGCAGATTCCGGGCAAGGAAGTGCGACCGGGGGTGTTTGCCGGCCTCAACGTGGCGGCTGACTGGGACCAGATCAAGGTGACCGGCCCCATCTATGTGGGCGGCATGACCCGCATCGAGAACGGTGCCACGATCATTGGCCCGGCGATGATCGGCCCCAACTGCCACATCTGCGAGGGAGCCACGATCGACAACTCGATCATCTTTGACTACTCGCGCATCGGAGCGGGGGTGCGGCTGGTGGAGAAGCTGGTGTTTGGCCGCTACTGCGTCGACCGCAACGGCGACCACTTCGACCTGCAGGAAGCGGCGCTCGACTGGCTGATCACCGACGTGCGCCGTCAGGACGTGGTGGCTCCTTCACCCCAGCAGAAGGCCATGGCCGAGCTGCTCGGCACCGACCTGGCCCTGAGCAACGCCAGCTAAGCAGGCTGCAGGGGGGCCAGGCCGGCCTGCTGCAGGATCGCCGGAATCTTTTCCTCGGCCTTGATGGCCATCAGGTGCACCCCCTGGGCGATCTGCAGATAGTCCGCCACCTGTTCCGCCGCAATCGCCACACCCTCAGCCGCCGGATCCGCCGCCGCAGCCAGCCTGTCGATCACGGCCTGGGGAATGTTGGCCCCTGGCACCACCCGGTTGATGAAGGCCGCATTGCGGGCCGACTTGAGCAGAAACACCCCGGCCAACACCGGCAGCTCCAAGGGGGCCGCGAGCTCGCCCACAAAGCGCTTGAGGGCTTCGGCGTCCATCACCATCTGGGTTTGCACGAAGCGCGCTCCAGCCTGCTTCTTTCGCGCCAGGCGGCTCTTGAGGCCACTCCAGCTGGGCGACTGGGGATCGGCCGCAGCACCGGCAAACAGGGCGGTGGGCCCATCGGGCAACAGTCCCTGCACCGGATCCTCGCCCGCGTTGAACTGCTGCACCAACTGCAGCAGCCGCACCGCCTCCAGCTCATTCACCGGACGGGCTCCAGGCTGATCCCCGGCCCGCACCGGATCACCGGTGAGACAGAGCACATTGCGCACACCCAGGGCATGGGCGCCCAGCAGATCGGCCTGCAGGGCAATGCGGTTGCGATCGCGGCAGGCCAGCTGCAGCACGGGCTCGATCCCCGCATCCAGCAGCAGTCGACACAGGGCCAGGCTGCTCATCCGCATCACGGCGCGGCTGCCGTCGGTGACGTTGACAGCATGCACCCAGCCCCGCAGGGCCCCAGCGGCCTCCAGGGCACGGGATGGGTCTGCGCCTCGAGGCGGCATCACCTCGGCGGTGAGGGCTGGTTCACCGCTGGCCAGGGCCTGTTGAAACAGCAAGCCAAACCGTTCTTCTCGGACCCATCATGGAACAACGCCCTGCCTACAGTGGGGTTCAGCCTGCGGCCTGGGCCAATGGATTCCGATCGCTCCACGGCTGGCTCACTGGGCCAGGGCCGCCATGACCTCTCGGAGCGGGAAATCGAAATCATCGAGCTGGTAGCCCAGGGGCTCACCAACCAGGAGATCGCCGCTACGCTCACCATCAGCAAGCGCACCGTGGACAACCACGTGAGCAACATTTTCACCAAAACCGGCGCCAAAAATCGCGTAGCCCTGCTGAATTGGGCCATGGATCACGGCAAGATCTGCCGGGATGGCTTCAATTGCTGCGCAATCGACGGCAGAAAGGCTCAGGCCAACTGACGGTTAGGCAGCCCGGGCCGCCTCCAAGGGAGTGGATCCATCATCGGCAAGCGCCGCCAGGCTGTAGCCATCAGTCCCGAGCCCGAACAACTCGGCATAGGCCAGGCAGTCGGCTTGATCACGCCCAGTAAAACGCAGCATGCCCTGGTTGTCGTAGAGACCGGTCACGCAGCGTCTTTGGAATTTCTTCGGATTTATCTTACGGCCTCAAGCAGCTCTCGCCGTTGAGCCTCAGGCCAATGGGCCAGGGGGGAGCGCGCCAGGGCCGCATTGCTGAGTTCGTGGCGGCCGGTCAGTTCACGGACGCACCAGGCAGGGGGCTCCAGCTCCACCAGGCTGCGCTCCCATGTGGCGGGCGCCAGCTCCACTTCTGCCACCACGAGCGGGGCATTCTCCGCCTCAAACACATCCAGCACCCACTCACCGCCAGGCAGATCCAGCCCGTAGCGCCACTTGCTGAGCCGCTGGGGAGCCAGGGCCAGCAGAGCCTCGGCATCGCCGGCGGGAATGGGGTACTCGAATTCGTGGCGCACCAGGCCCTCCGGCAACGCAACCGCCGCCGCGGGCAGCCCCCCTGGTCGCGCCTTGAGGGTGAGCCAGGCTCCTGCCACGGCGGGCACCCCACTGGCGCTGCGCACCCGCACGGTGACGCCATCGGCCGCCGCCACCAGGTAGCCCTGCTGCAGCCAGGCCTGCCAGCGGATGTGCTGGCGCCAGTCGTCACCCTGAACCAGAAAGCGCCGTTCGATTTCCAGGGCCATGGCACACCTCAGCAGGGGGCCTAATTGTGGGAGGGCTCGACAGCCGTAAGGCTGCCGGCCCAATGCAGCTTGTGGGTGAGGGTGCGGTAATACGACGGGCTCTGCTCCAGCAGCACCTGCAGTGCGGGATGGGGACTGCGCTCCACCACGGCCCGATCCCCCGGCTCCAGCACCGTGGCATGGGCGCCGTCTTTCCAGAGCTTCACCCGGCGGCTGGTTTCCCCCAGGGGCCACACCGAAAGCTGGGCCC
Source organism: Cyanobium sp. Alchichica 3B3-8F6 (assembly GCF_024346435.1). NCBI lineage: Bacteria > Bacillati > Cyanobacteriota > Cyanophyceae > Synechococcales > Prochlorococcaceae > Cyanobium > Cyanobium sp. Alchichica 3B3-8F6. The sequence continues at coordinate 80,177 of NZ_JAGQCZ010000007.1, read as the reverse complement.
GCGGCGGCACCACCACAGCGCGGCTGGAGAGGCTCATCGGGCAGATCGGATTGACCACGATCGCCTCGATACCGGGGTGGAGGATGGGCCCGCCAGCCGCCATCGAATAGCCGGTGGAGCCGGTGGGGGTGGCAATGATCAAGCCGTCGCCGCGGTATTGATCCACCACTTCGCCGTCGATCTCCAGCTCGAGCACGCAAGTGGGAGACACCTCATCGAGGCAGGGCCGAAAATAGAAATCGTTGAGGGCCAGGTGGGGGCCATCGGCCTGGTCCACCCCATCACCGCGGTCGATGTGGGCTTGCAGCATCATCCGGCGCTCAAGAGCAAACCGGTCGTTGCGCAGACGCTCCCAGAGGCTCTCCTCCTCCGACTTGCCGGCATCAGCGCTGAGGCGCAGGAAGCGGCGGTCGTGGGTCAGAAAACCCAGGTGGCCACCGACATTGAAGCTGAGGATCGGCACATCCAGGGGGGCCAAATGACGGGCGGCACCAAGCACGGTGCCATCACCGCCCAGCACCAGGGCCAGATCGGGCAGATGGGCTTCGGTGGCCAGCAGGCCGGGAAAGGGGTTGCGGGCCAGGCCACTGGAGGCCACCACCACATGCACCCCCTGGGCCGCCAGGTCTTCGGCGCAGCGCTTGGCCTGGCGATGGGCAGCCTGGCTGCCCGACCGTGAAATCAACCAGACCCTCTCAAGCCGCATCGGGGAAGGGCCGGGTTACCAACGCAGCAGATTGAAGCGCTCCATGTCAACCGTCTCCCGGTTGCGGTAGAGGGAGAGCAGGATTGCCAGACCCACAGCCGCCTCCGCCGCCGCCACGGTGATCACGAAGATGGCAAACACCTGACCGCGAATCAGCTGGCCATCGAGATAGCTGGAGAAGGCCATCAGATTGATGTTCACCGCATTGAGCATCAGCTCAATGCTCATCAACACCCGCACCGCATTGCGGCTGTTGATCAAACCCCAGACTCCCGTGCAGAACAACACGGCAGCCAGGGCCAGATAGGCCTGCAGGGGGATGGTGCTGGGAAGGGTGATCTCCATGGAGCTGGGGGGGATGAGCAGATGGGTCGGTGGGGACTGGATCAAGCAGACGGGGGATCAAACGCCCCCTCAACGGGGAGACTTTTCCAGCAGCAACGGAGTGCGCTCCTTCTCGATCAGGCCCTGATCCGCCGCTTCGCCGGTGATCACATCGCTGCTGAGCACATCGCGGCGCGCCAGCACGATCGCACCGATCATCGACATCAACAGCAGCACCGAGGCCAGCTCAAAGGGCAGCAGATAGTCGCTGAACAGGTGTTCGCCGATCCGGATGGTCGCCTCCTCACCAACCGGCTCGGGTCCAGGCAGGGCCCAGGGCGTGGTGAAGGCCACCCGGATCAGCAACACAAACAGACCACCGCAGACGGCGCCCGACAACAGACGACGCACCCCCAGGCCTGGAATGGCCGCGAGGTTTTCCTTCTTGTTCACGAGCATGATCGCGAACAGGATCAACACGTTGACAGCGCCCACATAGACGAGCACCTGGGCAGCTGCCACGAAGCTGGCATTGAGCAGCAGGTACAGACCCGCGACCGACAGAAACACCCCGCCCAGCAGAAAGGCGGAGTAGACGATGTTGGGCAGCAAAACCACCCCAAGGGCCCCGAGCACAAGCGTGGCGGAGAGGGCCACGAAACAGATCAGCTGGGTGGTGGAGGCGATGGTCATGACGCGTCTCCGCTGGGCTGGGAGGGAGCTTTGGGCTCGGCTTTCGGCAGGGTTTCGAGCACCTGCTCCGGCAGTTTGCCGGCGCGGGGGGCTGTGTCGGGCACGCCGTGGGGATCCATCACTCCCTTGGGCAGGTAGACCAACTCCCGCAATGGCACCACCGCAGGGTCGCTGGTCACGCTGGTGGGCAGACGACCCAAGGCAATGTTGTCGTAGTTGAGGCTGTGGCGGTCGAAGGTGGACAGCTCGTATTCCTCGGTCATCGATAGGCAGTTGGTGGGGCAGTACTCCACACAATTGCCGCAGAAGATGCACACCCCGAAATCGATCGAATAGTTGCGCAGCTCCTTCTTCTTGGTGGCCTTGTTCATCACCCAATCCACCACCGGCAGATTGATCGGGCAGACCCGCACACACACCTCGCAGGCGATGCACTTGTCGAATTCGTAGTGGATCCGGCCGCGGTAGCGCTCCGAGGGGATCAGCTTCTCGTAGGGGTACTGGACGGTGACCGGCCGGCGCCGTAGGTGGTCAAAGGTCACCGCCAGACCCTGGGTCATGTACTGGGCCGCACCCACAGCATCGCGGGTGTAGTCGCCGACTTTCTTGAGGAACCCAAACATGGAGCTGGCTCTGAGGGGGAATGCGGTCGGAGAGTGTCAGCCCATGATGGCTGGTCTGGAGTGGGGCCGGGCCGGAGGCCTGCCGAAACAGGGGGTCAACCGCCGAAGGCCATCGGGAAGGCGAGCTTGAGGGCCGCGGTGATCAGCAGGTTGACGAGGGCAATCGGCAGCAGAAACTTCCAGCCCAAGTCGAGCAGCTGGTCGATCCGCACCCGCGGTGTGGTCCAGCGCAGCAGGATGGCCAGAAACACCAGCAGGTAGGCCTTGAGCACGGTCATGACGATGCCCACGGAGCCGGTGATCAGCTGCACCAAGGGCGCATCGATCGGCTGACCCAGCCAACCGGCCAGCCACTCCACCGGAATCGGGAAGCCCCAGCCACCCAGGTAGAGCACCGACACCAGCAGGGCCGAGAGCACCAGGTTGATGTAGCTGCCCAGATAGAAGAGGGCGAACTTCATGCCGGAGTACTCGGTCTGGTAGCCAGCCACCAGCTCCTCTTCGGCCTCCGGTAGGTCGAAGGGAAGGCGCTCGCATTCAGCCAGGGCGCAGATCCAGAAGATCACGAAGCCCACCGGCTGGCGCCAGATGTTCCAGCTGAGGATGCCGGCCCCGGTCTGCTGGTTGACGATGTCAACGGTGCTGAGCGAGTTGCTCATCATCACCACCGCCAGCACGGCCAGGGCCAGGGGGATCTCGTAGCTGATCGACTGGGCAGCGGCTCGCAGGCCACCTAAAAGGGAGTACTTGTTGTTTGAGGCATAGCCGCTCATCAGCAGGCCGATCGGCTGAATGCTGCTGAGCGAGATCCACAGGAAAATGCCGATCCCCACGTTGCTGATCAGCAGGTGCTGCCCGAAGGGCACCACCAGCCAGCTGAGGATCACCGGGATCAGCACCAGCACTGGCCCCAGAGTGAACAGCAGGCCATCAGCCTTGGCCGGGATGATGTCTTCCTTGAAGACGAGCTTGATGCCGTCAGCGATCGGCTGCAGCACACCGAGGGCACCGGCATATTCCGGGCCGATGCGCTGCTGCACGGCGGCGGAGATCTTGCGCTCCAGCCACACGTTCACCAGCACACCCACCACAGCGGCGACCAGCACCAGCACCATCGGCAGCGGCAGCCAGAGCATGTGGGCCGCAGCCGGGCTCAGCCCTAGCCCTTGCAGGGCCTGCTCAAAGCTGGCTTCCAGATCCAGGCCTGGAGCCGTGTTGGTCAGCATGGCGGCAGCTCAGATGGGGGCAACTTAGCGGGCACCAATGGGCTGCCAGTCTCTCCCAGCCTCACCGGTATAAATCTGGGAGGGTCGATAGATGCGGTTGGCACCCAGCTGCTCCTTCCAATGGGCCAGCCAACCAGCTGTGCGGGCAATGGCGAAAATCGGCGTGAACAGGTCTTCCGGGATGCCGAGCTTGCGATACACCAGGCCTGAATAGAAGTCGACGTTGGGGAAGATGCCCTTGGGTCCCAGGCGCTGGGTGGCGGCCTCCTCGAGCTTGCGGGCCAGGTCGTACATCGGGTCGTGGCCGAAGCGATCGAACAGCTCCTCAGCCAGTTTCTGCAGGATCACGGCCCTGGGATCCTTGACCTTGTACTCACGGTGGCCGAAACCCATGATCTTCTGCTTGCCAGCGATCGCCCGATCCAGCCAGGGCTCCACCTGATCTTCCGTGCCGATGCTCTCCAGCATCTCCAGCACGTCTTCGTTGGCTCCGCCGTGCAGGGGGCCCGCCAGGGTGCCCACCGCCGAGGCCACCACGGCGTAGGGGTCGGTGAGGGTGCTGGCCGTCACCCGGGCGCTGAAGGTGCTGGCATTGAGGCTGTGCTCGGCGTGCAGGATCAGGCAGGCATCAAAGATGCGGGCCGCCAGGGGGTCGGGTTCCCGCTCCGTGAGCATGTAGAGAAAATTGGCCGCATAGGCCAGGTCGTCGCGGGGCTGGATCGGGTCCTGGCCCTTACGGATCAGCTGGAACGCCGCCACCATCGTCGGGATCTTGGCGATCAGCCGCACCACCGCCGAAACGATGTATTCGGGGTTGTCCAGAGCGCGCCTGGAATAAAAGAGCCCCAACGACGCCGCACTGCTCTGCAGGGCATCCATCGGATGTCCGCCTGAGGGGAAGCACTTCATCATGTCGCGGATGCGGAAGCTCACCCGCCGGTGCATCTGCACCTCGTGCTCAAACTCCCGCAACTGATCCGCCGTGGGCAGCTCACCCCAGATCAGCAGATAGGCCGTTTCCAGGAAGGTGCTCTGAGAGGCCAGCTCATCCACGCGGTAGCCGCGGTAGGTCAACACCCCCAGCTGGCCGTCGATGTCGCAGATCGACGACTGGGTGGCCGGCACCCCTTCCAACCCAGGGCGAAAAAGGCTCGGGGCCTGAGCTCCGCTTGCTGCCATGCGCGACGCGATCGATGCTGCGAACCTACGGCGACCGGCGCGACGACTGCCGTAGCCGCAGCAACCGAGGGCCGATCAGGGCCTCCAGGCGGGCACCAGCCGCCCCGAGCCTGATCAGCACGATGCCGGCCTTGCGGAGGGTGAGCGTGCCCGCCGGTACCCCCAGCAGGCTGGAGGCCAGGTGGCCCAGATCCGGCTCATGGCCCACCAGGCCCAACCGCCGCCAGGCGCCTGGCTGCAGCAGCGGCCGCGGATCGCCCCCTGGGGCCAGGCTGGCCTCCACCACGAAACCGGCGGCCAGGCCAGCTGCCACGCCCAGCTCCGCGGTCTGCACCGCCCGCCGCAGGGGACTGCTCAGCAGCTGATCGCAATCGAGCTGCAGCCGGTGCAGCTGCTCCGCCACCGCCGCCGTGCGGCGGATCCCCTCGGGCGTGAGGGCCCTCGCGCTATCCGGGAGGTCGGGGTGACGCTCCTCGGCCAGGCCATGGCGCCAAAGCAGCAGTTCGCGCTCAGCCAAAACCCAGGCGCGCCTTGAGGTGCACACCGGCTCCCCCGTCGGGGGGGGCATCTGGGGCCGCGGCGAGGCCGAGGCTGAGCCCCTGCACCCCCGGAGCCAGGGGATGGCCCGCCAAGCCCGAGAGCAGCTGCCAGGTGCTCCAGCGCTGCAACAGAGACCGGGCCCGCTCACCACCCATCGCCCATTGCAGCGGCGCCTGGGGCAGATCGAGAGCGGCAACTTGCTCCAGCCGCAACCGGGGAGGCTGGCGGGAGTCGCGCTGCTCCTGAAGCACCGCCAGGGTCTGCCCCCACCAAGCCAGGCGCCCCTGGCTGGAGCGGGCACCGGCCAGGCTCGCCTGGAGCTGGTCTGACTCGGCCCGCGTCGCACGACGACCGCCCTGCGGCGCCTCCAAGCGGGTCCAGACCCGAACGCTGGTGTCACCCTCCACAGGCAGGGGGGCAGCAATCAAGCCCTCAGCGGCCAGGGCCCCATCGAGCACGGCGGGATCGGGTTGGTCGGCGGCGGTGCCGAGCAACCAGCCCTGGCGGCTCTGGCTCCACAGCAGCGGGCCGGCATCGGCCGCCGCCACCTGCGCTGGCAAGGATCCCTCGGGCACCTGGAGCACCGCCGCCAGCAGCGGTTGCCAGAGCGCGGGCCAGGCCGCGGGCTGTTGCACGAGCGCCAGGCTGTCGGAAGGGGCCTGCAGGGCCTCCAGCAGGGCGGCACCGGTGGCAGCGCCTGCAGCGGGGACGGGCAGAAGAGCCTTGGGCTCAACATCCGGGCCGACCTGCAGCCAACCATCCAGCACCAGTGAGCGGCCATCGGGGCGCAGGCTGGCCACCAGCTCCTGCACGGCTCCCGGCGCCGTGAATGCAGGAGGCAGGCCCAGCCAGGACCCCAGGGCCTCCGGGCGGGCCGTGAGCAGGGCAGCACCCTGGCCCAGGCGCTGGACGGCCTGGCGGAAGCGGGGGCTGGCGGCCTGGTTGAGTTCGTCGATCTGGGACACGTCGAGGGCCTGCTCGAGCACGCCGCGGCCGGAGGCGATCAGCACCAGGTCGTCGTTGATCAGCGCGGTGGCGATCGGCACCGGCGTGGTGCCCACCAGGGCGCCGCGGCCACTGATCAGCCCCATGCCGCGGTAGCTACTGATCTGCAGATCGGTGCCGGCCAGGCTGCGGGTCTGCCAGAAGCGCTGCAGGAAGCGGCGGGCCCCATCGGCATCGCGGCTGCGCAGCGACAACAACCAACCATCGGGGGCCGCACCAGGCTCGGAGGCCAACAGGGCCAGGCCCAGTTCGCGGCCCAGCCAGGGGGCCAGCTCGCCGGGGTAATTCAGGCCTGCCGCCGCGAAGGCGCCGTCCCGCAGGCCTGCTACCGCCGCCACAGCCGCCCGCCGCTCGCGGGTGGGCGCCACCGCCCGGGCGTAGGCCACAGGTTGCTCCCCATCGGTGAGCAGGTAGAGGCTCAGCGCGGCCTGCCGGGGCACGAATCGGGCCGCCTGCGGCGGAACCAGGGCCTGATGCTGCAACTGCAACGGGGAGCGCTGCAGCACCAGCCACCAGCCGCCGGCCGCCAGGCTCAGCAACAGCAACGCTACCGCCAGCACGACCGCCAGAAACGGGCGGGCCTTCATGCGCCCCACGCAGGATGGGCCCATCTTGACCCCAACCCACCCCCCGTGCCCGAGATGCACCATCCAGACCGCCCCGAGGCCGGCACGCCGCAGACCATCCGGGCGCGCGAGCTGCAGGCCCGACTGGAGCAGGGCGAGCCGATCCAGCTGGTGGATGTGCGCGAAGACGCCGAACTGGAGTTGGCCCAACTGGCTTGCCCCGTGGTGCACCTCCCCCTGAGCCGCTCCGCCGACTGGATCGGCAACCTCCACCAGCTGCTCGACCGCGACCGCCCCGTGGCGGTGCTCTGCCATGCGGGCGTGCGCAGTTGGCACCTGGGCTGCTGGCTGATCCAGGAACACGGCTACGGCGCAGTGTGGAACGTTCAGGGGGGCATCGATGCCTGGAGCATCGAAGTGGATCCCGGCGTGCCCCGCTACTGAGACCAGCAGTGTCTGCCTACGATCGCCGCACCCCTGCAGCGTTCGCTTGCAGTCTCCGTCCCCCCGCCCCTTGCCTCTTCGGCAGCAGGAGGTGCTCCAGCTCGCCGTGCGGCACTACGTGGACACCATGGAACCGGTGGGCAGCCAAACCCTGGTGCGGCGCTTTGGGCTGCAAGCCAGTCCGGCGACAGTGCGCTCGGCGATGGGGGCCCTGGAGCAACGCGGCCTGCTCACCCAGCCCCACACCTCCGCCGGCCGGATCCCCAGCCAGCAGGGCTACCGCACCTATGTCGACCAGCTGCTGCCCGCCCCCGGCGCAGCGGCCCTGCAGCTCGAGCGAGAGCTCACCGGGCTGAGCCTGCAGTGGGCGGCCCTCGACGACCTGTTGCTGCACCTGAGCCGGCGCCTGGCCGATCTCACCGGCCTGCTCAGCCTGATCACCCGCCCCCAACGCCACCAACCCCAGCTGCAGGCGCTGCGGCTGGTGGCCAGTGGCGAGCGGTTGTTGGTGTTTCTGGTGGAGGGGGGCGCGACCGCCAGCAGCCTCAACCTGCGGCTGCCCGCCCAGGCCGTAGCCGAGCTGGCCGCCCTGGAGCGCTGGGTCAGCGCCCAGCTCCAGGGCGGGGCGATCGACTGGGGCACCTTGCCGTCCCATCTGCGCAGCAGCGGCGCCGTGCTGCGCCAGGCCTTGACCAGCCATGGGCAATCGCGGCAGCTGGAGGGTGAAAGCGCCGTCACCACTGGCCTGGCGGGCCTGCTGGCGCAACCGGAATTCAGCCAGACCCTCAGCCTGCGGCCCCTGGTGGAGCTGGTGGAGGATGCCCCCCAACAGCTCCTGCCCCAACCGGGCATCTGGATTGGCGCCGAGCATCCGCACCGGGCCCTGCATCAGTGCGCGGTGGTGCAGGCCGACTACCGCAGCGGCGATGGCGGCATCGGCCAGGTGGCCCTGGTGGGTCCGATGCGGATGGCCTATGCCACTGCCCGGGCCGCGGTGCAGTCGGTGGCCCAGGTGCTGGAACGGCTGTTGGGTTAGCCCCCCATCTGATCACCGAGCTTCTCGGCCACGGTGTTCACGTCCTTGTCGCCGCGACCCGACAGGTTGAGCACCACCTCGGTGCCGGGGGCCAGGGTGGGGCAGAGCTTCTCCAGCCAGGCGAAGGCGTGGGCCGTTTCCAGGGCCGGGATGATGCCCTCCAGGCGGCACAGAAGTTGCAGGGCCTCGAGGGCCTCCGCATCGGTGACGGCGCCGTATTCGGCGCGGCCGATGGTTTTCAGGTAGCTGTGCTCCGGGCCCACCCCGGGGTAATCGAGGCCGGCGCTGATCGAGTGGGCCTCCTGCACCTGGCCCTCCTCGTCCTGCAGCAACAGGCTCATGGCGCCGTGCAACACGCCCACCCGCCCCTCGGTGATGGTGGCGGCGTGGCGGCCGGTGGCCACACCATCGCCGGCCGCTTCCACGCCCACCAGCCGCACGGATGTGTCGGGCACGAAGGGGTGGAACAGACCCATGGCATTGGAGCCACCGCCCACGCAGGCCACCAGCACATCGGGATTGCGGCCGAAGGCCTCGTGGCACTGGCGCTTGGTTTCCTCACCGATCACGGCGTGGAAATCGCGCACCAGCATCGGGAAGGGGTGGGGGCCCGCCACCGAGCCGAGGATGTAGTGGGTGGTCTCCACGTTGGTCACCCAGTCGCGGATCGCCTCACTGGTGGCGTCCTTCAGGGTGGCGGTGCCGGCCGTCACGGGTTGCACCCTGGCCCCCAGCAGGCGCATGCGGAACACGTTGAGGGCCTGACGGCGCATGTCTTCGGCGCCCATGTACACCACGCAATCCAGGCCGAAGCGGGCGCACACGGTGGCGGTGGCCACGCCGTGCTGGCCGGCGCCGGTTTCGGCAATGATCCGCTTCTTGCCCATGCGCAGAGCCAGCAGCGCCTGCCCGAGGGCGTTGTTGATCTTGTGGGCACCGGTGTGGTTGAGGTCTTCGCGCTTCAGCCAGATGCGTGGGCCGCCCTCGGCGCGGCGGTAGTGCTCGCTGAGCCGCTCCGCTTCATAAAGAGGATTGGGCCGCCCCACATAGGTGCGCAAGAGGTGGTTGAGCCGGTCGGTGAAAGCCGGATCCTTCCAGGCCTCGGCAGCGGCCTGCTCCAGCTCCGCCAGGGCAGGGATCAGGGTTTCCGGCACGTACTGACCGCCAAACTGGCCATAGCGACCCAGGCCATTGGGGCGGGCGGCGAGCTCGAGGGCGGCGGGATCGGGGCCGGTAGCCGAAGACAGGCCGCCAGCAGACGACACGGGGGGGACGGTGCTGGTCACCAGCGGCGGAGCAAGATCAGTGCAGCGTAAGAAGCAGCCATGGCCAAGGGCGGCTGGCAGGAATTCAGCAAGCCGGAAAGCCTGCAACGCGCCGCGGCCGGCAGTGCCGCTGGCGGGCCCAACCCCAAGGCCCAGCAGCGGGTGCGGGTGCAGCGCACCAAGGCGGGCAAGGGCGGAAAACTGGTGACGGCGATCACCGGACTGGAGGCGCTGGAAGCCGAACTCAAGACCCTGCTCAAGCAGCTCAAGGCTGCCGCCGGCACGGGCGGCACCGTGAAAGACGGGGTGATTGAGCTCCAGGGCGACCAGGTGGCGCCGGCCCTGGCCGCCCTGGAGAAGGCCGGCTACCGACCCAAGCAGGCGGGAGGCTGAGCACTCGGGCCCGCGCCGGCAGCGGGGGATACTTGGCCAATCAGCCTGCAGCAGAGCGCGATGGCCGCCTCCCCAATCCCGCCAACGGTCCCCTACGGCGAACTCACCAACCAGGGAGCCTCCACCAACATCGCCTGGCACCACACCTCCGTGGACCGGGCTGCCAGGGCCGAGCAGCGGGGCCACCGCAGCGCCATTCTCTGGTTCACCGGCCTCAGCGGCGCCGGCAAGAGCACCCTGGCCAATGCCGTGAATTCGGCCCTGTTTGAGCGGGGGCTGGCCTGCTACGTGCTGGATGGCGACAACATCCGCCACGGCCTCTGCAAAGACCTGGGCTTCTCCGACGCCGACCGGGAGGAGAACATCCGCCGCATCGGCGAGGTCAGCAAGCTGTTTCTGGATGCGGGCGTGGTGGTGCTGACGGCGTTCGTGTCACCGTTCAAGGCCGACCGTGACAAGGCCCGTGACCTGGTGGACGCCGGCGACTTCATCGAGATCCACTGCGCCGCCAACCTGGACGTGTGCGAGCAGCGCGACACCAAGGGGCTCTACGCCAAAGCGCGGGCCGGCGAGATCAAGGAGTTCACCGGCATCTCCAGCCCCTATGAGGCCCCCGAGCAGCCCGAGCTGCGGGTGGACACCGGCAGCCAGAGCCTGGAGGACTCGGTGGCGCAGGTGCTCAGTTACCTGGCAAGCCAGGGCGTGATTCCCCAGGCGGGCTGAGCGACTCCCCAGCCCGCAGCTGGTCGCCCCAGGCATCGAGGAAAGTCTTGGCGCAGCTGGCCGTGGGCACCGCCAGCAGCAGGCCCAGTAGATCGCCCAGCCCCAGCAGGCTGCCCAACCGGGCCCCCACCGGCAGGCTGATCAGCAGCCAGGCCGGCTGCAGGCCAACGATCAGTCCCATCAGCCGGGGCTGGATCACCTGATCGACCACCTGGCCCACACTGATGGCGGCCGCCAGCACCTCCAGGCCGGTGCGGGGATCGTCAAGGGCCAGGAGCAGGCTGACCACCACGATCGTCAGGGCGCTGGCGTAGGGCACCAGAGTGGTGAAGCCGATCGCCACCGCAAACAGCACGCCATAGGGAATGCCCAGCAGCGTGAACACCACGATCTGGGCGGCGCTGAGGATCAACGCCAGCACCACCTGGCCGGCGAAGTATCCCCGGAAGGTGCGATTGAGGGTGGTTACCACCAGCTCCCGCACCTTTGGCGGCAGCCACTGGGCGAGGCCCGCACTGATGCCCTCCCCGCCCAACAGCAGAAACACCGCCAACACCAGCACGATCACGGTGTTCACCGTGAGACCCACGGTGGCGCCGAGCAATCCGAGCAGCTGCTGACTGACCTGACGGGCCAGCAGGCTGGTGCGCGTGAGCAATTCGCTGCTGAGGTCGCCGAAATCTGTGGGCAGCCCCCGGGTGCCAGCCCAGGCCTGCAATTGCTGCAGCAGCGTTTCGCCCTGGGCCAACCAGCCGGGCAAGGCCGTGATCAGCTCGCCCAGCTGCTCAATCAGCCGCGGCACCAGCCAGACAGCCGCCAAAGCAAGCAGCCCGAAACTGAGACCCACCACCAAGGCGGTGGCCAGCCAGCGCGGCAGACCGCGGCCCATTAGCCAGCGGCTGGGTAAATCGAGCAGGAAGGCGATCAGGGCGGCTCCCACAAACAGCGCCGGGAAGGGGGCGAGGGGTAGCAGCAGCTGACGCAGCACCCAGAGGTTGAGCACCAGCAGGGGCAGGGCCAGGCCGGCCTTCAACCAGGGGGGCAGGACAAGGCGCTCGAGCATCAGCCCATCTGCTCCAGGTAGGCGCGGCTGCCGAGCTCCACCAGGCGGCGGTCCTTGCTGGTGACCTGGGCGTGCAGCTCAGCGCGATAGGCCGCGATGGCGGCCGCCAGGCGTTCGTCAGCGGTGGCCAGGATCTGCACAGCCAGCAGGCCGGCGTTGGTGCCGTTGCCGATGGCCACCGTGGCCACGGGGATGCCCGCCGGCATCTGCACGATCGAGTGGAGCGAATCCACCCCGGCGAGCGCCCGGCTCTGCACGGGCACGCCGATCACCGGCAGGGTGGTGAGCGCGGCCACCATCCCGGGCAGGTGGGCGGCCCCACCCGCGCCGGCAACGATGACTTTCAGGCCGCGGCCAGCGGCCTGCTGGGCAAAATCCATCATCTCGAGCGGCGTGCGATGGGCCGAGAGCACCCGCACTTCCACCACCACCCCGAAGCGCTCCAGCACCTCCACCGCCGGCTGCATGGTGGGCAGGTCGGAATCGCTGCCCATCACCACCGCCACGCGGGGGGCGGGATCCGGCGCAGACGATCCAGGGGAAGGAAGCGCAACCACGCAGGCGCAGGCAGAGAATGGCATTGTCACGTCTGACCGCCCAGACGCCACACCTGCGCTCCTCTGCCCATGCACTGGCTCAGCAACGTTCGCCTGCCCCAGGCTCGGCGCTGCAGCCACGGCGCCGAGCAGCGCTGGCGCATCGGCCTCGACGACGACAACCTGATCGCCCTGGTGGAACCCCTGCCGGATGGCAGCCGGGCCACCGGTGACGACTGGGGCGGCGACTGGCTCAGCCCGGCCGGGGTGGACCTGCAGATCAACGGCGGCCTGGGGCTGGCCTTCCCGGAACTCACCGCCACCGATCTACCTCAGCTGGAGCAGCTGCTGGAGCTGCTCTGGCGCGATGGCGTCGAAGCGATCTGTCCCACCCTGGTGACCTGCGGCGTGGCGCCGCTGCGCCAGGCCCTCACCGTGCTGGCCGAAGCACGCGCGCGGCATCGCCCGGGCCGCTGCCAGCTGCTGGGGGCCCATCTGGAAGGCCCCTTCCTGGAGCCAACGCGGCGCGGCGCCCATCCCGCCCAGCACCTGGCCGCCCCGAGCCTGGCGGCGCTGCTGGAGCGCATCGACGGCTTCGAGGACGACATCGATCTGGTGACCCTCGCCCCGGAGCTCGACGGAGCCGAAGCGGTGATCGCCGCCACGGCCGAGCGAGGCATCGTGGTGAGCCTGGGCCACAGCGCCGCCAGCGAAACCCAGGCCGAAGAGGCCTTTGCGCGCGGGGTGACGATGCTCACCCACGCCTTCAATGCCATGCCCGGCATGCACCACCGGGCACCGGGGCCGGTGGCGGCGGCCGCCCTGCGGGGCGACGTGGCGATCGGCCTGATCGCCGATGGGGTGCACGTGACCCCCACCATGGCGGTGCTGCTGCAGCGGCTGGCCCCGGAGCAGGTGGTGCTGGTGAGCGATGCCCTGGCCCCCTACGGTCTGGGGGAGGGACAGCACCGCTGGGATGAGCGGCTGCTGATCGTGCAGGACGGCAGTTGCCGGCTGCAGGACGGCACCCTGGCCGGGGTCACCCTGCCGCTGCTGGAGGGGGTGCGGCGTCTGGCGCAGTGGACCGGCGAACCCGGCCGCGCCATCGCCGCGGCCACCGTGCTGCCGCGCCGGGTGCTGGGGGATGACCGCAGCCTGCCCCAGCTGCTGCTGGGCACGCCCCTGGTCGAGGCCCTGCGCTGGCATGCGGGGGCTGAGGGTCTGGTGTGGCAGCGGGCCGTGGCCGCCTCCATCTAGGCGCTGCAGTCCTTCCTACGGATTCATGGCATCAGCGATGCCTCGATGGCGCTGGCCTGACGGAGGTGGCGGCCATGCAGGCCAGCTCGAGGGGTGTTGCAGTACGAGCAAAGCGTGGATAGGACAGGACAGCCGACGACCAACCGGGCACCATGGCGTTTCACGATCTGGCTTCCCTGCCACCCGCTGCGGTGCGGGCCGTTGCCCAAACCTGTGAGGCCCTGATCAGCGCCGAGGGGAAAGAGCGCCCAACGGAGCGGGAGCGCGAACTGCTGGCGACGCTGTTCCCCTCCTTGTTGGGCCAACCCTGGCCCAAAGATCCAGCCGCCACCACCCCAGTGGGGTTATCGGGGCTGGTGCTCAGCCGCCGCCAGCGGCAGGAGGTGATGCAACTGCTCACGCTGCTGGCCTTCCTGGAGCCTCGGCTCGATCAGGCCAAGGTGCAGCTCCTGATGCGCATCGCCGTCGAGCTCCAGGTGGAGCCCGAAACGATGGCCGATCTGGAGGAGGTGTGCCGCGGGCACGTGCTCAAGAGCTTCGGCGACATGTACCGCCGCACCTTCCATGCGCTCAACAACGATGGCGTGGTGCAGGGCTATGCCCGCTTCATCCTGCCAATGCTGGGCGTGGGCATCGATCGGGAACACGAAAGCCGCTACGCCGCCCTGAATGCGGCACCAGCCGGCAGCTTGGGGGCAGGCCTGCACGCTTACTACATCGACAACAACTTCCCTTACCCCGGGAGTCGCAGGGGCCTTCCTTACGCCTATGTGGCCATCCACGACCTGCACCATGTGATCGGCGGGTACGCCACCAATCCCAACGGCGAACTGCAGGTGCTGGGCTTCACGATGGGCTTGTTCCCGGACCACGCCCTGCTGATTGGCCTGCCAGCACTGTTGCAGTTCCAGATGGGCATCGCCGATCCCCTGGCGGGAAGCGTTGCACCAAAACTGAAAGATCAGCTCGATGCCCCTACCTTCGCGCAGGCCCTGCAGCGCGGCGGCGCTACAACCGGGCCGATCCGCGATTTCCATTGGGACTTCTGGCCCTGGATCGAACGCCCCTTGGCAGACGTGCGGCGTGAACTCCAGGTGCTCTGAGAAGGGGTAGCTCCCTAGGATCCGGCCCATCCAGAGGCCCATTGCCCCGCTCGATGCATACCGCAGCCAAAACAGCAGCCGAAAAAGCCGAGGTGAAGGGCTATTTCGAAACCACCGGTTTCGACCGCTGGAACCGCATCTACAGCGAGTCCGAGGACGTCAACCGGGTGCAGCGCAACATCCGCATCGGCCACCAGAAAACGGTGGACAACGTGCTGGCCTGGCTGCAGGAGCAGGGCAACCTGGGCGAGCGCAGCTTCTGCGACGCCGGCTGTGGCGTGGGCAGCCTGACCCTGCCCCTGGCCCAGCTGGGGGCAGGATCGATCGCCGCCTCCGACCTCTCGGCCGCCATGGTGCAGGAAGCCGAGCGTCGCGGCGTCCAAGCCGGCATCGCCCCGGGCCGCATCCACTTCCTGGCCTCCGATCTGGAGAGCCTCAGCGGCCGCTACGACACGGTGATCTGCCTGGATGTGTTCATCCACTACCCGCAGGCCCCGGCCGAGGAGATGGTGCGCCATCTGGCTGGCATGGCGGAGCAGCACCTGATCGTGAGCTTTGCCCCCTACACGCCGCTGCTGGCGCTGCTCAAGGGCATCGGCCAGCTGTTCCCGGGCCCCAGCAAAACCACCCGGGCCTACACCCTGCGCGAGGCGGGCATCGTGGCCGCCGCCGCCGAGGCCGGCTTCCGGCCCGTGCGCCGCAGCCTCAACAAGGCGCCCTTCTATTTCTCCCGCCTGATCGCCTTCGAACGGGCCTGATCAGACCTGCGCGCCTGAGCGCACCACCCGAAAGGTGAGATTGAGACGCTCCTGCTCCAACCGCAGGCGCTTGGGCAGGGCGTGCTGCCACCACAACTGGGTGGGGGGTTCCATCAACAGCAGATCGCCGTTGTGCAACGCGATGTTGAACGGCGCGCAGGGGTCGCCTTGCCTGATGCCCTCCTCGCCATACCCCTCGGGCAGCGGAGCACCAGGCGGCCGGCGGGGGCTGGGCCGGGGCCGCAGGCGGAAGTCGCGGGGGGCCCCGAAGCTGAGCGAGGCGATCGGCGCAGCGGGATCGAGCTCGGGTTCGTCGTCGGCATGCCAGCCCATGGCATCGCGGCCGTCGCGGTAGCGGTTGAGCAGCAGGGAGTTGAAGCGCCAGCCGGTGAGCTCCTGCAGGGCCTGGCGCAGCTCAGCGGCGGCCGGGCACCAGCTCTCGATCGCATTGGCCAGGCCGCTGTAGCGGTAGCCGCAGCCCGGATCAGCCATCCAGCAGGTGAGCCGCGGCAGCAGGTGACGGCGGCCATAGAGCGTGATCGCCTCCTGCTTCCACGGCACCTCGGCCTGCAGCGCCGCCAGGAGCTCGGCCGCCCGGGCCGGCGGCAGCCAGGCCGGCCAGTGGCGCAGGTGCAGACCAGGGCGTTCAACAGTCTGTTCAACAAGCCCCGAATGCAAAAACTCAACCATCGGCGGCACCGCGCAGGGCCTCGGGCAATGGCGCCTCCAACTCGAGCAGGCCGCCATCGGGGCAGGCCAACTGCAGCCGATGGGCATGCAGGTGGTAGCTCCCATCCCCCGGCAGGGCCCCCGCCTGGGCGCCACCGCCAGGGCCATAGAGCGGATCGCCCAGCAGCGGGGCCCCGGCGGCGGCGGTGTGGATGCGGATCTGGTGGGGGCGGCCGGTGGCGATCGTGACCTCCACCGACCAGGCCCGCTCGCGCCGCTCCAGCAGGCGCAGCACGCTCAAGGCCGGCAGTGCGGCGGGATCCGCAGGGGCGGCAGGGGCGGCAGCCCAGATGGTGCCCAGGCTCCCATGGGCACAGCGACCGATCGGGGTGGTGAGGCTGAGCAGCTCGCCGGGCTCCAGCGCCAGCAGAGGCGAGCCGGGGGCGGGTGGCTGCAGCAGGGCCCGGTAGGTCTTGCGGCAGGGGCTCACCAATGTGGTCACAGTTGTGGAGCTTTTTTGAAGGCGCTGTTGTTGTGCCGTGCTCTCCCGCAGCTGGGCGCTAAGCCAGGCGCGGGTGGCGCTGCGGCGGGCGCAGATCAGCAGCCCCGAGGTGAAGCGTCCCAGACGGTGCACGGGCCGAGCGTCAGGCCAGCGGGCCTGCAGCTGGGCCAGCAGGGTGTGCTCCAGAAAGCCACCGGCCGGCAGCACCGGCAGGCCACTGGGTTTGTCGAACACCAGCAGGTCGCCGTCGTCGAACAAGGGGCCGGGCAACACCGGCACGGCGGCTTCCTGCCAGGGGGGCCGATGCCAGATCAGCCCATCCCCGGCTGCGAGGGCGACATCGGCCTGGAGCTGTTGGTTGTTCCTGCAGATCTCGCCGGCGGCGAGCCGTTGTCGCCACACCGCCGCACTGGAATGGGGGTAGCGGGCTGCGTAAAACGCGCTCAACAACTGGCCCCCGTCGCGGGGAGTCACGCGATCGCGGTAGGCGTGGCCCCGGTTGAACGCCGCTGGCAGCTCAATCCACAAGACGGTTCAGTCCACAAGACCGTGCTCGAGGGCGTAGCGCACCAGCTCGGTGCGGCTGGCCGTGCCGGTTTTGATGAACAGGCGGCTGACGTACTTCTCGACATTTCGGATCGAGGTTTCCAGGCGCCGGGCGATCTCCTTGTTCATCATTCCCTCGGCCACCAGCTGCAGCACGCTGGCCTCCCGCGGCGTGAACACATGCTCCGAAGTGGTGGCCGGCTTCTTGGTGCCACCGGTGGCGAGCAACGAGCGGATCTCGGTGATCTGCTTGGAGAGCTGGCCGATGTCGGCGTCGGCGAAGCGGGCGGCCTCGGCCAGCAGACGCTGCTGACGGTTCACCACGTTGTGAACCCGGGCCACCAGCTCGTCGGGATCGAAGGGCTTGGGGATGTAGTCGTCGCAGCCGGCCTGGAAGCCAGCGATGCGATCGGCGGTCATGCCCTTGGCGGTGAGGAAGATCACCGGCGTGCCCCCCAGGCGCTCATCGGCCCGCAGCTTCTTGAGCAGGCCGTAGCCGTCGCAGCGCGGCATCATCACGTCGCTTAGGATCACATCGGGCAGCAGCTCCTGGGCCACCGTCCAGCCCTCCTCGCCGTCGTTGGCGGTGGTGACCGCGAAGCCCACATCTTCCAGATAGGCCTTCACGGCGGTGCGCAGGCCGGGCTCGTCGTCGACCAGCAGCAGGCGCACGGGCGTGGCCGGGGTTTCCGGAGCCGCGGTGGCCTGGGTGGGATCGGATTCAAGGTTCATGGCCGCAAGTCTGCAGGCGCTCAGCGGGGCCGTCCAGGCAACACCTGCTCGGATTCCCGAAGCATGCCGCTGTAGCCCAGCTGGAGCGCCAGAGCCGCCAGGCCGGCCGGATCCTTGCCCGCCTGCTCGGGGAAGCAGGTGGCCCACCACACCAGGTGGTCGATGCGGTTGGCCGGGGTGATTGGGCCGCCGGGGTTGAGTTCGCGCAGGAAGAGGTAGGCCCCATTGCTGGTGACCCGCATCGGTGCGGCCGGGCTGCAGCGGACCGTTTCGCTGCGCACCTTCACATCCTTGGGCTGCTCGTCCCAAAACTTGATGCGCCACAGGCCGGGGCTGCTGGGATCGGCCACGACATTGTAGATGCCGACCGCCTGCATGCCGCCCAGGCCGGGGCGCTCCTGCAGCAGGATCAGCCCCGGCGGCCGGGCGTCCTGAGGCCGCACCCCACCGCCCTCCGCCCAGGCAGGCGATGCCAGCAAAGCGGCCAGGGCCACCAGGGTGAGGGTTCTGGTTGGCACCATGGAGCTCTAGAAGCACCTCCATGCTCGCCTACCTCGACCACCACGCCACCACGCCCTGCGATCCGGCGGTGGTGGCGGCGATGGCGCCCTGGTGGAGCGAGCACTGCGCCAACCCCGACAGCCGGCTCTACCGCCCGGCCCTGGAGGCCGCTGCCGCCGTGGAGAGGGCCCGCGGCCAGCTGGCCCGCGCCCTGGGCGCCGCCCCGGAGGCGGTGATCTTCACCAGCGGTGCCACCGAAGCCAACAACCTGGCCCTCAAGGGGGTGTGCGAGGCGGCTCTGGAGCAGGGCCATCCCCGCCGGCGGCTGCTGAGCCTGGTGAGCGAGCACCGGGCCGTGCTGGATCCGCTGGCCTATCTGGGACGCCATGGCTTTCCGGTGCAGCTGCTGCCGGTGGGCCCCGATGGCCTGGTGGATCTCGCCCAGCTCGAAGCCGCCCTTGGCGACGACGTGCTGCTGCTCAGCGTGATGGCCGCCAACAACGAGATCGGCGTGCTTCAGCCCCTAGCCGCCATCGGCGAGTTGTGCCGCCAGCGGGGGGTGCTGCTGCATGTGGACGCCGCCCAGGCCGCCGGCCACATCCCCCTGGCCATGGACGCCCTGGGCATCGACCTGCTGAGCCTGAGCGGCCACAAGCTCTACGGCCCCAAGGGCGTGGGGGCCCTGCTGGTGAGGCCGGGGTTGCGGCTGGCACCCCAACTGCACGGCGGCGGTCAACAGGACGGGCGCCGGGCCGGCACCCTGCCGGTGCCCCTGATCGTGGGACTGGGGGAGGCGCTGACGCAGGCGGAGGCCGACCGGGAGGAGCGGGCCGGGCGGCTCGGGGCCCTGCGGGACCAGCTCTGGGAGGGCCTGCAGGCCCTCGGGGGCATCGAGCTCAACGGAGGCCTGACGCCCCGGCTTCCCCACAACCTCAACGTGACGGTGCAGGGCGTCGACGGCCAGCGGCTGCACCGGCTGCTGCGCGGGCGGATCGCCGTGAGCAGCGGCTCGGCCTGCAGCCAGGGGTCGCCCTCGCATGTGCTGGCGGCCTTGGGCCGCAGTCGCGCCCAGGCCGCCGCCTCGATTCGCTTCGGATTGGGCCGGGAAACCAGCGCGACCGACATCACCCTGGCAATCGACGCGGTGGCAGCGGCAGTGCGGGAGCTGCGCTGAGGAGCGCTACTTCCATCAAAGCTTCACAAAGCGGATGCGCCCTTGTGTGTCCATCGCTACCGTCCGGGCCATCTGCCCTTGGTCATGGCCCTCACCCCCTCCGACAACAGCCGCCTGCACATTCTCCAAGCCGTTGAAGACGGGTGGGGCGCCTTCTGCCGGGCTCCCTGGGCCTTCCTGCTGTTTCAGGCCCTGGCGGGCCTGATCCTGCTGCCCTTTGCCGCCCTGACCGCCGTCGGTGCCGCCCGCCTGGCCAAGGTGGAGGAGCTGATGGTCGTGCACCCCGTGGGTGGCTGGATCGCGCTGATCGCGGGCGTGATCGGCTACGTGATCGTGGCCCTGTGGACCGTGGTGGGCCTCACCCGTGGTGCCTGGCTGAGCCTGGAGGGCCGCAAGCCCTGCTTCGCCGACTTCACCCGCTGGGACCGTCCCGCCAGCGCCCGGCTGCTGGGCTCGGCAGTTCTGCTGGCGATTGTGGTGGCCGTAGCCGGCGCCATCGCTGCCCTGATCGGTGCTGGCCTTGGCAAGCTCAATGAAGCCCTCTCCGTCATCCCGATGATCGTGGTGGCGATCTTTTATGTGTGGCTGCTGGTCACCCAGAAGTTCCTGATCCAGGTGTCGCTGCTGGGCACCTCCAAGGCCACCAACACGCTTGGATCAGGCGTGAACGTGGTGAACCCCAGCTGGTGGATGGTGCTGTGGCTGGGCATTGTCGAAGGTGTGATCCACGCCATCGGCGGCCTGTTCAGCTACGGCGGCCTGCTGGTGGTGGTGCCGGTGGTGCTGTGCATCTCCACCGCCGCCTACCGCCAGCTGTTCGGCGCCGAAGACCGCACCGGCCTGCTCAGCTGAGCCGCCGCGCAATCCGCAAGCGGGCGCTGCGGCTGCGGGGGTTGGCCTCCGCTTCCTCAGGGCTGGCCTGAATCGCCTTGCGCGTGACCCGCTCCAGCCGCTCATCGGCCAGAAAGGCCGTCTTCACCCGACGGTCTTCAAGGGAGTGAAAGCTGATGATCGCCAAAAGCCCCCCAGGCACCAACCAGTCCGGGGCGCTGTGCAACAACTTGTCCAACACACCCAGCTCGTCGTTCACGGCAATGCGCAGGGCCTGAAACGTGCGCGTGGCGGGATGAATGCGGCCCCGGCGGGCCTGGGGTGGGTAACAGCCGGCCACCAGATAGGCCAGCTCAGCGGTATCCCGCGGGGCCCACGGGCCCTGCTCTTTGACGCGCCGAGCGATGCGGCGCGAGAGCCGCTCCTCGCCGTAGGCGTAGATCAGATCGGCCAGCGCCGTCTCGTCGAGCCGATCGATCAGCTCACCAGCGGTCTCACCGGCCGTGGGATTCATGCGCATGTCGAGCGGGCCGGCCAGCCGGAAGCTGAAGCCCCGCGCCGCCACATCCAGCTGCGGACTGCTCACCCCCAGGTCGGCCAGCACCGCCACAGCCAGCTCAGCTGGCACGTAATCGGCGAAGTTGGTGGCCACGATCGTGGCGCGATCGCCAAACGGGGCGAGGCGCTCGGCGGCGGCGGCACGGGCGCTTGGATCCTGGTCCAGCCCCACCACGCGCAAGCCGGGATGGGCCTGCAGCAGCAACGCACTGTGGCCGCCGCCGCCGAGGGTGCAGTCGATCAGCGTGCCGCCGCCACCCGGCAGCGCCGCCAGCAGCGGCTCGGCCAGCACGGGCACGTGGGCGAAGGCCCCAGGGGAATCGAACAAGCGGGAAGCCGGGAACGGCGGGCGCTTCCTTCCTAAGATCCCGGCATTCGACCTCTTAGGCCACGGCCCCATGACGCAGCTGGAGACGCGCACGGAGCCGATGGTGGTCAACTTCGGCCCCCACCACCCCTCGATGCACGGGGTGTTGCGGCTGGTGGTGACCCTCGACGGCGAGGACGTGGTGGACTGCGAGCCGGTGATCGGCTACCTCCACCGCGGCCTGGAGAAGATCGCCGAAAACCGCACGAACGTGATGTTCGTGCCCTATGTGAGCCGCATGGACTATGCGGCCGGCATGTTCTACGAAGCGATCGTGGTCAACGCCCCCGAGCGGCTGGCCGATGTGCCGGTGCCGAAGCGCGCCAGCTACATCCGCGTGCTGATGCTGGAGCTCAACCGCATCGCCAACCACCTGCTCTGGCTTGGCCCCTTCCTGGCGGATGTGGGCGCCCAGACGCCGTTCTTCTACATCTTCCGCGAGCGGGAGATGATCTACGACCTGTGGGAAGCGGCCACCGGCCAGCGGCTGATCAACAACAACTACTTCCGCATCGGTGGCGTGGCGGCGGATCTGCCCTACGGCTGGCTGGAGAAGTGCCTCGACTTCTGCGATTGGTTCGGCCCCAAGATTGACGAATACGAGAAGCTGATCACCAACAACCCGATCTTCCGCCGCCGGATCGAGGGACTGGGCGTGATCAGCCGCGAGATGGCGATCAACTGGAGTCTTTCGGGCCCGATGTTGCGCGCCTCCGGCGTGCCCTGGGACCTGCGCAAGGTGGACCACTACGAGTGCTACGACGACTTCGACTGGGCCGTGGCCTGGGAGAAAGAGGGCGACTGCTTCGCCCGCTACCGGGTGCGCGTTCAGGAGATGCGCGAATCCCTCAAGATCGTGCGCCAGGCCTGCCAGATGATCCCGGGCGGCCCCACCGAAAACCTGGAAGCCCAACGGATGGCCGAAGGCAAGGGGGGGCCTTCCTCGGCCTTCGATCTGCAGTATGTGGCCAAGAAAGTGGCCCCCACCTTCAAGATCCCCGAGGGTGAGCTCTACACCCGCCTGGAATCCGGCAAGGGCGAGATCGGCGTGTACATCCAGGGCAACAACGATGTCACCCCCTGGCGCTTCAAGATTCGCGCCGCCGACTTCAACAATCTGCAGATCCTGCCCCACATCCTCAAGGGGGCCAAGGTGGCCGACATCATGGCCATCCTCGGCTCCATCGACGTGATCATGGGGTCGGTTGATCGCTGATTCAAGCGCCTGGTTGCTGCTCTGCCGCACGGTGCGCTTTGGCGACACCGATGCCGCTGGGGTGATGCACTTCCAGCAGCTGCTGCGCTGGTGCCACGAGGCCTACGAAGAGAGCCTGGAACGGTTCGGTCTTGCGGCCGCCGATGTCTTCCCGCGGCCGGGGCACACGCCCGCCGTAGCCCTGCCCATCGTGCATTGCAGCGCCGACTTCCTCGCCCCTCTGGCCTGCGGCGATCCCCTGGCCATCCAACTGGAGCCTCAGCGCCTCGATCCCGGGGCCTTTGAAGTGCGCTACAGCTTCCAGAGCGGTGATCGCAGCGTGGCGCTGGGGCTGACCCGGCATCTGGCCATCAGCGCCGGCAGTCGTCAGCGCTGCCCTTTGCCCGAACCCATCAACCGCTGGCTGGAGGCCTCGAGCCTGGGACAGGGCATTCAGCCGCTTTAGGGCCGGCGGAACACGTAGAGCAGCGCCGCCAGCTGGAGCGGCAACAGGGCTGCCATGAGGGCCATCGGATGCAGGCCATCGTGGGGAATGCTGCCGGCCGCAACAAAGCTGATAGCCCCGGCAAGGGCCAACAAAACAACGAGCGTCAGCCGTTGGGCCGACGACTCAGAACCAGTCTTTCTCAGCATCGAGATACTCAACTCGAAATTCGTCGTTTGATTTGGCGAGATAAATGATCCCCTCAATAATGCCAATCACCTGAAAAACGAAATAACCCACTCCGCAGGTCAACAGCGACACCACCAACATGATGATGGCCGGCTTGTTGTAGCCCAGCACAAACTTGTGCACACCAAAGGCACCCAGGAAGATGCCGGTGAGTCCCGCCGCCAGCTTCTTGTTGCTGATTTCGGTGTCAGAGAGGGTCGACATCGGCCGATGTGGGTCGGGACTTCTGATTTGCTTCTAGCTCATCCATCCAATCCCGCCAACGGCTGCGTTGCCATTTGCCCAGCGCGGTGGGGGCCAGCTCGGGGCAGCACAGCCAACGCGTCGGGCGCTCGGCCGGCGCCCAGGGCTCACACAGCTGCTGCAGCTGGCGCTGTAGATCCGGCCAGGGCTGCATCCCCTCAGCCCGCACCAAGGCCACCAGGCGCTGGCCCCACTCGGGATCATGCATAGGCAGCAGCAGCAGCGCCTGCACGGGCAGACCGGCCGCCTGGGCCAGCGCCAGCAGCTGGGCCTCCAAAGGCTCAGGAAAGACGGTTTCACCACCGCTGTGGATGGCGCTATCGAGACGCCCCACCACGACCAGGCCCGCCGGCCCCAGGCGGCCGGCATCACCGCTGCGCCACCACCCGTCGGCGGAGCGGGGCAGGGGTTGCAACTGGCCGTTCGCCAGCCAACCCGGGCTGAGCCGCCCGCTGCGCACCCCCACGGCCCCATCCGGGCCCAATCGCAGCTCCACATCCACCAGGGGCGCACCGCAACCGGCTGCAGCCGCCAGAAAGCGCTTGGGGGGGAGGGCACACACCATGGCAGCCGTTTCCGTGGCGCCATAGCAAGGGGCAAGCCGCAGCCCCGCCTGACGCGCCCGCACTGCGAGCTGGGGAGGCAGCGGCGCCCCGCCCACCCAGATCAGCCCCAACTGCTGCAGCCAGGCCACACCCTCTGGAGCCGCCATCAAGCGCTGCAGCTGGGTGGGCACCAACGACAGCAGGGCGGGGCGAGTCGGATCCACGGGCGCAGCGGCCGCCAACAGGGCCGGATCGCGCAGCCAGGCCGGCTGCAGGTGCCGGTGGGCAGCGCCCCACTGCTGCGCCCGCAGCCAGGGCAGCAGGCCGCTGACATGGTGCAGCGGCAGGGGGTTGAGATGCAGGCAAGCCGCCGGGTTCAGCCCCTGCTGCTCCAGCCACGAGCCCGTGGCCGTGGCGGAGGCTTGCAGGTGAGCCAGGGGTTGGAGGCACCAGCGCCTCCCGCCGCTACTGCCGCCGCTGCCCAGCACCACTCCAGGGCCCCACTGCCGCTGCAAGGGATCCAGCCCCTGGGGCCCGATCGCCGCGGCCAGCGCCTCCTGATCGCGCGGAGCAGGGCCCGCCAGCGCCACGATCTGGCCGGCCGCCCAAGCCTGCTGCAGCTGCTCGAATCTCATCGAGCCTCCACTCCAGCAGACGGCCCTGCGGCGGCCCACACCGTTTCAGGATCGGCACTGGCGAGGCCCCCCGGCGCCTGCCAGCCCGGCGCCAGACCCGGCGCCACGGGCGTGGGGCCCTCGGCCTGCAGGGCCGCCAGATGGTCGAGCCAGCGCCGACCGATGCCGGTTTCAAAGGCGGTGCTCAGCATCAGCCGCGGGGCACCCCGCTCCAGGGCCGCCAGCAGCTTCCGAGGATCTCCCTCCTGGCTGGGCCGGCGCACCTGCCAGCCGGGCCAGCTCTGGCGCAGGGCTGGCTGGCATTGCAGCGATTCATCGAGGGCCACCGGCAGGCGATCGGCCAGGGCCGCCAGACCGGCCTGGTCGGCGGGATCGAGGGGCTGCTCCAGCCACTGCAGCCGCGGCTCGCGGGACAGCCGCTCGGCCCAAGCGGCCGCGGTGGGCCGGTCCCAGCCGCCATTGGCATCGAGGCGCAACCGCGCCGCTGCCGGCAGCCGCTGAAGCAGCTGCTCCAGCAGCTCCCGCTCGAGGGGATCAGCAAACACGGCCACCTTCCACTTGAACACGGTCGCCGGGGCGCCGCGATCGAGGGCCTCCAACACCGCCGGCCCGGCCGGCAGCAGCTGGGCCGATGCCGGCGCCGCCAGCCAGCGGCGCTGCGGCAGTCCATCGAGCTCCGCCAGGGCTGCTCCCAGGGCGAAGGCAAGGGCCGCTGGCAGATCGCCGGCCGTCAGCGCTGCCTCCAGGCCGTCGCGGGGATGGCTGGATCCGAGGGCCTCGATCACCGCGGCCACCGGCTCCAGCTGCCCATCCAATGGGGCCGCCTCGCCCCAGCCTGCGCTCCCCTGCTCCCCCTGCAGCCGCAGCAGCCAGCCGCGCCGCTGGTGCACCGTGCCCGCCGCCGTGGCCAGGGGCTGGGGCAGGGCAAAGCCAAAGGGCCGCCACTGCAGGCGGATCAAGCCGGCCACCAGCGCCCCAGGGCCAGACCCAAGGCCAACCCCAACCCATTGAGCGCCTGGAAGCGCAGGGCAAGAAACTTGCTGCCGGCGATGCGCTCCGGGTGGCGATGCTGCTGCTGCAGCAGGCGAATCAGATCCCGGGCCGGCGGCAGACCCACCACCCCCAGCAGGGCCGTGAGGGGCCACTGGCCCACCAGCACCGGCGCCCATTGCAAGGCCAGGGCACCGGCCACAAACCAGGGCACCAGTGCCGCCGCAAGGCCCGTGCCCAGGTGCACCACGGGCGAGCGCTTGCCGTTGGCATCGTCCTCCTCCACCTGGTGGAAATGAGAGCAGAACAGCACCAGGGTGGTGGCCAGGGCGGGACCGCTGCCCAACAGCAGGGCCGTGCCCCAGGGAATGGCCAGGGTGCTGGCAGCGCCAGACGGCGCCAAAGCGAGCAGGGCGGCGGCGGTGGCCAGCGGACCGAAGGCGATCCAGCAGAGGGGCTCCCCGAGGCCGCGGTAGCCCAGGCGAAAGGGCGGCCCCTGATACACATACCCAAGCCCGCAGCAGGCCAGCACCAGGGCCAGCACCGCCGGCGTGCTGCGCCAGGCCACCAGGGCCATCAGGGCCAGGCCCAGCAGCAGGCAGCCGTTGGCCAGCAGGGCCACCCGATCCCGCCGCCCGGTGAGATTCACCACCGAATGGGGTTTGCCGTGGGTGTCGACGCCGGTGTCGGCATCAAACACATCGTTGGCCAGGTTTTCCCAGACCAGTAGCAGCACTGCCGCCAGCAGGAACAGCAGCAGCTGCTCGACGCGCACCGGCTCTCCCCGGCCAAAGCGCCAGCCGGCGGCCAGCAGCACCGGCATCACCGCCACGGCATACATGGGCCATTTGATCGCCGCCTTCCAAAGCAGGCGTCGATCCGGGTGGCTGGCGTAACGGCTTGCGACGACCTTGGACACAGGGATGGGGGCCGCAGGCGGCAGCCGCTGCAGGACCCATACATTTGAGCAGCTCTTCGTCGCGGCAACGGCCCCTTCTGGTGCAGGCCTCCCCTTCCTTCACCGATTCCTCGGGTGATTCGTTCACCCAGCTGCTGGCCCTCGCCAACGAACAGGCACGCCAGCTGGAGGAGGACGGCGTGCTCAGCCTGGCGCTGCCCCTGGCCGGCGGCGACCCGATGCTGCTGCTGCCCCACCTCGAACCCACCGGTGGCGACGGCTTCCGCTTTCTCTGGGATGGCGCTCCCGGGCTCTGCATCGCCGCCGCCGGCCGCACCAACAGCCTGGAGCTGAGCGGGCCCCGACGCTTCGAGCTGGCCCAACGCTTTGCCAGTGCCAGCCTCAGCCGCCTGGCCACCGCTTCCCAAGGGCCGCCCCTGGCCAGGCCGCGGGTGCTGCTGGCCTTCGCCTTCTTCGATGCGCCCCTGCAGAGCGAACCGGGTGGGGTGCCGGGAGTGCAGGCCGTGCTGCCGCGCTGGCAACTCAGCCGCCAGGGCCAGCATTGCTGGCTGCGTCTGCAGCGTGCCATCGGCGGCGAGGTGACGCCGCGGCAGCTGGCCGAAGAGCTCTGGGAGCAGGCTCGCCGCCTGGAGCGGCTGGTGGTGGATCCCATCCCAGCCGATCGTGCACAAGCCAACCGGGTGGGCCTGCGCTGGAGCTCCAGCTGGCAGGAGCGCTACCGCTCCGCCGTGGCGGAGGCCCTGGCCCGGGTGGATCGGGGCGAACTGGAAAAAGTGGTGCTGGCCGTGCGCCAGGAGCTGCGCCTTGACGCCACTCCCGACCCCCTGGAGCTGCTGAGCCCCCTGCGGCGCCACCAGAGCGGCAGCTGCCGCTTCCTCTGGCAGCGGTGTCAGGGAGCCGCCCTGATCGGGGCCTCACCGGAGCGGCTGCTCACGGTGCGGCAGGGTCAGCTGCGCTGCGATGCCCTGGCAGGCACGGCCCCAGCAGGCGATCAGGCCGCGGCCCTGCTGCACTCCGACAAGGATCGCCACGAACACGAGCTGGTGGTGGACACCATCACCGCCGTGCTGGCGCAAGTGGGCCTCCGCCCCCGCCGGCCACGCCACCCGCGCCTGGCGCGCCACGGCCAGCTGGTGCACCTGCACACCCCGATCACGGCGGCCCTGGGCCCGCAGCAACCCCTCGCCATCGCCGCGGCCCTCCATCCCACCCCCGCCGTCGCCGGGCTACCGCGGCGCGAAGCCATGGCCTGGCTGCGCAGCCTGGAGCCGTTTGAGCGGGGCCACTACGCCGCACCGATCGGCTGGATCGACAGCGCCGGCGACGCCGACCTGCGGGTGGCCATCCGCAGCGGCACCCTGCGGGGCGATCGGCTCGAACTCACCGCAGGGGCGGGGCTGGTGCGGGGCTCCACGGTGGAGCGGGAGCTGCAGGAGGTGGCCCTCAAGCTGGGTGTGCTGCAGCAGCAGCTCAACCTGCCAGCTCAGCTGCGCAGCAGCCGCTCGATCACCTGATCTGCCAGGGGAATCCCCCCCAACCGCTCCACCTCCCGCACACCGGTGGGGCTGGTCACGTTGATCTCACTGAGCCGGCCATCGATCACATCGATGCCCACAAAGAACAGGCCTTCGGCCTTCAGGGCCGGCGCCAGTTCGGCGCAGATGTGGCGCTCCTGATCGGTGAGCTCGGTGGCCTCGGGCTGGCCGCCCACGGCCAGGTTGCTGCGAAATTCGCCGCCGCTCGGCACCCGGTTGACCGCCCCCAGCGGCTCCCCATCCACCAACAGGATCCGCTTGTCGCCAGCGCTCACTCCAGCCAGGAAGGACTGCACCATCACCGGCAGCTGCTCCTGGCCTGTCACCAGCTCCAGCAGCGCCCGCAGGCCTGGGGTGCTGGCGGAGGCAAACACCACCCCCTGACCGGCCCGCCCGCCCAGAGGCTTGAGCACCACCTCGCCGTGCTCGGCCGTGAAGGCAGCCAGCGTTTCCACCCGGCTGGCCACCAGGGTGGGCGCCATCAGGTGGCTCCAGCGCAGGGAACTGAGCTTCTCGTTCCAGGCTCGCAGCCCCGCCGGGCTGTTCAGCACCCGCACCCCCTGGCGCTCACCCAGCTCCAGCAGATGGGTGGCATAGAGGTAGGCCTCATCCACGGGCGGGTCCTTGCGCATCCACACGCGCGGAAAGGCCGTGAGGGGGAGGCGCTGCGCCTTCCCCAGGCGATACCAGGGTTCGCCGGCCTGGGGCTGGCCTTCGGGCCGGGATTCCAGAGGCTGGGCCACCACCCAGGCGCCATGGCCTCCAGGCGCATCGGCCGCCGACAGATCCGCCAGGTTGCACACCCACACCTGCTCGCCAGCCCGGAGGGCCGCCTGCATCAGGGCGACGCTGGAATCCTTGGCAGGGTTGAGCCGCGCAATCGGATCGATCACGAACAGTTGGGAAGCCACCGCTCAGCTCGCCAGCAGGGCGTCGAGCTGGCCGGAGCGCTCGAGGGCATGCAGATCGTCGCAACCGCCCACGTGCTGGCCGTTGATGAACGCTTGGGGCACGCTGCGCCGCCCCCCGCTCTTGGCGGCCATCGCCGCGCGGGCCGCCTCATCGCCATCGATCACGTGCTCGGTGTAGGCCACACCCTTGCGATCGAGCAGGGCCTTGGCACGAATGCAAAAGGGACAAAACCGCCAGGTGTAGATCTCAACCGTTGCCGCCATCGGGGCCTCTGTGCAGGTGCACTGATCCTAGAAGTGACCCGAGTGAGGTTACTGAGCAACCATGGTCAGTACCATGGTCATCACGACCTCCAGCTATCACGGGAGCAGCGCCATGGTCCGGCAGATCAGCGCCAGCCAGTTCAAGGCCCGCTGCCTTGGTCTGATGGACGATGTCGCCCGCAGTGGCGAAACCCTGGTCATCACCAAGAACGGGCAGCCCGTAGCGGAGCTGCATCCCTGCCGAGGTGGTCGCCGCACCGATCCTTTTGGCCTGCACCTCTCCACCCGCCTCGACGGTGACGTGATGGCGCCCCTGGATGAGCCCTGGGATGTTCTGCAGTGATCCTGCTGGACACCCACGTGCTGCTGTGGCTGGACCGTGATGACGCCCAGCTCGGTAGCCAAGCCAGACAGGCCATCCGCGAAGCCTGGGAGCACGGTCAAGTGGCCGTCAGTGCCATCAGCTTCTGGGAGGCCGCCATGCTGGAACGCCGAGGGCGCATCCAGCTCGGCCTGCCGCCCGCGCGCTGGCGCGCCGATTGGCTGGAAGCCGGCCTGCTCGAACTGCCCCTCGAGGGCGGCGTCGCCCTGCAAGCCGTGGAGCTGGACGCCTTCCATGCCGATCCTGCGGACCGCTTCATTGCGGCCACGGCGATCTGGCACCGCGCCACCCTGCTCACAGCGGATCAAGCCATTCTCAACTGGGCAGGCTCCCTGGAGCGATTGGACGGGCGCCACTGATGGCGCCACTGATACGGTCAGACCATCAGCAACCCTGCGCACCCCGCCGTGACCGCCGCCAGCACCCCCGCTGCCGCCCTGCTCGACCTCACCGACTTCAAACGCGACCTCTCCGAGCTCACCGACCGCCTGGGCAACGCCCAGGACTGTCTTTGACGTACCGGCACTGAAAGCACGGCAGCAGCACCTCGAGCAACTGGCCTCCCAACCCGACTTCTGGGACGACCAGAAGCAGGCCCAAGCCAAGATGCGCCAGCTCGATGAGGTGAAGGCCCAACTCGAACAGCTGGGCCAGTGGCAGGCGGCGGTCGCCGACGGCGAAGCCACCCTGGAGCTCTACGGCCTGGAGCCCGACGACGACCTGCTGGCCGAATCCAACACCGCTCTGCAGAAGCTGCGCGCCGACCTCGATCGTTGGGAACTGGAGCGCCTGCTCTCCGGCCCCTACGACAAGGAGGGCGCCGTGATCAGCATCAACGCCGGCGCCGGCGGCACCGACGCTCAGGACTGGGCCCTGATGTTGATGCGGATGTACACCCGCTGGGCGGAAGACCACGGCATGAAGGTGACCGTGGACGAACTCAGCGAGGGGGAAGAAGCGGGCGTCAAAAGCTGCACGATCGAGATCGAGGGCCGCTACGCCTACGGCTACCTACGCAACGAGAAGGGCACGCACCGGCTGGTGCGCATCAGCCCCTTCAACGCCAACGACAAGCGCCAGACCAGCTTCGCGGGTGTGGAGGTGATGCCCAACATCGAGGCGGAGGTGAAGCTCGACATCCCCGACAAGGACCTGGAAATCACCACCTCGCGCTCGGGTGGAGCCGGCGGCCAGAACGTCAACAAGGTGGAAACGGCCGTGCGCATCCTGCACATCCCCACCGGCCTGGCCGTGCGCTGCACCCAGGAGCGCTCCCAGCTGCAAAACAAAGAGAAGGCGATGGCCCTGCTGATGGCCAAACTGCTGGTGATTGCCCAGGAGCAGCGGGCCGCCGAGATCGCCGACATCCGCGGCGACATCGTGGAAGCGGCCTGGGGCAACCAGATCCGCAACTACGTGTTTCACCCGTACCAGATGGTGAAAGATCTGCGCACCCAGCACGAAACCACCGATGTGCAGGGCGTGATGGACGGCGACCTTGATCCCTTCATCCAGAGCCTGCTGCATGCTGGCGTCGAGGTGGGAGCAAGCGGCGATGACTGACGACCCAGGCCCTCCGGCTCCCCAGGCTCCCGACGAGAACCCCAGCTTCGTCAAACTGGCCATGCGCAACATGGTGCGCAAGGGCCGCCAAAGCTTGTTTCACTTCGGCCTCACCGCCCTCGGCCTCACCGGCTTCCTCGTGCTGATCGCCTGGCTGGGCCGGCCGCAGCTGCCTGGGGGCTGAGATGGCCGCCCACCCCGACCTCGACCTGGCCTTCTCGGCCGATCCAGACCTAGCCGCGGAGCTGCTGGCGGCCGCCAACCCCTGGGCCGATCCGCTCACCGGTGCGGAGGCCTGGCACGCCCGTTTGGAGGACTGGCTGGTCCAGCTGACCGCCGAGCTGCCCAGCCACCTGCAAGCCCCCGCTTACAGCCTGGGGCTGAGCCTGGTGGGCGACGCCGAAATCGCCGCCCTCAACACCGACTGGCGCAACAAGGACGGCCCCACCGACGTGCTGGCCTTCGCCGCCCAGGACGACAACCTCGATGGCGCCCCACCCATGCCGATGCCCGCCGCTGCCGACGGGGGTGCCCCCCTGGAGCTGGGCGACATCGTGATCTCGGTGGACACCGCCGCACGCCAGGCGGCTGAACACGGCCACAACCTGGAGCAGGAACTGCTGTTTCTGGCCAGCCACGGCCTGCTGCACCTGCTGGGCTGGGACCATCCCGACGACGCCAGCCTGGCGGCCATGCTGGCGCGCCAGGACCAGCTCGTTAACGTGCCAGCGGAGCCATGACCAGCCTGCGTCCCCTGCCACCCCCAGAGCCCCTGCCGCAGCAGGTCCGGCCGCAGACCCGGGGCCGCCGCCTGCGGGCAAGAGCCTGGACGGTGGCGGGAGACCTGCCCGCCAGTTTTCGTTACGCCGCCCAGGGGCTGGCCTACGGCTTCGCCAGCCAGCGCAACTTCCGCATCCACGTCATCACCGGCGCCGTGGTGTTCGGCCTGGGGCTGTGGCTGCAACTGCCCACGGCCCAGCTGGCCGTGCTGGTGCTCACGGTGACCGCGGTGCTGGTGCTGGAGCTGCTCAACACCGCCACGGAAGCGGTGGTCGACCTGGCCATCGGCCGCCAGTTCCACCCCCTGGCCAGGATCGCCAAGGACTGCGCGGCGGCAGCGGTGCTGGTGGCGGCCCTGTCGTCGCTGTTGATCGCCCTGTTGCTGCTCGTGCCACCCCTGCTCACCCGGCTGGGCCTTTGAATGGGGGCAGGCCAGGCGCGGCGATGCTTCTCGTTCTCGACAACTACGACAGCTTCACCTTCAACCTGGTGCAGTATCTGGGCGAGCTGGCGGCGGAGCATCCGATCGCCGCCAACCTGCGGGTGGAGCGCAACGACGCCCTCACGCTGGAGCAGATCCGCGGGCTAGCGCCCGCCGCGATCCTGATCTCACCCGGCCCCGGCGACCCCGACCAGTCGGGGGTATGCCTGGAGGTGCTGCGGGAGCTCAGCCCCACCATCCCCACCCTGGGGGTTTGCCTGGGCCACCAAGCGCTGGCCCAGGTGTATGGCGGCAAGGTAGTGCGGGCCAAGGAGCTGATGCACGGCAAAACCTCCCCGGTGCAGCACAGCGGCCAGGGTGTGTTTGAGGGCCTGGCCAACCCACTCACCGCCACCCGCTACCACAGCCTGATCGCCGAGCGCGACAGCCTCCCCGCCTGCCTGGAGATCACCGCCTGGCTCAACGACGGCACGATCATGGGTCTGCGCCACCGCGACTATCCGCACCTGCAGGGGGTGCAGTTCCACCCCGAGAGCGTGCTCACCCAGCAGGGTCACCAGCTGCTGGCCAACTTTCTGCGCCAGGCCAGCCAGCCAGCCTCGCCAGATCAGTTGGGTTAGCGTCACGGCGACTGCCGCCCCGCCATGCGTCTGCTGCCCATCCTGGCCCTGAGCTCCACGCTGCTGGCCGCCGGCCCGGCCCTGGCCGGCAGTGGCGTCACGATCACCAGCTACGGCCACAGCGCCCTGCTGATCAGCGGCGGTGGCACCAGTGTGCTGGTCAACCCGTTCAAGGCCGTGGCCTGCGCCGCCGGCCTGGCGGAGCCGCGGGTGAGCGCCACCGTGGTGCTGGCCAGCAGCCGCCTGCTGGATGAGGGTGCACCGGTGGCCCGCGGCAAGATGTTGGTGGATCCCGGCTCCTACAAGGTGGGTGGGCTGTCGATCGAAGGCATCTCCGGCCCCCACGACCGCGTTGGGGGCCGCCGCTTCGGCCAATCCACCCTGTGGCGCTGGAAGCAGGGCGGCCTCGACATCGCCCACCTGGGCGGCACCGCGGCTCGGCTCAGCCCCTCCGACAAGGTGATGCTGGGGCGCCCCGACGTGCTGATCATCGGCGTGGGCGGCGGCGCCAAGGTGTACACCGGCGCCGAAGCGGCCGAAGTGGTGCGCGAGCTCCAGCCCCGCCGGGTGATCCCGGTGCAATACGTCAGCGGCAAAACCCCCACAGACTGCGACCAAACCTCGGTGCAGCCGTTCCTCGACGCCATGGCCGGCACCCCGGTGCAGCGCCGCGGCAACCGCATCAGCCTGCCCGGCAAGCTCGACGGCGGGCCGGTGATCGAGGTGATGCGCTAATCAGCTGCGCCCAACGCTTCGATGTCGGCATAAGCCGCCCAGAACCGCCCCATCTGCTCGGTGGTACCGAGGCTCACCCGCAACGAACCATCGATCAACGGCTTGCCCGCCATCGAGCGCACCAGGATGCCGGCCTCCCGCAGACGCCGCTCCACGTCCTCAGCCGGGCTCTCGGGCCAGATCAGGAGGTAGTTGCCCCCGGCGGCGTGGTGCCGCACCCCAGCCTGCTGCAACTGCTGCACCAGCCAGGTGCGGGCCCGCAACACCTCGGCAACGAAGGCATCGGTGTAGGGCTGGTCAGCCAGGGCCGCATGGGCCGCCGTCACCGCAAAGCTGTTGATGTCGTAGGGCCCCGTGACGCGCCCGATGCGATCAATCACCGGCGCTGCCCCGATCGCAAAGCCGATCCGCAGGCCCGCCAGGCCCGCCGTCTTGGCCAGGGAGCGCAGCACCACCAGATTGGGCGTGGTGTCGAAGTTTGCCGCGGGCAGCACGCTGTCGCCCGTGAAGGCCTCATACAGCTCATCCACCACCACAAGGGTGCCTGGCGCCGCAGCCGCCAGCTCGAGGATTCGCTCAGGGGCCAGTCGGGTGCCGGTGGGGTTGTTGGGGTTGCAGATCAGCAGGATGCGGGGCCGGTGCGCCAGCGCGGCACCCAGCTCCTCCAGCGGGAAAGCGAAATCCGGCAACCGGTAGGGGATCGCCTCAATCGCCATGCCCTGCATCTGGGCGCAGGGGGTGTAGTAGCCGAAGGTGGGGCTGGTGGTGAGCAGCGTCTGCCCGCGGTCGCCATAGGCGTGGAAGATGGCGTGGATCGCCGCATCCACACCGTTGAACAAGCCGATCTGGTCGCGGCTAAGCGGCAGCCCCTGGCCAGTTGCCGCAAGATTGGCGATCACCGCCTCCCGCAGGCCGTCGTACTCGGGATAGATGGCGTAGTGATCGGCGGGAATCGCCCGGATCGCCTCCACCACTCGGGGGCTCGGGCCCACGGTGTTCTCGTTGAAGTCGAGCCGCAGCAACCCCCGCCGCCCCTCCAGCGGCGCGCTGTAGGCCTTGAGGCTTTCCACCTCGGGGCGGGGCTGGGGGATCGGTCGTTCCTGCCGATCCGGCCTCTGCTGCGACTCCATCACATCCGCTCCAAGGTGGGAATGCCCAACAGCCCTAAACCCAGTTTGAGGGTGTCGGTGGTGAGGCGGCAGAGGGCCAGGCGGGAGCAGCGGGCGGGTTCGTCAGCCTTGAGCACCGGCACCTGGTCGTAGAAGCGATTGAACACCTGGCTGAGCTCAAACAGATAGGTGCAGAGCCGATTGGGCAGCAACTCCTCCTCCACCTCGGCGATCACCGCATCGAACTTGAGCAGCTCACGCACCAGGGCCCACTCCTGGGGTTCCGTGAAGGTGAGCGGGGCGGTAGCGGCACCAGGGCCACCAGCCTCGAGATCACCGCCCTTGCGGGCGATGCCCGCGATGCGCACGACGGCGTAGAGCAGATAGGGCGCCGTGTTGCCCTGCAGGGCCAGCATCCGATCAAAGCTGAACTGGTAGTTGGTGATCCGGTTCTGGCTGAGGTCGGCGTACTTCACCGCCGCCACGCCCACGGTGGTGGCCGCGTGCTGGATGAAGGCCTCGTCTTCGGTGCGCTCCTCCTCCGCCAAACGGCGACGCAGGTCGGCGTCGGCCCGCTCCACCGCCTCATCGAGCAGATCCCGCAGGCGCACGGTGTCGCCGGCGCGGGTTTTCAGCTTCTTGCCGTCTTCCCCCTGCACCAGGCCGAAGGGCACGTGCTCGACACTGCCGTGGGAGGGAATCCAACCGGCACGGCGGGCTACCTGGAACACGCCGGCGAAGTGGTTGGCCTGGCCGGCATCGGTGACGTAAATGACGCGGCAGGCACCATCGCCATCGGGAGCCGCACCGAAGCGATAGCGAATCGCCGCCAGATCGGTGGTGGCGTAATTGAAGCCGCCATCGCTCTTCTGCACGATCACCGGCAGGGGCGTGCCGTCCTTGCCGCTCATGCCCTCCAGAAACACACAGCGGGCGCCGTCGTCGGTCACCAACAATCCAGAGGCCTCAAGGTCTGCAATCACAGCCTCCAAGTAGGGGTTGTAGAAGGATTCACCGCGCTCGCACAAGGAAATGTCGAGCCGGTCGTAAATCTTCTGGAACTCACGGCGGCTCTGGTCGCAGAGCAATCCCCAGGCCTTGAGCGACACCGGATCGCCGCCCTGCAGCTTCACCACCTCCTCCCGGGAGGTGGTCTGGAAGGCCTCGTCGTCGTCGAAGCGGGCCTTGGCCTGGCGGTAGAAGGCCACCAGATCACCCAGATCCACCGCATTGGCCGTAATGAGGGCCTCGGGCGCCACCTGCTTGAGGTGGGTGATCAACATCCCAAACTGGGTGCCCCAGTCGCCCACGTGGTTGAGCCGCAGCACCGGGTGGCCGCGAAACTCCAGCACCCGCGCCAGGGCGTCGCCAATGATCGTGGAGCGCAGATGCCCCACGTGCATCTCCTTGGCGATGTTGGGGCTGGAGAAGTCGACGATCACCGGGGGCGTGCCATCGGTGTGGGGCACCCCCAGCCGCGAATCGCCCAGGCGGGCCTGCACCTCAGCCGCCAGCCGCTCGGGCCGCAGGGTGAGGTTGATGAAGCCGGGGCCGGCGATCACCGGCTCCAGGCAGAGCTCGGTGAAGGCGGGGTCGGCCGCCAGCTGCACCACGATCGCCTGGGCGATCTGGCGGGGCGGCTGGCCCAGGGGCTTGGCCAGGGGCAGGGCGCCATTGGCCTGGAAATCGCCGAATTCGGGCTTGCTGGCCGGCGCCAGCTGGGGATCGAGGGGCTGGCCAGCCTCACGGGCCCGTTGCGCCGCCTCGGGGAAGGCCCGCTCCATGGCCGCCAGCAACTGGCCATTCAGGGCTTGGGCGATGCGAAGCATGGGGGCCGGGCCGGGGCTGATTCGTCTTCGATCATCCCGCGCAGGCCGTCAGGCCCAACTCCTGCTCCAGGCCTTCGAGCACCACATCGGCCACCAACTGGATGCGGTAGCGGCAGTGCTGGGTTTGGGTGCAATCGAAGCGGCCGTGCTCCCAATACTTGTTGCTGCCGGTGCCGCCGCCACACAGCCCGAAGTGCTCGCAGCTGCCACGGCACAGCTCCACCCCCGCACGAATCTCAGCGGCCACCTGACGAAACTTGTCGGTGGCAGCCAGAGCTTCAAGGCTGTCGACGAGCACGTTGCCGAAGGAGAAGTCGCCGTACTCGGCCGTCTTCACCGACAGCAATTCGGGATCGAAGGTGGACACCTGGCCGCGGGCATCGACATTGACGATCACAAACGGCGTGTTCATGTCGGTTTGCACCATGCGCGCCTGACTGCAGGCCAGGCTGGCGATGCCATCAAATTCGCGGATGCACAGGCGGCCGGGCTGCTCGCGGCTGCGCTGCCACAGCCGCGCCATGAAGGCGCGGTAGCGCTGCTCCAGGGCCACCTGAGCGGCACCGCCGGCATCGAGGCTCGAGTGGCTATTCGCCCCCTCCGTCTCCTCCATGTTGAAACCCACCTCAGCGATGCCGTGCTGGAGGAAAAAATCGGCGATGGCGTCGGCATGGTCGAGGGCATCAGCCGTGATCACGCAGATCACCTGAAAGGGAATCTGCCGCCGGGCCAACCAGTCGATGCCACGCATCACCGCCGCGTGGGTGGGCAGGCCGGTGCGGGTGACCCGGTGGGCGTCGTGCAGGAAAGCCGGGCCATCCATGCTCACGCCCACATGGATGCCGTTGCGCTCGAAGCAGTCGCACCAGGCCGCATCGATGACGGTGGCGTTGGTCTGCAGCGACTGCACGATCGTGCCGGGAGGCAGACCGCGCCGCGCCAGGAGCTGACCGATCCGATCGGTGGCCTCGTCGTAGAAGGCGATCGGCGCCATCAGCGGCTCACCGGCGTGCCAGAGCAGGGTGAAACCACCGTCGAAATAGGGGCTGTCCAGCACCCGCTCCACAGCGGCCTCTAACACCGCCATCGACAGGCGGCTGCGGTCTCCCCGGTCGGGGAGATAGCAGTAGTCGCAATCGAGGTTGCAGAAGGGGGTGGGCTGCACCACCAACAAGCGCACCGGCCCCCATCCCTGGCCAGGCGCCGCGTCCAGCTCAGCGACCGAACCAGGCATCAGCGCCAGTAGCGGCCACCGTTGAGGAAGCCGCCATTCCGGAAGCCGCCGTTGCGGAAACCACCGTTGTAGAAGCCGCCATTGCGGAAGCCACCGTTGTTGAAGCCGCCGTTGTAGAAGCCGCCATTGCGGAAGCCGCCGTTGCCCCAACCCAACCCAGAGCCATTCACAAACACGTAGGAGAGGGCGTCATCGGGCACGGCTGTTGAGCCCTCAGACACAGCTGTTGAGCCCTCGCGCTCCTGCAGGGCCGCCGAGATTCGGCTCAGCCGTTGCTCGATGCTGCGCTGGGGTGGGGCTTCCTGCACGCTGGCGAGAGCCAGGGCGGCCGCCCCATCGAGCGGCAGGGAGGCCAGCAGCAGCAGGCCAAACAGGTGGGAGCGGTTGAAGAAGGCCATGACAGCAACGGGGGAAGGGGATCAGCGAGCAGCGGCGGGAATCAGACGGATCGTCTCAACCCCCAGCAGGATTGCCTCGAAGCTGGCAAGAAGGGCGGATTCGGGCATCGCCACGGCACTGGTCGGCCCCAGCCAACGGTTCACCGCCGCGACCGTGTCCGGCTCACCATCGAGGTAGCCCTGCAACAGGCGGGCGATGGCCAGGTTCGCCAGATTGCGGAAGGCCGAATCGTTCTCGGCCAGCACGCAGCTCACCGCATAGGCCTCGAAGGGCAAATCGGGCGTCAGGGCCAGACCCTTGAGCCCCTGTTGGTGCACCAGACCAGCCAGCACAACCGTGTCGCCGACCACACCCTCAACCGTTCCAGCCCTCAGCGCCGCCACCGCCGCGCTGAGGTTGTCGAAGGCCACCACCGTGGCCTTGGGTTGCATGCCCCGCAGCTCGGTCTCACCCAACGACTGGCGCACCACGGCGATACGCCGTCCGGCCAGGGCCGCCGGGCTGCCATCAAAGCGGCCGGCCGGAGCCAGCAGCCTCAACCCCGAGATCCCGATCGGCAGCGAAAAGTCCACCTGCATGTCCAGCTCCCAGCTGAACGGAAAACCGCAAGCCAGATCCGCCTTGCCATTGGTGATGGTGTCGACCAGGCTGCGCGGATTGGCAACCGGCGCGAAGCGCACCGTCACCGGCCGGCCCACGGCCCGGGCCACCTCGGCTGCGATCCGATCGGCCACCAGGATGCCGTAGCCACTGGGCTGCCCCTGGGGACCCACCACCACCAGCGGGGGCACATCGGCGAGCCCGCTCATCACCAGCTCGCCGGTGCGCGCAGCCCGCTGAACCACACCCTCGGCCAGGGCAGCCGCCGGCATCACGGCCAGCAGGCCCAGCGTCGCGATGCTCCCGGCGAGTCCGCGCCAAATTTGTGTCGCCACCCTGCCTTGAGAGGAACTCATCGCATTATGCGGAGGGCCAGCCCGGCTGCCAACGCAACGGGCTCAAGCGTCAAATTCAGGTGTCAAAGCGCATGCTCAGATCCAACCAGACGCTGCAGGTGATCGACGCGCTGGTGGAGATCAGATCAATGCCCGTAGCGGCGTAGCTCCGCAGCTGCTCGGGTTGCACGCCGGAGGCCTCCAGCACCAGCTGCCTCCCCTGGGCGAGCGCCCGCAACTGGGGCACCAGCTCCGCCAGCTGGTGGGGGGTGAATTCATCGAGTAGCACCCCATCCGCCCCGGCCCGCACCGCAGCTTCCGCTTCTGCAGCGGTTTCCGCCTCCACGATCACCCGGGCCGGCCAGGGGGCCGCGGCCCGCACCGCCGCGATCGCGGCATCCACCCCACCTGCCCAAGCCAGGTGGTTCTCCTTGAGCATGGCGGCGTCATCGAGGCCTTGGCGGTGGTTGAGGCCGCCGCCGCAGCGCACGGCGTACTTCTCCAGCACCCGCAGACCCGGTGTGGTTTTGCGGGTATCGGCCAGGCGCACGCCCGTGCCGGCGAGCTCCGCCACCAGCGCCGCCGTGGCGGTGGCGATGCCGGAGAGCCGCATGGCCAGATTCAGAGCGGTGCGCTCACCAGCCACTAGGGCCGTGGCCGGGCCCTCCAGCTCCAGCAGCCGCTGCCCCGCCGCCACCGCCGCCCCATCGCGCACCAGCAGCCGCACCACCACCCCGGGATCCAGCAGCCGGAACAGGGGCTCCACCAGCACGCCGCCACAGAACACCCCATCGGCCTTTGCGAGCCATTGGGCCCGGCCGCTGCAGCCCGCCAGGGCCGCGGCCGTGAGGTCGCCGCGGCCCAGATCTTCCGCCAACCAGGCGCGCAGCTGGGCCTCCAGCTGGGGGGTGAAGGGCAGGCGGGCGGTTGTCACAGGGGTGATGGTCAGGGCAGGGATGGGCATTGCCCCTCCGAGCCAGAGCTAGCCAATGATGCGGCGGAACTGATGGGCGAAACGATTGGCGATATCGATGCTGCGAAATGAATCCCTCCTGCAGGAGCCGCTGGTACACCTGCACAACGCTGTCGAATTCTGTACAAGTTGTACAGAATTCGACAGCAGATCTCGCCCAGATCAACCCACCGCCGCACCAACACGGATCGAGGCCTGTTTTGCCAGCAGAACCCTGGCTACTTGCCGATGCAGAAACGGGCGAACACCCGATCCAGCACCGCCTCGCTCACCTCCTCGCCGGTGATCTCGCCCAGGGCCCGCACAGCGGCCCGTAGGTCGATCGTCCAGAAATCCCAGGGCAACTGCTGCGCAGCCGCCTCGAGGGACGCCCCCAAGCTCAAGGCCGCTGCGGCCGCCAGATCGCGCTGGCGGGCGTTGAGAGCTACCTCCAAACCCTCGGCAGGGCCGGCGCCGCAGCGGCGCAGCAGCTCCGCCACCAACGCATCGCGGCCGGCACCCGTGAGAGCGCAGAAGCGCACATCGGCCGGCTCTCCAGCCCCAGCGGGCACCAGGCCCACCGCCAGGCCAGCCACATCAGCCTTGTTGCCCGCCACCAGCAGCACGGCGCCCTCGGGCACCAACTCCCGCAGGGCCTGATCCTCCGGGCTCCAGCCGGCGCTGAGATCAAACAACAACAGCACCGCATCGGCGGCGGCCAGGGCGGCCCGAGAGCGCTCAATGCCCAGCTGCTCCACCCGGTCGCCGGTGTCGCGGATGCCGGCGGTGTCGAGCAGGGTGAGCGGCACCCCATCGAGCACCAGCTCGCTCTCCAGCAGGTCGCGGGTGGTGCCGGGCAGGTCGGTCACGATCGCCCGCTCACGGCGGCTGAGCAGGTTGAGCAGGCTCGATTTGCCCACGTTGGGGCGGCCCACGATCGCCACCCGCAACCCCTGACGCAGCAGCTCCCCCTGACGCGCTTCGGCCACCAGCTGCTCCAACTCGCACCGCACCGCCTCCAGTTCCGCCACCACCGCGGTGCCATCGAGGGGCGGGAGATCCTCCTCGAAATCCACCCGCGCCTCCAGCTCCGCCAACTGGTCGAGCAGGCGCGAGCGCAGGGCGCCCAGGCGCCGCTGCAGGCCGCCGTCGATGCCGGCCATGGCCAGCTGGGCCGCGCGGCGCGAGCGGGCCGTGATCATCTCGCCAATCGCCTCGGCCCGGGTGAGATCGAGCCGGCCGTTGAAGAAGGCCCGCTGGCTGAACTCCCCCGGCAGGGCCCGGCGCGCCCCGGCCGCCAGCACCAGCTCCAGCACCCGCTGCACCGCCACCAGGCCGCCGTGGCAGTGCAGCTCCACCACGGTTTCACGGGTAAAGCTGCGGGGAGCCCGCATCAGCAGTAGCAGCGCTTCATCCACCCGCTCACCGCTGGCGGGATCCACCACGTGGCCGTAGAGCACCCGGTGGCTGTCCCAGGCCTGCCGCCCAGGCGCCGCAAACAAAAGCCGGCCGATCGGCTCCGCCTCGGCCCCGGAGATTCTTACGATCGCCACACTGCCTTCGCCCGGCGCCACCGCCGTGGCGATGGCCGCGATGGTGTCAGCGGTTCCGGAGTCGTTGAGGCGCA
This sequence comes from Cyanobium sp. Alchichica 3B3-8F6, assembly GCF_024346435.1. Lineage (NCBI taxonomy): Bacteria > Bacillati > Cyanobacteriota > Cyanophyceae > Synechococcales > Prochlorococcaceae > Cyanobium > Cyanobium sp. Alchichica 3B3-8F6. The sequence goes on along the minus strand of NZ_JAGQCZ010000007.1, from coordinate 38,319 downwards.
TCCCCCCATTCCAACCCCACACCGCCGTGGGCCGCCGCCTGCGCCAGCTGCTGGCCTGGCTCTGGCACCAGGAGGGCAGCCATGGCCAGCGGGCCCGGGGTCTGGCCGCCGGACTGTTCTGCGGCTGCTACCCGTTCTTCGGCCTGCAGATCCTGGTGAGCGTGGCGCTGGCCTCGTTGGTGCGGGGCAATCACCTGCTGGCCGCAGCCGGCACCTGGGTGAGCAACCCCTTCACCTACGTGCCCCTCTATTGGTTCAACTACCAGGTGGGCTGCTGGCTGCTCGGGCCCGGGGGGGGATGGCCCGGCCTCGACAGCCTTCAGGACGGAAGCATCTGGCACAGCAGTGGGGCCTTCGTCAGCCGCCTGCTTCTCGGCTCCACCCTCGTTGGCCTGATCACCGCGCTCCTGGGGGGCTGGCTCTACTGGCACTGGCTGGAGCGGGAACATCGCCGCCGGCAGCAGGGCTGATCAGCTCCGCTCAGGAACTGGCCAAACCGGGAAACACCATCAGGTCGATATGGCCCCCTTCAGGGTGGCGCCACTCGCGGAACTCCTCGGCCAGGGCGTGCTGCTCCCGGGGCAAGGCCTGGGCCTGCAGGTCCTGGAGCCGCTGATGCACCAGGTCGAGGGTTTCGTCGATCAGTTGGGCCGCTTGCTCGGAGGTCATGGCGTGGCACGCGGGGGATGGAGTGGTTGTAAGGGGGCGCCAGCCGAGCCGCTGTAGCCGTCGTGACGGCTGAACCAGCCCTGTGGTCAGACCCTCACCCAGGAGCGGCCAGGCCGGTGGTGCGAGGATCGGCATTCATCAACGCGAGCCTGTGGCGGACGGCAAGGGTTCAGAAGGCAAGGGAACTTCGCGCTCGGCACTGTCCGGCCTACTGCTGGTTTTGGGCTCCATGGGCGGCCTGGCCCTGCTGGTGTGGGTGACGCTGGTGATGCTCGACCTGAAGCACCTCAACACCGGCGGATTCACCCTGCCCTAGCCGATCCCGGTGCGGGCGATATCGAGCACATCCGCCATCGAGCGGATCTGATTGATCGTGTTGGCCAGTTGGCTGGCACTGTCGAGCTCCACCCGCAGATCGATGCGGGCGGGCTTGCCGGGATTGGTGCGCACCCGGGCATCACTCACGTTGATGCGGTGGTCGGAGAGGCGGGTGAGGATGTCTTTCAGCACGCCCACCCGGTCGAGCACCTCGATGCGCAGCTGCACCGGATAGCGGCGCGGGCGGGCATCGGTGGCCGAATTCCAGCGCACCGGCAGACGCCTCTCAGCCGGCACCTGGTCCACGTTGGAGCAGTCCTGGCGGTGGATCGTGATGCCGTGGTTGCCCAGGGCCACGGCTCCGAGAATCGGCTCACCCGGCAGGGGACTGCAGCAGCCCCCCAGCCGGTAGTCAAGGCCCTCGAGGCCGAGGATCGGGCTGGCGCCGCCCGCTCCGCTCCCCTGGGAGTCGGCCTGGCCTGCATGGGCGGCCGCCACGCTGGCTGCCACCTGCTCGTTGCTGGGCACGGGGGCCGAGGCCTCGCTGGCCAGGCGCAGTTCCTCCCGCAGGCGGTTGAGCACCTGGTGCAGGGTGACCCCGCCGAACCCCAGCGACGCCAGCAGGTCTTCGGTGCCCGTGAGGTTGCAGCGGCGGGCCACCTTGGCCATCGCCTCCCCATGGAGCAGGGCATCGAAGCCATCGCGGCCCAACTCCCGCTCCAGCAGTTCCGTGCCGCGCAGGATGTTCTCCTCACGGTGGCTGGTTTTGTACCAGTGGCGGATGCGATTGCGGGCCGTGGGGGTGGCCACGAAGTTGAGCCAGTCGAGGCTCGGGTGCGCCGTCTTGGCGGTGATCACCTGCACGAAGTCGCCGTTCTGCAGGGGAGTGGCGAGGGGGCAGAGACGGTCGTTGATGCGCACGCCCTGGCAATGGTTGCCGATCTCCGAGTGGATCCGATAAGCGAAGTCCACGGCTGTGGACCCCTTGCGCAGGCCCACCACATCGCCATTGGGGGTGAACACGAAGACCTCTTCATCGAAGAGGTCTTCCTTGATCGAACGCAGGAAATCGCTGCTGTCGGTGCCGCCGTCATCCTTCTGCCAGTCCACCAGCTGCCGCAGCCAGTTGAACCGCTCCGCATCGGCACCGGACGCGGCTGGCGAACCACCTTCCTTGTACTTCCAGTGGGCCGCGATGCCGTACTCGGCCACCTGGTGCATGTCGGTGGTGCGGATCTGCACCTCGATCGGCCGATGACGGCCGATCACGGCCGTGTGCAGGGATTGGTAGCCGTTGGGCTTGGGCAGACCGATGTAGTCCTTGAAGCGCCCAGGGATCGGCCGGAAGGTGTCGTGCACCACCGCCAAGGCCCGGTAACAGCTCTCGAGATTCGGGCAGAGAATCCGCAGGGCGGCCACGTCGAAGATCTCGTGGAACGCCTTCTGCTGGCGCTGCATCTTGCTCCAGATGCCATAGAGGTGCTTGGGCCGGCCGCTTACCTCGCAATGGGCCAGCCCCACGGCGGCCAGCCGATCGCGCAGCAACTGCACGGTCACCTCCAGCCGCTCCTCGCGCTCGCTGCGCTTGGTGGCCACCTGCTGCTGCACATCCCGATAGGCCTCGGGCTCGAGGATCTTGAAGGCCAGATCCTCGAGCTCCCACTTGAGCCGGCCGATGCCGAGGCGATTGGCCAGGGGGGCGTAGATCTCCCGGGTTTCGCGGGCGATCCGCAGCTGCTTCTCGGGCTTGAGGGCACCCAGGGTGCGCATGTTGTGCAGGCGATCCGCCAGCTTCACCAGCACCACGCGGATGTCGCTGGCCATGGCCAGAAACATGCGGCGCAGGTTTTCAGCCTGGGCCTCTGTGTGGTTGGTGAAGTGGATGCCGCCGAGCTTGGTCACCCCCTCCACCAGGGCCCGCACCTCGGCGCCGAAGTGCTGCTCGATCTCCTCGGGCGTCGCCTCGGTGTCTTCCACCACATCGTGGAGGAAGCCAGCAGCGATCACACCGGCACTGGCGCCGATGTCGCGCAGCAGATCGGCAACGGCAACCGGATGAATGATGTAGGGCTCGCCGCTGGCCCTGAACTGGCCCTCGTGGAGCTGGTAGGCGAAATCAAAGGCGGAAGCCAGCAGGGCCTCGGGATCGGTTGGGCAGCTCTCCCCCTCCCCCGGCGGCACGTGCTCGATGCAGCGCTGCAACCACTCGGGCAGGGGCAGGCCGTAGTCGGCGGGGGTGCGGATCGGCCGGCGTCCCAGGGCTTGGCTCTCCGGGGCTGGCCCAGGGGCAGGTGGAACAGCCGCGACTGAAACAGCCACGGCGGTTGCGTCCAGATCGGGAACCGCCCTGAGCATTCCACCCTGCGGAATTGACTCATCGTATGCAGCGGCGGCCAAGCTGGGGACCATGACCAGCCCCGTGCTTGCAATCGACAACCTGGTGGTGCGCTACCCCGGTGCGGAGCGTCCCACCCTGGATGGGCTGACGCTCAGCCTGAGCCCGGGCGAGCGGCTGGCCCTGGTGGGCCCCTCCGGCTGCGGCAAAAGCACCGTGGCCCGGGCGGTGCTGCAGCTGCTGCCCCCGGGCAGCCAGTGCAGCGGTGGGCTGCTGCTGGCGAGGCAGGATCCCAGCCGGCTGCGGCGAGCGGCCCTGCGGCAGCTGCGCGGCGAAGCGGTGGGGCTGGTGTTTCAAGACCCGATGACCCGCCTGAACCCGCTGCTCACGATCGGCGACCATCTGGGCGACACCCTGGCGGCCCACCGACCCCGGTGGCAACGGCGCCAGGTGCGGGAGCAGGCCGAAGCCTTGCTGGAGCGGGTGGGCATCCAGGCGGAGCGCTACGGCAGCTACCCCCATGAGTTCAGCGGCGGCATGCGCCAGCGGCTGGCGATTGCGCTGGCCATGGCCCTGCAGCCGCCCCTGGTGATCGCCGACGAACCCACCACCAGCCTGGATGTGGCTGTGGCCGGCCAGGTGATGGGGGAACTGACCAACCTCTGCCGGGAAGCGGGCAGCGCCCTGCTGCTGATCAGCCACGACCTGGCGATGGCGGGCCGCTGGTGTGACCAGATCGCCGTGTTGGATCAGGGCCGGCTGATCGAGCAGGCCCCAGCCCAGCAGTTGCTCACCGCCCCGGCCTCCCCCCTGGCCCAGCGGCTGGTGGCCAAGGCGCGGGAACGGGAAGGCGCCCAGAGCCCCGCACCGCTGCCGGCCGCTGCCTTGCTGGAGCTGGAGGAGCTGCGCAGCTGGCACGCTCTGCCGTCGCTGCCCTGGCAAACCCGCTGGCTGAAGGCGGTGGATGGGGTGAGCCTGCGGCTGCAGCCGGGCGAAACCCTTGGCCTGGTGGGCGCCTCCGGCTGCGGCAAGAGCACCCTCTGCCGGGCCCTGATGGGACTGGCACCGGTGCGGGGCGGCAGCGTTCGACTGGAGGGCCGCAACCTGCTGAGCCTGCGGGGCCGGGCTTTGCGGCAAGCGCGGCGTGGCATCCAGATGGTGTTCCAAGACCCCCTGGCCTGCCTCAACCCCCAGATGGCGGTAGGTGAGGCGATCGCCGATCCGCTGCTGATCCATGGCCTGGCCAGCCGCGCCCAGGCCCGCCAGCGCGCCCGCGAGCTGCTGGGCGCCGTGGGGCTCACCCCGCCCGAAGCCTTCGAAAACCGCCTGCCCCGCCAGCTCTCGGGGGGCCAGCAGCAGCGGGTGGCCATCGCCCGGGCCCTGGTGCTCGAGCCCAAGGTGCTGCTCTGCGATGAGAGCGTGAGCATGCTCGATGCCGAGGTGCAGGCCGACGTGCTGGCCCTGCTGCGGGAGCTGCAGCAGCGGCTGGGGCTGGGGATGCTGTTTGTGACCCACGACCTCTCGGTGGCCAGTGGCTTCTGCCACCGGGTGATCGTGCTGGAGGGGGGAAAGATCGTGGAGGAAGGCCCCGGCGCCCGCCTGTTGACCGATCCCCAGGCCGCCATCACCCGCGCATTGGTGGAGGCATGCCCGCGGCTGCCGAGCGCCGTCTGAGCACCGCCAGCAAGCGCTCAAACACCTCCGGCAGCGGCGCCTCGCACACCAGCCGCTCGCGGCTGATCGGGTGATCGAGGCCCAGCTGCACCGCATGCAGCGCCTGGCCGGGCAGCTCGATCGGCAGCTTGCGGCAGCGGGAATACATCGGATCGCCCACGATCGGATGGCCCATGTGGGCGCAGTGGACCCGGATCTGGTGGGTGCGGCCGGTGTCGAGCTTGAAGCGCAGCAGGGCGTAATCCCCCAACCGCTCGATCAAGCGCCAGTGGGTGCAGGCATGGCGGCCGCTGTCGTCGTGCACCACGGCGTATTTCTTGCGGTCGGCCGGATGGCGGCCGATGGCGCCCACGATCGTGCCGCTGTCGCCCGCCGGCTGGCCGTGCACCACCGCCAGATACTGGCGCGAGGCGATCCGCTTCTGAATCTGCACCTGCAGCTTCACCAGGGCCTCCTGGCTCTTGGCCACCACGATGCAGCCTGTGGTGTCCTTGTCGAGCCGGTGCACGATGCCGGGGCGCAGCTCGCCGCCGATGCCGGGCAGGTCGGGGCAGTGGTGCAACAGGCCGTTCACCAGGGTGCCGTCCCTGTTGCCAGGCGCCGGGTGCACCGTGAGGCCGGCGGGCTTGTTGAGCACGATCAGATGCGCGTCTTCAAACAGCACATCCAGTGGCATTGCCTGGGCCACCAGGTAGGGGAGCGGCTCGGGCGGCGGCATCCACAGCGCCACGCTGTCGCCCTGGCGCAAGGGGGTCTTAGCGCGACCCGTGACGCCGTTCACCCGCACGTAGCCGGCCTCGATGAACTTCTGGATGCGGGCACGGCTCTGCTCGGGCCGCTGGGCCACCAGCCAGCGGTCGAGCCGCATTGGCAGCGGCTTGGGGTAGGTGAGCGTCAGCAGCTCGCCCTCGCCTTCACCGAAACCGCTCATGACGGCAACGCAAGGGCCGGCAATTCCAGGGCAATGGCGCCCAGGCGAGCGCAACGGAAGTCGTCGAGCAACTTGGTGGCCATGCGCAGGCTGTCGCCACTGGTGTGGCGCGCCGCGGCGGCGGCCAGCCAGCCCTCCACGTCGGGGCCGCCGCCCACCAGCGCACCGAGGGGAATGCCGTAGCGCTTCTCCACCAGGGCGGGTTGCACCCCGGCGGCCGGCTCAGCCTCCAGCAGGGTGAGCAGCTGCAGGAAGGCCCGGGCGGCGGCTTCGTTGTCGTAGGCGGCCTGGCCGATGTCGTCGCAGAGGGCCAGCCGCAGGGCGGCCTGCTGGTCGTCGAGGCGGGGCGGCAGCACGCCGGGGGCATCGAGCAGGTCGAGGTCCTGGCCGAGGCGCACCCAGCGCAGGCTGCGGGTGACGCCAGCGCGGCGGGCACTGTCCACCACCTTCTGGCGCACCAGCCGGTTGATCAGGGCCGATTTGCCCACGTTGGGGAAGCCCAGCATCAGGGCCCGCACCGGCCGAGGCTTCATGCCCCGCCCGGCCCGGCGGGCATTGAGGGCCGCGCCCGCCCGAATCGCCGCCTGCTGCAGCTGTTTCACACCGGTGCCGGCCTTGGCGTCGCACCACCAGCAGGTCTGGTCCTGGGCCTTGAACCAGGCGGTCCAGGCCTGGCGCACCGGCGGCGGGATCATGTCAACCCGGTTGAGCACCAAGAGATGCTGCTTGCCGCTGATCCAGCGCTGCAGCCGCGGGTGGGAGGTGGCCAGGGGGATGCGGGCGTCCCGCACCTCGATCACCAGGTCCACCTTGGCCAGATTGGCGTTGAGGGCCTTCTCCGCCTTGGCGATGTGGCCGGGATACCACTGAATCGCCGGGGCATTGACGCTGAGCGGAAGCGTCCGGGGCATCAGGGCACCACCAGCACCGGACAGGGGGCCAACTGAATCACCCGGGCCGCGGTGCTCTGCTGGTCGCTCTCGATCGCGACGCCACGGGTGCCCATCACGATCACATCGGCGTTGATCTCATCGGCCACATCGCCGATCACGAAGGCCGGCTTGCCCTCCCGCTCGATCACCTGACAGCTGACCCCCGCCTCGTCAAAGCGAGTCCGCGCTTGCTGCAGCAGCTCCGCCACGGCAGTGGGATCGTCCTGACCGGGCTCCACCACCGACAGCAGCACCAACGTGCTGGCGTGCTGCTGGGCCAGTTTCAGGGCCACCGCCGCCGTGTCCATCGCCTGGCGGCTCTGGTCGATGGGAAAGAGAACGGTGTCAAACATGGAGCAATGACCGAAGGCAGGGCCCAGGCAGGTGGGAGTTTCAGTCTGGGGGGCGTCCGGGATCCGGCCAGGGCGGCTGGTTGGCGGAAATCCGAAATCCGGGGAGCAGAAGGCGCCGCGGGGGCTAACCTCCCCCGGCAATTCCGTAATTTCCATACCCCCATGGCGAAGCGATCCCTGGCCAGCCTTTCGGCCGATGAGCTCCGCGGCAAGCGCGTGCTGGTGCGGGTCGACTTCAACGTACCGCTCGACGACGCCGGCGCCATCACCGATGACACCCGCATCCGTGCCGCCCTGCCCACCATCAACGACCTGACCGGCAAGGGCGCCAAGGTGATCCTGGCCGCCCACTTCGGCCGTCCCAAGGGCCAGGTGAACGAGGGCATGCGCCTCACCCCCGTGGCCGCCCGCCTGGCTCAGCTGCTCGGCAAGCCCGTGGTGAAGACCGACAGCTGCATCGGCCCCGATGCCGAAGCCAAGGTGGCCGCCATGGCTGAGGGCGATGTGGTGCTGCTGGAGAACGTGCGCTTCTTCGCCGAGGAAGAAAAGAACGACGCCGGCTTCGCCGCCCAGCTGGCAGCCCTGGCCGATGTGTATGTGAACGACGCCTTCGGCGCCGCCCACCGCGCCCACGCCTCCACCGAAGGCGTCACCAAGGCCCTGAGCCCCAGCGTGGCCGGCTACCTGATGGAGAAGGAGCTGCAATACCTGCAGGGCGCCATCGACGAGCCCAAGCGTCCCCTGGCGGCGATCGTGGGTGGCTCCAAGGTGAGCTCCAAGATCGGCGTGCTCGAAGCCCTGATCGACAAGTGCGACAAGGTGCTGATCGGCGGCGGCATGATCTTCACCTTCTACAAGGCCCGCGGCCTGGCAGTGGGCAAGAGCCTGGTGGAAGAGGACAAGCTGGAGCTGGCCAAGGAGCTCGAGGCCAAGGCGGCCGCCAAAGGCGTGCAGCTGCTGCTGCCCACCGATGTGGTGCTGGCCGACAACTTCGCCCCCGACGCCAACAGCCAGACCGTGTCGATCAACGCCATCCCCGATGGCTGGATGGGCCTCGACATCGGCCCCGACTCGCTCAAGGCTTTCCAGGAGGCGCTGGCCGACTGCAAGACCGTGATCTGGAACGGCCCCATGGGCGTGTTCGAGTTCGACAAGTTTGCGGCCGGCACCAACGGCATCGCCCACACCCTGGCCGACCTGAGCGGCAAGGGCTGCTGCACGATCATCGGCGGCGGTGACTCCGTGGCCGCCGTGGAGAAGGTGGGTGTGGCCGAGAAGATGTCGCACATCTCCACCGGCGGTGGCGCCAGCCTGGAGCTGCTGGAAGGCAAGGTGCTGCCCGGCGTGGCGGCCCTGGATGAGGCCTGATTTCGCAGAGGCCTGATTTCGCAGAGGCCTGACGGTTCAGAAGGGGGCTTCAAGCCCCCTTTTTTGTTGGCAGAGTTTGTGCAACAACCTGTTCAACAGGCGCAAAACACCGGCTCAGACCACGCCGAGGCAGGCTGAGGATCGGACCAGGCAAGTGAATGAGCCCAACAGACAGGCCTGCCGTCGGCTGGATTGGGCTGGGGGCCCTGGGCGCACCGATGGCGGCCAATCTGCTAGCCGCTGGCTTTCCACTCACGGTTCACAACCGCAACCGCAGCCGGGAAGCACCACTGCTGCAGGCGGGGGCCAGGGGGGCCGGCAGCCCTGCGGAAGCGGCGACCGCGGCCGAGGTGCTGCTGGTGTGCGTCAGCGACGACTGCGCCGTGGAGGCTGTGCTGCTCGGCGCTGACACCCTGGGCACCGACCAAACCGCGGCCCGCCAAGGGCTGCAGCCGGGGACGCTGGTGATCGACTGCTCCACGGTCAGCCCGGCCACCAGCCGGCGCATGGCGGCGCAGCTCGCTCAGCAGGGCGTGGACTACATCGACGCTCCGGTGACCGGCGGCACGGAAGGCGCCCGCACCGGCACGCTCTCGGTGCTGGTGGGGGGCGATCCGGCCCAACTGGAGCGGGCCCGCCCGCTGCTGGAGGTGATTGGCAGCCGCATCAGCCACTTGGGCCCCGTGGGCTCGGGCCAGCAGGCCAAAGCGGTGAACCAGGTGCTGGTGGCCGGGAGCTACGCCGCTGTGGCGGAAGCCATGGCCCTGGGGCAGCGGTTGGGGCTGCCGATGGAGCAGGTGTGCGAAGCGCTGGCAGCTGGCGCAGCCGGGTCGTGGGCCTTGGAGAACCGTGCCACCAACATGCTCAAGGGTCAGTTCCCCCTCGGCTTCAAGCTGGCGCTGCACCGCAAGGATCTGGCGATTGCCCTGGAGGCGGCCGCTGCCGCCGGCATGGAGCTGCCGGTGAGCCAACTGGTGGCCGCCATGGAAGACAGCTTGCTGGCGTCGGGCCACGGCAACGACGACGTGTCGGCCCTGGCCCGTTGGTTTGGCAGCCAGGGCTAAGCAGCCTGAGCTCAGGGATTCAGCTGGGCCTTATCGGCCACCACCAGCACCCGCTTGGTGGCACTGACGATGCCCTGGGGATGCACCAACAGCACCGCCCAGGTCTGGGAGCCGGGGGTGAACGGAGCCTGAACCGACTTGAACAGGCCACCGCCACCCAGGGCGCCCAGCTGCAGATTGGGGCTCTCGAGGGCATTCACCTGCTGGCCGGTGAGGGCCACCAGGCCGCCGGCAGCAATGGCGCCCTCCAGGGGCTCATCAAACAGCACATCCACGTCGTAGCGCTGACCCGTGAGCACCGCATCGGGGATCTGCAGGCTCACCGGCAGGTCGGCTTCGCCGCTGCGCAGGAGGGTCTGCTCACGGATCACGCTTTGGCCGTTGATGCGGCCACCGGGGCCACCGCTGCGGCTGAGCACCAGCTGCTGCTGGGCCAGGAGCCGATACAGGGTGGGGCCCTCCTGGCGGCTGCCCGTGAGCTGGATCTGCACGGTGCTGCGTCCATCGCGCAGCGCTTTGCCCGTGCTGAGCTGCCAGCGGGCATCGGGGAACTGGCGCAGCAGGCTGCGGCGGCGCAGCTCCACCAGGGTGACATCGAGACCCGGACCGTTCTCCAGAACAGCCGCGAGCTCACCGGTGCCGTTGAGGGCGGCCTCCAGGGCCTGCAGCTGAACCGCACTGGGGGCAGCGGTAGCCACAGCCGGCAGGGCTCCGCCCAGCAGGGCCTCCAGGCCGAGCAGGACGCTAGGCAGTAAGGGGTGCAGGATTCGGCTCGGCAGCTGGGGACGCGGCATCGGGGCGGCGGAAACCGCTTTTAAGTTAGGCGCGCTGCAGGCCAACACCCATGCCCAGGCTCCTGATCGCTGCCAGCGGCACCGGCGGCCACCTGTTTCCCGCCCTGGCGGTGGCCGATGCGATGCCGCCCGGCTGGAGCGTGCAGTGGCTGGGGGTACCCGACCGCCTGGAAACCCAACTGGTGCCCAGCCGCTATCCGCTCCACACCGTGCGGGCCGGCGGGCTGCAGGGCCGGGGGCTGAGGCGACTGCTCAACCTGCTGCAGCTGCTGCAGGCCACCCGCTCGGTACGGCGGCTGATCCGCCGCGAACAGATCAACGCGGTGTTCACCAGCGGCGGCTACATCGCCGCACCAGCAATCCTGGCGGCCCGCTGGTGCGGCGTGCCGGTGGTGCTGCACGAGAGCAATGCCCTGCCCGGCAAGGTGACCCGCCTGCTCGGCCGGCTCTGCCGCCAGGTGGCGGTGGGATTGCCCCAGGCCGCCGCCCGCCTGCCCGGCTGCCGGCCAGTGGTGACGGGCACGCCGGTGCGGCAGGCGTTTCTGGAGCCAGCCCCCCTGCCCGCCTGGGTGCCGCCGGGCCCCGGGCCCCTTCTGCTGGTGATGGGCGGCAGCCAGGGCGCCGTTGGCCTCAACCAGATGGTGCGGCCCCTGCTGGCCAAGCTCACGGCGGCGGGAGTGCGCGTCGTGCACCTCACCGGTCGCAACGACCCCGATGCCGGCCAGCCAGTACCCGCTGGCGCGGTGGAACGCCCCTTCAGCGACGACATTCCCGGCCTGCTGCAGCACGCCGACCTGGCCATCAGCCGCAGCGGTGCCGGCGCCCTGAGCGAGCTGGCCGTGTGCGGCACCCCGGCGATCCTGGTGCCCTACCCGGCCGCCGCCGATCGCCACCAGGATGCCAATGCCGCGGCCGCCGCCGAAATCGGCGCCGCCGTGATCGTGTGGCAGCACCTGCCAGGCGAGCCCGCCCTCGAGCGCACTCTCTGGCGCCTGCTGGGCCCGCGCCGGCGGGGGGCGGCAGCCGCGCGCGATCCCTTAGCGGGTATGGCCGCCGCCATGGCGCAACTGGCGGTGCGCGATGCCGATCAACGGGTGGCCGCGATGCTCAGCCAGCCCTGAACAACCAACCCTGCCAACAGCCCTAGACTTGTCCAATAGGTCTGTCCAGCAGACCCGGCCCATCGGTATGGCAAAGCGATGCCCATCGAGACCACCTACAGCAAAGCCCGTGAGGGTTTGAAGGGCCTGATGGATCGGGCCGTCGAAGATCGCGAGGTGGTGCTGGTGCGGCGGCGAAAAGGGGGCGATGTGGCCCTCGTGGCCGCCGATGAACTGGCAGGCCTATTGGAAACGGCCCACCTGCTGCGCTCACCCGCAAACGCGGAGCGTCTGCTCACGGCCCTAACCAGAGCTCGCGAACAAACACTGCCGCCCCTCAACCTGGCTGATCTGGAAAGCAAGCTGGCCGATCTGGGAAGCAGCCTCACAAACAGATGAACACGGCCTGGCAGGCGGTGGTGCATCCGGAGTTTCTGGATGATCTCCACCATTGGATTCGCCACGAACCCCGCACCGCCAAACGCCTGATCGAGCTGATGCGTGCAACCCTGCGGGCCCCCTTTGAGGGCATCGGCAAACCAGAACCACTTAAATACCTGGGACCAGGGGTGTGGTCACGCCGAATCACCCAGGAACATCGCTGCGTGTATTTGGTGCAGAACACGCGGGTGGAGTTTCTACAGGGGCGTTATCACTACTAGCCCAGGGATTGATCAAGTCCAAACCCACATCGGCGAAATCAGCCACATCGCCGGTGGCGAGCTGGGCGCCATGGGCGAGGGCCGTGGCCGCAATCACCGCATCAGCTGTGGCCATGGGCCGCGCCAACCGTTCACGGGTGCGCAAGAGATCGGCATACCAATGGGCAGCTTCGCTGCTGAAGGGCCAGACCCGGCCAGCAAAGATGTCGGCCACCAGTTCGTCCCAGCACTGCTGAAGAGCAGCCTTACGACGGCCATCCGGCAGCCGCCTGATGCCGTGCAAAATCTCCGCTTCATTCATGGCCGTGATCGCTACGAGGCCAGGATCCAAACCATCCACCCAAGCCAGCACCTGGGGGTTGGGCCGAGGACGCATCAGCTCGGAGAGCACATTGGTGTCGAGGACGATCACGCCGATCACGCCCCAAGATCCGCCGGCTGCGGCTGAGAGCTGCGGTCGGGCAGCTCCAGCTCAACGCCACCCAGCGCATCAAAATGGGCATGAATCCGTTGGCCAAGCCCCTGGCGACTGGGCCCACTGGGCTTGGATGGCCCGCGAAACAAGACCTCGCGCAGGATCGTGCGCACCTCCTCCTCCATCGAGCGGCCGTGGCGTGCTGCCTGGAGACGCAGCTGCGCCTTGGTGACCTCATCCAGGTTGCGAATCGTCAGCGTTGCCACGGACATGCATGCAATGCAATCAACGCTAGCGAACAAGCTCCTGCCGCAAGGCCCGAATCATGCGCCGGTTGTCGCGGCGGCTCTGATAACCGATCCGCAGCCAGCGTTCGCCCAGTCCGTCGAAGGAGCGGCAATCGCGCAGCAAGATGCGGTGACGGCACTCCAGGCGCTCGCGCAGCGGCACCAAGGACGCAGCGCCGCGAATCAACAAAAAGTTCGCGGCCGACGGCAGCGGCGTGATGCCCGGCAACGCCTCCAGCCGGGCTGAGAGCCAGGCCCCCTCGCGGGCCGTCCAGCGCTGCACCCGGCGGCACCAACGCCCGTAGGCCAGCGGATCGCCCAGCAACCGCTCACCCACCGCCAGCGCCAGACCATTCACCGGCCAGGGATCGCGCCAACGGGCCCAGCGCGCCAGGCGCTCGGGCTGGCCAAGGGCATAGCCCAGCCGCAGCCCGGCGATCGACCACAACTTGGTGAGGCTGCGGATCACCACCAGGTTGGGGTGGGCCTGCAGCAGCGGAATCAGGCTCTGGGCTTCCCCGCCTGGCACCAGCGGCAGAAACGCCTCATCGGCGATCACCAGGGCAAAGCGCTCCAGCAGGGGCTCCAAGGAGGCGCGGCTCCACAGCGCTCCGGTGGGGTTGTGGGGGTTGGTGAGCCACAGCACCGCACCCGCCGCCGCACCCGCCGCCGCACCCGCCGGAAACGGCTGCGGCCCCGCGCCGGCCTGCAGCGGCAACGGCAGAGATCGCCAGGCGCCGCCCCAGCAGGCCAGGGCGCGGGGGTAGTCGGCGAAGCCCGGCTGGGGCAGCACGCTCAAGCCGGCCGCCGCCGCATCGCGCGCTGCCCAGGTGAACAATTCCGCCGCCCCGTTGCCCGGCAGCACCGACTCGGGCTCCACCCCATGCAGCTGGGCCAGGGCGGCGCGCAAGCCAGTGGCGTGCCGGTCGGGATAGGCCCGCAGCGGCGAACCATCGGCAAGGCCCAGCGCCGCCTTCAGCAGGGTCCCGCGCACAGCCCAGGGCGGCCCGAAGGGCACCAGGGAGGCACTGGCATCCAGCAGCTGGGAGGGCCGGCAATCCAGGCGCGCGGCGGTGGCGGCCAGATTGCCGCCATGGCGCTCGGAGGGCGGCATCGGCATGGCCGAAAGCTAAGTGCCGGCGGCGAGTGCGAGGCGATCAGGCCTGTGCCGCCGGGGAAACAGGCGAAATCCTGCGCTATAAGCCGTTGCAACAGGCACGAATGCCATGCCAAGCCGCATAGTGCCTCCGACGTTGCCAGGTCAAGGGCACCTGCTGAGCGCCACCGCCAGTTTGCTCGCTGCTGTGGCCATGCTGATGGCGCCTGGCGCCAAGGCGGATTCGACCGACCTGTTCAAGCTGCTGGACACCCGCAGCTGCCGTGGCTGCAAGCTCCAGAATGCGGATCTGGTGCACGCGGATCTGCGCGACGCCGATCTACGCCAGGCCCAGCTGCAACGGGCCAACCTGGGGCAGGCCCGCCTGGATGGCGCCCAGCTCAGCGGCGCCAATCTGAGCTTCACGAGCTTGATGGGGGCTTCCCTGCGCGGTGCCGACCTGCGCGGCGCGCGGCTGGATGGCACCGATCTACGCCAGGCCGATCTCAGTGGTGCCCTGCTGGACCGAGGAGCCCTATCGCGCAGCCACTGGCAACGGGCCACGGGCATCGAGCCCACACAACTAAGTTACGCGGAATTGCACAACGCTGGTGCCGAGGCGGCCCAGCAGGGCCGCTATCCAGAAGCGGAAACACTGTTCAGCGCAGCTATCAGCAAAGAACCCGCCGCCGCCATCAGCTGGGTGGCCCGGGGGATCTGCCGCGGTGAGCAGGGCAAGAGCGAACTCGCCGCCAACGATTTCAACTACGCCGCGAGCCTCTATGGAGAACGCGGCGAGCAGGAGCAGGCGTTGCAATTGAAGCAAGCTGCCAACACAGTGGTGGCATCAACCAAGCCGAACACCCCCGACGGCAACGGAGCGGGCAGTAAAGCCCTGAGTGGCGCCCTCGCCGCCTTTCAGTTTCTGGCCCCGCTGGCGGCCAAGGCCTTTCTGCCAATGGGCCTGTAAGGGCTCTCAAAGTGCGGGGCCGAACTCAGAGGCGGTGAGTACCGCCAGCCACCGCTTGGGCATACCCGTCATTTTCTAATACCCCGATGCCCCCATAAAGCTGCGAGCATCAGGAGTTGAAGGCTGATAGCCGTAGCCATAGACACCACCTTCTACATCATTAATGATTTTTGGCGTCACCATGATCACCAACTCTCGCTTTTCGCGGCGAGTCCCACTAGAGCGGAATAAAGAACCAATCAGGGGCATATCACTAAGAACAGGCCACTTGCTGACTTCAGCACGATCAAACTCTGAGATCACACCCGTCATAATTAACGTTTGACCATCTCGCACCCGTAGCGCACCCGTATCCAATCTCCGCACACTCAAAATATCAATATTTCCGCAGCCGGGGACTGGCTCACGATCCGTTACCGCAGAAACACTGGGAGACAAAGCAAAAGTGACAAAGCCATTATCATCAATCTTCTCGATACGGGCCCCTAAAACAAGTCCAGCCGTGGAAAGGGTGGGCTGACAGATGATTATATTGCTGGCACCAGCAGAGTTTGCCGCATTATTAACTTGGTACTGGGTAATCACATTGGTGCCAACCCTGACGACCCCCTCGTTAGCCCTGCGGCGGCCAATTGGCGAATCAATACTATACTCATCTAATGATCCTCCCTGGCTTTGACCAGAGCCGCTACCACTCGAAGAACCACTTTCAGCTGCACGCAGCTCAGCAGGATTTTCTTGAAGAATTAAAGTTGGACTTGCCAAAAGCTTAGTACTTTGAGAAATAATTTGGGCCCTGAGAAAGTCGTAAAACTGGTTTTTTGGATAAGCCGTACCAGGATTTGCTTCGGCAGAGCTAAAACCAGTCAAAGGATTATAGCTAGGTGGCAAATTATTCCCGAAAGCTCCGAGCAGCTCGCCGCCATCATTGACAATGAAGTTATTGCCCCACCTAATTGCAAAGCTGTTTTCCATAACGGAATCATTGTCAAGATTCACATCTAATATTTTTACCGATAATGCCACCTGCCTTTGACGCAAATCAAGCTGACGCAAATATTGCTCGGCGACCACAACTACAGAAGAACTGCCTACCAAAGTTATAGTCCCAAGCCTTGTATCTGTAGTCGCCCTTAGGCCAATAAGTGGTCCAGCTGAAGCCCCATAGGCCTCCACCCTAGTCTGACTACTAGATTGAGTAGTAGCACTAGAAGGTGCATTGCTTACGGTGCTGGATTGGCTTACCCCCTGCGTAACAGCAGTCGTTATGGTGTTCGTCTTAGTGACTGAAGCGCCTAGATTGGCAAGATAATCGGCCGAGGCATTCGGGCTAACTTGATTTAGTCGATAAACCTTGGACACAAGAGATCCTAATGCCAATCCCGACACCCTGGGGCCTACTATGATTACATTTCCATCTTTTTTGGCCTGAAGACCAGATACGGCCAGGATGAAATTAAAAGCCCGCTGATAGCTCTCACTTTTAAATGCTACAGTGACAGGGTAGCTCCCATCCACCTGGACCCCGGCAGGCTTAGTAGTATTAGACTCTTGAACTGTTCCAAAGCTATATGATCTAGTTTCGGACAAAGTAGTTTCATTTCTTCCTGAATCAGAAGTAAAAGCGAATCCATATCCACCCTGTTGAGCGAGTGCCATTAAAGCATCTCTGGCAGGTGCATTTTTTAAAGTCATTGTGACCGGTGGCCCACTCACTTCGACATTCAATGGATTACGAAGTGTCATCGTCCCCACAGCCATATCTCCCAACGGCGGAGCAACAGCCCTCGCCTGCAGCGGAGGCGCATAGGCGGGCTGTGGCACCGCCCCAGGCTGACTTAAATCCAGCTGATTTGTCTGCAGGGAAACCTGCGGAGAAGCAGGAAACGTGAGAATCAGATTCACACCATCAGCACTCACCACCGGACGTGCCAGGAGAACCCCGGGCATCGGGGTCACCGACAGGCTGTAGCTGCTACCCGAGCCATCAAGGCTGACCGACTGAAACCCCAGCTCCGGCATCGATAGCCGTTGGGGGCCAACCCGCAGACCCGTCGGCGATGCCGTGGTGAGCTGACCCTGCCAGCCGTTGGGCTGCGCCAACTGCTGCAACTGAGGCGCAGGACCAGCTCCCACCACCACCAGCTCCACCGCATTGCCCAGGCGACGCACCTGCAGCTGCATCGGTCCCGCTGCGGCAGCAGCAGAGCCGCGGGAGGAGGCAGAGGTTTGGCGCGGGGAGGCCTGGCCAGCAGCATCAAGAACAGCAAAGCTAGGGAGAACTGCTGCCGCAGCGGCCGTAGCAAGACGA
Organism: Cyanobium sp. Alchichica 3B3-8F6; assembly: GCF_024346435.1. Classification (NCBI taxonomy): domain Bacteria; kingdom Bacillati; phylum Cyanobacteriota; class Cyanophyceae; order Synechococcales; family Prochlorococcaceae; genus Cyanobium; species Cyanobium sp. Alchichica 3B3-8F6. Next base: position 21,040 of record NZ_JAGQCZ010000007.1, on the reverse strand, counting down.
CGACCCCAATCCCTACCCAACGTTCTTCACACAACTTTGTACGGATCTTACCGAACCGATTTCTGAAAAGCTAGGGCAGCGAAGAAGACGTCGACGCTTGCTAAGTTTGTTTCTTGGGCGGCACAAGTGTGGGCTTCACTGCATTGCCAGACTGGTAATAAGTCAGCGTCAATTTCAACTCAGTTTTCGCCGCCACAGGGATCGCCGCTGGTGCACCCATGCCGCTCTGATTGCCCGCCTGATTACCACCCTGGGGAGCAGGCTGGGGGGCTGCCTTGGGAGGCTCCACGGCAGTCAGCGACAAGTTGCTTTGTGACACCAAAACAGTCAGCTTTTCCGTGGCGCGCAAAAACGCCAAAACATTGGGGTAGGGGCCCTCGGCCGTGAGCAACACCTGCTGGGCCTTCAGGCCAGCCGCCTCGAGGGGAGACTTGGGGGGCGCCGCCGGCTGCTCGCCTTTTTGAGCCTTCTTGTCATCCGCAGCTGGGGGCGGCAGTGCTGCCACAGGCTCATACAGATCCAGCTGCACACCGAGGCGGCTGGCCTCCCGATCCAGCTGGGCCAGGAAGGTGACCAACTCGCCACTCCCTTCGATCAGTTGCAACACCTTTTGCTGCTTGCGATCAGCCGCCTCCTGGCTTTCCGCCGTTTTGGCGATCTGGGCCCGCAGCAGGGGGATCCGGCCCTGGATGTCCTCCAGCTGGGCCAGCCGTTCGCTGTCCGACTGCAGCTTCAACCACTGGGGAACCACCCCCACACCCACCACCAAAACCGCCAGCAGCGCACCCACCCCAATCGGCAGCCCCAAAAGCAAGCGCTGCTGCACTTGGGAGGCATTCCGATCAGCCCCATCCTGAAGGTTGGTCATCAGAGCAAGCCCTCCTGCTGGAGCAGATCAAGGCGACGCACCAAGCCCTCAGCTCCGAGCTGGGTGAGAATTTGCTTCTCCGCCAACGGGCTGACCGGCGGACGAAAGGTCACCAACAACTCAAAACTGACCGGTCCTGACCCCGCAGCACCCCGTGACGCTTTGACGAGGGTGACGCCATTGGGATCCAGCAACGGGGAGCGCTTCAACTGGAGCTGAAGCGCATTGATGCGGGCAAAAGCCTGGGGATCCCGCGACACCCCCTTGAGCCGGTAGCCACTCCCCTCTTCCGTAGCAGCGGTGAGTTGCACCCCTGCCGGCACCCGCAGCTGCAGATCGCGCATCAGCGCCGATCCGGAACGCACCGCAATCAGTCCCTTGACCAGATCCGCATTGGCGTTCTCCACCCTCTTGAGCTTGCCCCGGGCCGCCGTGAGCTGGGTTTCAAACAACTGCACCTCCGCCTCCACCGTGCCAAGGCGATCCACCGCAGCGCTCACCATCAAGGCGCGCAACAACACGAGCACAGCCATGCCCAGCGAGAGGCCGATCAGGGCGGCGCCGATCGCCACGCCCTGCACCAGCCGCTGACGGCCCTGCGTCCCAACCACAACGGGTTCCGGCAGGTTCAGTTCCTGGCGTTTTTCGCGCAGCAGGTCGAACTGGCTGGTGGTTGGGGTTGTCGTCATTGGACCAGCTCCAAGCTGCCCAGGCCCTGCAAACAGAGGGAGCCAAAGCCATCGTGATCGACCACTTCGGCCTCCAGATCCAGCGCCTGCTCCAACAACGCCTGATCCTCCAGCGGTGCCGCCAACAACAACCGCACCGGCGCGCCGGGAGCCTGCAGGTTCCGGTAAAACTCCAAGCTCTGTTGCAGGGCGGGGATCAGATCGACCATCGGCCCAGGCAACATCCGCTCAAACTCGGGCACGCCCTGGTGCCAAAGGATCAGGCTGGTTTGCTGATCAAGCGGCTGCAACAGCGCCACCAGGGTGCCGGCAGGCGTGGCCACCAGCGCGTCGCGCAGGCCCCACATCAGGCACACCTGCGACGGCAACAGATGCTGGAGGGTACTGCCGGCGATCGCAAACACCTCCACCCAGGCGTCCACCACCGACCGCTCCGCCGCGATCACCAACGAACTGGCAGGACGACCCGGCAAGGGATGCACATCCAGATAAGCCGCTTCCAGCGAAAACGGCCAGCCCAGATCCGGATTCAGCGCGCGCAGGGCATCGACCGAGTCACCCGGCTGCTGACCCGCCCGCCAATCCACCACCCGCCAGTGGGACGCCTGCCGAGGCAGGGACACCACCAGCTGGGCGTCGATCCCCCCGTACTCCAGCAGCAGGTCGCCCAAAAAATCCCCCACCGCATCCTTGAGCTGCGGCACCCCATCCCGGCAGGTGAGTGCCGGGATGGGAGCGGTCCAGATCGGCTCCTGCGGCCTGCCCCGCTTCACCGGCTGGCCGATCACCAACTGCTCGGAGAGATCGACCATCACCAGCTTGGGGAACAGCTGGGCACGGAGGGGGCGCCATGTCTCCTGGAGTCCCGCTAGTACCAACGATCGGTTCGAATTGTTATAGGGAACCTACCGAACTTTCAGCGCCAGGGAAGCCCCGAGCCCACGGCCTCGCCCACATGGGACAGTCCGTGGCGCTCGAGTTGGGTCACCAACCCTTCAAGGATTTCGGGCACCAAGGCCGGGCCGCCATAGATCCAGCCGGTGTAGAGCTGCACCAGCGAGGCGCCGGCTGTGATCCGCTCCCAGGCGCTCTCGGCTGAATCGATGCCGCCCACCCCGATCAGGGGCAGGGCTGGCCCCGCCGTGGCCCGCAATCGCCGCAGCACCTCCAGGGCCCGGGCCCGCAGCGGCACCCCACTCAGGCCGCCGGCCTCCTCAGCCAGCGTTTGGCCCGTTTGGGCGAGGCGACGCTGCTCCAGCCCCAGGCGATTCAGGCTGGTGTTCACGGCGATCACGCCGGCCAGCCCCTCCTCGTAGGCCATGCGCGCGATCGCATCGATGGCGTCGTCCTCCAGGTCGGGAGCGATCTTCACCAGCAGGGGCGGGCAGGCGGGCAGCCGCCGCAGCCGCTCCACCAGGCGCCGCAGCAGGGTTTCCTCCTGCAGCTCCCGCAGGCCTGGCGTGTTGGGCGAGCTCACGTTGATCACCGCGTAGTCGGCCAGGGGGGCGAGCAGCTCCAGCGATGAGGCGTAGTCGTCGGGGGCGAGCTCCAGCGAGGTGATCTTCGATTTGCCGAGGTTGATGCCCAGCACAGCCGGGCGCCGGCCGGGGGCGGGGAGCTGCTGACGCTCCAGGGTGCGGCGCAGGGCCTGGGCGCCGTCGTTGTTGAAACCCATCCGGTTCAGCGCCGCCCGCTCCGCCGCCAGGCGAAACAGCCGGGGCCTGGGGTTGCCCGGTTGGCCGTGCCAGGTGACCGTGCCCAGCTCCGCAAAACCAAAGCCGAACAGATGCCAGATCCCAGCAGCGACGCCGTTCTTGTCGAAGCCAGCCGCCAGGCCCACCGGATTAGCAAAGCGGCAGCCAAACAGGCTCTGCTCCAGCCGGGGATCGGGCCGCTGCAACTCGTCGGCCAGGCCGGCCAGGGCGCCACTCACCAGGGGCCACTGGCGCCGCAACGAAGCCTGGGCCAAGGCCGTAAGCGTGAGCTGGCTGAGCTGCTCCGCATCGGCACCGTCATCCCGGCTGAGCAGCGGCCCCACCAAGCGCCCGTAGAGCGCGCCCGTGTTGGTTGCGGTGCCTGAATCCGCCATCTCCCCGCCTACTCCCGGTCGCCCAATCCTCCCGCGTCGCGTTGCAAACGCCAGCGGCCGCCCCCCAGGGGCAGCACCTGCCAGTCGCGCCAGCGCCAGGGGCTGCTGCGGCGCTCCAGCTGCTGCAGGGGCTGCTCCACCAGCTGGGCCAGCTCCACCAGGCTGAGGCCGTAGCCCTGGGCGGCGAAGCGTTCGGCCAGCTCCAGGCGGGTGAGCAACTGCTGCAAGCCTGGGGGCGGCACATCCGCCTCGATCCGGGCTGTGGTCAGCACCTCGCCGGCGGCCATGGCCGGCATCTGGCCGCGGGAAAAGGCCACGGCGATGGCATCGCAGCGGTCGTTGTCGGGGTCGCCGCTATGCCCCTTCACATGCACCAGCTCCACGCCCGGCAACCGGGCCTGGTCGAGCTGCTCCCACAGATCCCGGTTGAGCACCGCGCCACCAGATGCCGTGCGCCAGCCCTTGCGCTTCCAGCCCTGGATCCACTTGCCGAAGCCGTCGATCAGGTAGCGGCTGTCGGTGCGAATCGTCAGCCGGGGATCACGGGGCAGGGCCTTGAGGGCCTCCAGCAGGGCCAGGGCCGCGGTGAGCTCCATGCGGTTGTTGGTGGTGGCCGGATGGGCCCCGCCCATTTCATGCACCGAGCCGTCGGCAAAGCGCAGCAAGGCTCCCCAGCCCCCGGGGCCCGGGTTGCCGCTGCAGGCGCCATCACAGGCCGCAGCCACCACGTTCACCGGCTTAGCCGCCACTGGACAACCCCAAAAGATTCGCTAAAGAGCATTCCTGACCCACTGTCGCGCCCAGCCATGGACTCCTCCACTCCGGGCCCGTCCGTGGGTCGAACAACAGGACGACTCTTGGCTCGAACTTACCTGGCCCTGGCGGCTGCAGGGCTAGCCGGCGCTGGCGTGGCCGCACTCAGCCCCTGGGCCCAGGCCGCCAACGTGTTCAACAGCCGCCCGCTTGATGCCAGCCGCTTTGCCGTGCTGGCGCGGCCGGTGGGCAACAGCGCCTGGAGCCTGTTGGTGCTCGAGCAGATCAAAACCCAGCCCCTCTGCTGGGAGCAGCGCCCCGACGGCCTGGTCGATCCGGCTCTCAACCGCTTCAACTTCACCGGCATCTGCAGCCGCTACCTCGACAGCAACGGCTACTCCCTGCGCATCGCCGATCAGGATCTGGCCAGCCGCTACCGGCTGCAGCTGCGCCAGAGCGGTACCGAACTGCAGCTGGAGGCCAGCACCACCAGCGATCCCACGGTGCTGGTGGTGGGGCGGGCCCAGGTGCCCGCACGCGAACGGGATGGCTTCGTGGCGCTGAAGCTCGAGCCAGGCTGGGATCTGCAGCGGCGGGCCTATGGCGAGCAGACCCTCAGCCACATCTATTTCGCCAACGCCAGCCCTCTGCCGGAGCTGGTCGCCAAAGCGAGAAGCTCCTCGTCGGGAGGCCCCGGCCAGAAGATGTTCCACGCCAGCCTGCAGCCGCCGGTGGCCCCACCCAGCCTGGTGGCTCAAAACCTGGGCCCGGGGCCGATCCGGCTGCCCGTGATCCCCTTCAGCAACCAATAACCCCGTGACAGTTGCCAGAGAGTCCTCCCGCCCCTCATGGACCCTGAAAGCAGCCGTTAAGTTTCTCTCGTGTGAGGAGTGGGAACGCTCTTCCGGGGTCGAAACGAGGACAGACTCCCAGAATCGTTCCAACTCAGAGCCCTGCCTTCGGCGGGGCTTTTTTATTGGCTCGATCGGCCAACAAAAAGCCGGCCCTGGAAGGGGCCGGCGAGGAGACAGAGGAGCTGTCGACGGACGAGGCAGGGCCGCAAGCGGCCCCAGCGATCACTTGATGGTGACCTTGCCGCCGGCTTCTTCCACGGACTTCTTGATGGTTTCGGCTTCAGCTTTGGCGATGCCTTCCTTGATGGCCTTAGGAGCGGCTTCCACCAGAGCCTTGGCTTCGCCCAGGCCGAGGCCGGTGGCCTCGCGGACAGCCTTCAGCACCCTGATCTTCGCCGTATCTTCGAAGCCATCGAGGATGACGTCGAATTCGGTCTTCTCTTCGGGGGCTTCAGCACCACCACCGCCAGCGGCGGGGGCGGCCATCATCACGCCAGCGGCGGGAGCGGCGGACACACCGAAAGCCTCTTCGATCTGCTTGACGAGCTCGGAAGCCTCAAGCAGCGAAAGGGTTTTCAGCGATTCGAGAATCTTGTCGGTAGTAGCGGACATGGTTGGGAATCAGCAACAGATCTGTTTGTGAACAGTCGGATCGAGGGAGCTCGAACTCGCGAAATGCGATCAGCCTTCGCCGGATTCGGCGTGCTGGTTGAGCGCCCGGGCAAGGCCGGACGGAACCTCGTTGATGCCCACAGCCAGCTTGGTGGCCACGGCATTGATCGCACCGGCGATCTGGGCCATGAGCACCTCCTTGGAGGGCAGATCCCCGATGGCCTTGATGTCGTTCTGAGAGAGGAGCTTGCCTTCGAAAAGGCCACCCTTCACATCCGACTTCTTCGTGTCCTTCTGGAAGGACTGCACGGCCTTCACCGCACCACCCACATCGCCCTTGACCAGGACGAAGGCGTTGGTGCCGGTGAGCAGGGAATCGAGATTCGACCAGGCGCTATCGCCATCAATGGCCCGGCGCATCAAGGTGTTTTTGGTCACCTTGCACACACCGTTGCTGGCCTGCAGACGGGTCCGCAGATCAGACATTTCCTTGATGGTCAGGCCCTTGAAATCAAGGACCAACGCCATTTCGGCCTCGCCGAGGAGCCCTTTGAGCTCTTCGACGATCTGTTGCTTGTTCTCCAGAGTGCGGCCCATAGGGAAGGAACGGATCGGGGGAACAAGCCGGGTACGCGGCCCTGACGCCCCTGGAAGGGGCTCGAGGCCGCGGCCTGTTCAACACCCGATGCGATCCAGCTGACGATCAGCTGAGCCGCGGCGGAGAACCAAACCAGTCGCGTGAACCTCGGCAGGACTTATGGGCGTGAACCCACCTGCTGTCTGGGGTAGGGCGCGTGCCCTTCTGGCCTAAGCCAGTTGGTCACCCTACACCACAGCAATTCAACCTTCCTGCTTGATGTCCTGCAGGGCCGAGAAGTCCACTTCCACCGAGGGGCCCATGGTGGAGGTCACATAGAGGCTCCTCCAGTAACGGCCCTTGGCACCGCTGGGCTTGTTGCGGTCGATGGTTTCCTGCAGAGCCTTGAGGTTGTCGAGCAGCTTGGCCGCATCGAAGCTGGCCTTGCCGAAGCGCACGTGCACGATGCCGGTGCGGTCGGCGCGGAACTCGAGCTTGCCGGCCTTGAACTCGTTGATGGCACCAGCCAGATCGGTGGTGACAGTGCCGGCCTTGGGGTTCGGCATCAGACCCCGGGGACCCAGCACCCGGCCCAGCTTGGCCACCTTGGGCATCATGTCGGGGGTGGCGATCAGCAGGTCGAAATCCATCTCACCCTTGGCGATCTGATCCACCAATTCGTCGTCGCCGGCCAGGTCGGCACCGGCTGCCTTGGCAGAGGCCACGGCCTCACCGCGGGCGATTACCGCAATGCGAATCGACTGACCGGTGCCATGGGGCAGGGCCACGGTGGTGCGCAGCTGCTGGTCGGTGTACTTGGGGTCGATCCCGAGGCGCACGTGGGCCTCCAGGGTCTCGTCGAATTTGGCGTTGGCGTTGGCCTTGACCAGCTCAATGGCCTCGAGGGGGGTGTAGCTGCGGTCTTCAACCGTGGCGCTGAGCGCGGAAAAACGCTTGGAAATTTTTGGCATGGTGGGAATGGGGTGCGAGCGATTCAGAACCGGGCCCCTCAGGGCTGCCTGGATCTCCCCCGGCTAAGGGTGGATGGGTTTGGGGATTTAATCGTTGACGGCGACGCCCATGTTGCGGGCGGTGCCTTCGATGATGCGCATGGCCGATTCAACGCTGGTGCAGTTGAGGTCGGGCAGCTTGGTCTTGGCGATCTCCTCGAGCTGGGCGCGGCTGATGGCGCCGACGCTGCCCTTGGCGGAGGTGGCGGCACCCTTCTCGATACCGGCTGCCTTGGAGATCAGCACGGAGGCGGGAGGGGTCTTGGTGATGAAGGTGAAGCTGCGGTCTTCGAAGACCGAAATTTCAACCGGAATCACATAACCGGCCTTCTCCTGCGTCCGAGCGTTGTACTCCTTGCAGAACGCCATGATGTTGACGCCGTGCTGACCGAGGGCAGGGCCCACCGGCGGTGCAGGGTTGGCTTTGCCGGCCTGGAGGGCCAGCTTGATAACGGCAACGACTTTCTTGGCCATCGTCTCGGGCTACTGGGGCAAATTCTGCGGATCACCCCCATCGCCGGGGGTGTGGACTGAACGGCCGTCCTCCGCAGGGAGACGGCCGCTGAGCTGGGCCGAGGCCTAGCTCTGTTTGCTGATCTGGGAAAACTCCAGCTCCACCGGGGTTTCCCGGCCGAAGATCGAGAGCAGGGCCTTGAGCTTGTTGCGCTCGCCGCTCACCTCGATCACCTCGCCCTGGAAGTCTTTGAACGGACCGGCCGTGACCAGGATCTGATCGCCCTCGGTGAGGTCGACCTTGACGACGGCCTTCTTCTCGGCGGCCCGCTTGAAGATCCGGTCCACCTCGGAGCGGCTCAAGGGGCGAGGCTTGATGTGGCCCCGGGCCTTGGCGGTGGCACGCCGCTCTTCCGCCCCCACGAAATTGATCACGTTGGGGGTGCTTCGCACCGCCATCATCGTGTCCTCATCCAGGATCATCCGCACCAGCACGTAGCCGGGAAACACCTTCTCCTCCGTGCTCTGGCGGGAGCCATCCTTCTTGAGCTTCACCCCCGGGGTCTGGGGGATCTCGATCTCCAGGATGCGGTTGTCCACGCCGAGGGTGACGGCCCGCTGCTCAAGGGTGGCTTTGACCTTCTTCTCACAGCTGGAGGCCACCTGCACGGCGTACCAGCGGGCCACCTGGAGCTTTTCGCCGCTGGCGGCGGGCACCTCCAGCCCCTCTGCTGCAGGCTCCAAAACGTCGAGGGGGCTCTCAGACAGGGGCTCGGACACGGGGCTCAAGAAAGGAACGGGATCAACGAAACACTTGACGAAGCACTGGACTTAACGGGACACAGGCTCAACGAAACACCTGAAGGGCGGCCCAGCCGTAGAAGCGATCAATCGCAGCGATCGCCGCCGCCGAGAGACTCACCATCAAGATCACGGCCACCGATTCACTGAACAGCTGCTGGCGACTGGGCCAAACCACCTTGCGCAATTCCGCCAGAGTGGCGGCAGCAAAGCCCTGGGGCTCGGCTGGCGGTGTGGGCTGATCAGGGGTAGGGGAATCTGGATTGATGGCGTCGGAATCCACGGGCGCTGGCGCACGGGGACGTCCGCGCGTATCGGCAAAAGACCACCCTACCCGAGGGGCACAAAGGTCAAGGGAGTCCCCGGCTCGACGCGCACACCCCGGGCGCCGCTGAAGCGCTCCGCCAGCAGCTCGGTGGCCAGGGGATTCTCCAGCTGACGGCGCAGCACCCGCCGCAGGGGCCGAGCGCCGTATTCGGGCTCATAGCCCTGCTCGGCCAGGGCCTGCACCACCGGCTCCGGCACCTCCAGCTCCAGGTGCTGCTCCGCCAGCAGGCGGGCCAGCTCGGCCAGCTGCAGGCGCACGATCCGCTGCAGATCCGCCGGCCCCAGCGGCCGGAAGCGGATCACCTCGTCGATCCGGTTGAGGAATTCCGGCCGGAACTGGGACGCCAGCGCCTGGTCGATCTGCTGGTCAAGCCAGGTCTGCTGCTCTTCAGCTCGTGAGGAATCGGCCCGGGCGCTCTCGAGGATGGCGCGGCTGGCCAGGTTGCTGGTCATGATCACCACTGTGTGGCGGAAATCCACGGTGCGGCCCTGGGAATCGGTGAGCCGGCCGTCGTCGAGCACCTGCAGCAGCAGGTTGAACACCTCCGGGTGGGCCTTCTCCACCTCGTCGAGCAGCAGCACCGCATAGGGCCGGCGCCGCACCGCCTCGGTGAGCTGGCCGCCCTCCTCGTAACCCACGTAGCCGGGGGGCGCCCCCACCAGCCGGGCCACGGCGTTGCGCTCCATGAATTCGCTCATGTCGAGCCGCACCAGGGCGTCGTCCTCGTCGAAGAGAGACGCCGCCAGGGCCTTGGCCAACTCGGTTTTGCCCACGCCGGTGGGGCCCAGAAACAGAAAGGAGCCCACCGGCCGGGTGGGCGACTGCATCCCCGCCCGGGCCCGCCGGATCGCCGCGGCCACCGCCGCCACCGCCTCCGGCTGGCCAACCACCCGCTCGCCCAGGCTGGCCTCCAGCTCCAGCAGCTTCTGACGCTCACCAGCCAGCAGCCGCTGCACCGGAATGCCGGTCCAGCGGGCCACCACATCGGCGATGTCGCCCTCCTCCACCTGCTCCCGCAGGATCGTTTCCCCCTGCAACTCCGCCTCGAGGGTTTCGCGGCGCTGCTGCAGGGCATTGAGCTGGTCGTGCTGCAGCCGAGCCGCCTCCTCGTAGTCGCCGTCGCGCTCGGCTTCGGCGATGGCGTGGCGCAGGTCTTCGTCCTGCTGCAGCAGGTCGCGCAGCTCCGCCAGCCGCTCCCGCTCGGCCTGCCAGCGCTGCTGCACCCGCTGCAAAGCCTCAGTGGCCTGGCGGCGCTGCTCCTGCCACTGCACCCGCTCCTCCAGCGGCGCCGCCTCGGCCGAGAGCAGGGCCAGCTCCACCCGACGCAGCTCGGCCTCGGCCGCCTCCACCAGCTGGGGCTTGGAGGTCACCTCCATGCGCAGCTGGGCGGCGGCCTCATCCACCAGATCAATGGCCGAATCGGGCAGGCAGCGGTCGGTGATGTAGCGGTCGGCCAGCCGGGCCGCCGCCACCAGGGCCGGGTCGGTGATCGCCACGCCGTGGTGCAGCTCGTAGCGCTCCTTGAGCCCCCGCAGGATCTCCACGCTGGTGTCGAGGCCGGGCTCCTTGATCAGCACCTGCTGGAAGCGGCGCTCCAGGCCGGGATCCTTCTCAATACTGCGGCGGTAGTCCTCCGGGGTGGTGGCGCCGATGCAGCGCAGGTAGCCCTGGGCCAGGGCCGGCTTGAGCACGCTGCCGGCATCGGCATTGGAGCGGTCGTTGCTCACCACCGTGTGCAGCTCGTCGATGAACAGCACCACCCCTGCGGCACCCGGCACCGCATCGGCGTCGCGCACCTCCTTGAGCACGGCCCGCAGGCGCTCCTCAAACTGGCCGCGAAACTTGGCGCCGGCGATCAGGGCGCCCAGATCGAGCGCCACCAGCCGCAAACCCTGGAGCGAATCCGGCACTTCGCCGGCCACGATCCGCTGGGCCAGCAGCTCGGCCACGGCGGTCTTGCCCACGCCCGGCTCGCCGATCAGCACCGGGTTGTTCTTGCTACGGCGGGAGAGCACCTGGATCAGGCGGCGCATCTCCAGGTCGCGGCCGATCACCGGATCGAGCTCACCGGCGCGGGCCGCTGCGGTGAGGTCGCGGCCGTAGCGCTCCAGGGCGCTGGGCTCAAGCGGCTCCTGCTCCAGCCGCAGCTCGGCGCTGGGCGCTGCTGCCGGTGGCGGGGCGGGAGTGGCGGTGTCGATCCAGGCGTCGGGAGGTGCCGCGGGGGCGACTGGGGGCAGTGCAGACACCGGAGCGGCCGCGGCCCCACTGGGCCGAAACTGCCGCAGCAACAGGTCTTCGCTGAGACCCTCCGGCCCCAGCAGAGAGGCACCGATGCGGGGCTCCCGCACCAGGGCCACCAGCAGATGGGGCACCTCCAAAAGGCGCGCGTCCCAGGCGGCCCGGCAGCGGTCGGCGTCCTCGAGCAGGTCTTCCAGGGCATCGCCGATGTAGAGCTCGCTACCGCTGCCACCGGGCTGGTCGGCGCAGAAGCTCTCGAGCCGATCCAACAGGCGATCGGGATCGAGGGGCAGGCGATCCAGCCAGCAGCCAAAGCGCCGCTCCAGCAGCAGGGCCTGCAGCAGGTGCTCCACGTCCATGGCGCCATGACGCCAGCGCCGGGCCGTGTCCTGGGCGGCCAGGAGCAGCTCCCAGGCGTCGTCGCTGAAACGATCGGGATCGCTGGTGAGGCTGGAGGGCACTGGATCGGCGCGCATGGGCTTGCGGGGTCAGCCGCGGGACGAGAGCTGGATCAGTTCCACCTTGTAGCCATCGGGATCCTCCACAAAGGCGATCACCGTGCTGCCGTGCTTCATCGGCCCGGGTTCTCGCACCACCTTGCCGCCCTTGACGCGGATGGCGGCGCAAACGGCCTGGATGTCATCCACCCCCAGGGCGATGTGGCCGTAGCCGCTGCCAAGGTCGTACTGGCTGGTGTCCCAGTTGTGGGTGAGCTCCAGCACGGTGTTGTCGGCCTCATCGCCATAGCCGACAAAGGCCAGGGTGAAGCGCCCGGAGGGGTAATCCTTGCGGCGCAGCAATTGCATGCCCAGCACCTCCGTATAGAAGGAGAGGGAACGCTCCAGATCTCCCACCCGGAGCATGGTGTGCAGCATGCGCATCAATCAACCCGGCCGAGCATCAACCAGGACTCACGAACTCCCATTCTGGCCAGCAACTTCAGCCGTTGTACCGAGTGGCACAAAAGGAGCGGAGGGGGTGCCCCATAGGATCGCCAATCAGACAGCCGTGGCGCGCCAACGTGATTGACTCCCTCGACCTTGTGATCGACACCGTGGTGGCACGGGAGGTGCTCGATTCGCGCGGCACCCCCACGGTTGAGGCCGAGGTGCTGCTGGAGGGTGGTGCCAGCGGCCGGGCGATCGTGCCGAGCGGTGCCAGCACCGGCGCCCATGAAGCCCACGAGCTGCGCGATGGCGGCAGCCGCTACTTCGGCAAGGGGGTGACCCAGGCTGTCAACAACATCGAAGAGCGCATCGCCCCGGCCCTGTGTGGCCTCAGCGCCCTGGATCAGAGCGCCGTCGATGGCGCCATGGCCGAACTGGACGGCAGCGACAACAAGTCGAGCCTCGGCGCCAATGCCGTGCTGGCCGTGAGCCTGGCCACCGCCCGGGCTGCCGCCAACGGCGTGGGCCTGCCCCTCTACCGCTACCTGGGTGGCCCGCTGGCCAATCTGCTGCCGGTGCCGCTGATGAACGTGATCAACGGCGGCGCCCACGCTTCCAACAACATGGACTTCCAGGAGTTCATGCTGGTGCCCCACGGCGCCAGCAGCTTCCGCGAAGCCCTGCGCATGGGCGCTGAGGTGTTCCACACCCTCAAGGGCCTGCTCCACGACCAAGGCCTGTCCACCTCCGTGGGTGATGAGGGTGGCTTCGCCCCCAACCTGGCCAGCAACGATGCCGCCGGTGAGCTGCTGATCCAGGCGATCGAAAAAGCCGGCTACCGCCCCGGCGACCAGATCTCCCTGGCCCTGGATGTGGCCAGCACGGAGTTTTACAAGGACGGCCGCTACACCTTCGGCGGCGGCAGCTACAGCAGCGCCGAGATGGTCGACCAGCTGGCCCAACTGGCGAGCCGCTTCCCGATCGTGTCGATCGAGGATGGCGTGGCCGAGGACGACTGGGACGGCTGGGCCCTGCTGACCGAAAAACTGGGCAAAACCGTGCAACTCGTCGGTGACGACCTGTTTGTTACCAACACCGCCCGGCTGCAGCGCGGCATTGATCTGGGTGTGGCCAACTCGATCCTGATCAAGGTGAACCAGATCGGCTCCCTCACCGAAACCCTGCAGGCGATCGATCTGGCCGGCCGCGCCGGCTACACCAGCGTGATCAGCCACCGCTCCGGCGAAACCGAAGACACCACCATCGCCGATCTGGCCGTGGCCACCCGGGCTGGCCAGATCAAGACGGGCTCCCTCAGCCGCTCCGATCGGGTGGCCAAGTACAACCAGCTGCTGCGCATCGAAGACGAGCTGGGCAGCCAGGCGATCTACGCCGGCGCCGAGGATCGGGGCCCCCGCGGCAAGGCCTGATCCACGGAGCTGATCCACGGTGCTGATCCACAGTGCGAAGGATCAGCCCTGGCCCACTCCAGGCAACTGATCCAGGCGCCCATCGCGCTTGAGCCGGCCCTGAAGCTTGAGCCAGCTCAGGCCCAGGGGCAGGCCAGCCACCAGGGGGATCGCCACCAAAGCTGGCCTGGCACTGGCTGCCAGCAGGGCCGCAGCCACCGCCAGCCCTGCCAGCAGCATCGACTGGCCAGCAGCCTGCTGGGCCAGGGCGAGCCGGCGCAGCAGCCGATCGGTTTCTCCGGCCCGAATCTGCACCTGCAGATCGCCCTGCTCGATGCGGGCCAGGCTGTCGTCGAGGCGTTTGGGGATGCCCAGGGCGCGGCTGCCTACCTCAGCGGCCTGTCGTGAAATCTCATTGAACAATTCGCTGCCGAAGCGGTCGCCACTGCCGCCACTGCCACCGCCCACACCGCTTCCCGAACCGCTTGATGTCATCAGAGGAAGCAGGTAAGGACGAGCAATCGCCACCAGGCTAAAGCCGCTATCGAGGCTGCGGCCGACCCCCTCGAAGGTGGAGAGCGCCCGCATCACGAAGATCAGCTCGGGCGGCAGGCGGAAGGGCTGGCCGTAGACCAGGTCGTAGAGATCGCCCGACAACCGATCCAGCACGTTGGCGGAGAAGGGGGGCGTCAGGGCCTCCTCGAGCATCACGCGCACCAGGCGGCGCACCGGCCCGGGATCGACGCCAGGGGCAATCACCCCAGCCTGTTGCAGTTCCGCCACCAGGCCGCTGGCATCGCGGGCCGCGGCAGCGCGCACCATGGTGCCCAGGCGGCCCCGGAGCTGACCCGACAACTGGCCCATCATGCCGAAGTCGTAGTAGATGAGCGCTCCGTCGGGGGCTACGGCCAAGTTGCCGGGGTGGGGGTCGGCGTGGAAAAAGCCAAAGCGCACCAGTTGCTGCAGATAACTGGCCGCACCCTTCTCGGCCACCGCCGCCGGCACGATGCCGGCCTCGAGCAACGCCTGGCGGTCGGTGATCTTGATGCCGGGCACGTAGTCGAGGCACAACACCCGCCGGGTGCTCAGCTCCCACACCACTGCGGGAATGCGGATGCCGGGATCATCAAGAAACTGCTGGCGGAAGCGGGCCGCATGCTCGGCTTCGAGGCGGAAGTCGAGCTCCCGCAGCAACACCCGCCGGCACTCCTGGGCGATGCCGATCCAGTCGCGGCCGCGGCCCCAGCGGGGATGGCGCTGCACCGCGGCGGCCACCTGCTGCAGCACCTCCAGATCCAGCCGGAAGGTGCGCTCCAGGCCAGGGCGCTGCACCTTGAGCACCACCTGACGGCCGCTGCGCAGGCAGGCGCGATGCACCTGGGCCAGGCTGGCGGAACCGAGTGGTTCGGCTTCAAGGTCGATGATTTCAGCGCAGCGCTCACCCAGCTCCTGCTCCAGCAGGTCCTGCACCACGGTGAAGGGGAAGGCCGGCACCCGGTCTTGGAGGGTGGCCAACTCCTCAACGAGCTCCGCGGGCATCACGTCCGGCCGGGCCGACAACAACTGACCCAACTTGATGAAGGCCGAGCCCAGAGCCAGAAATTCCTGGGTGAGCCAGCGGGCCCGGCGACGCTGACGCCGTTGCCGGCGCTCCAGCGTGACGCCACCGGGATAGGTCCAATCCTGACCGTCCCACCACAGCCCCAGCACAAGGGCCAGGGCCAACCACCAGATGCGCAGCGGCCGCAGAATCACGAACGCTGGTCCAGACGTCGCGCCAGTGCCGCCACCCGAGCGCGCAGGGCATCGATCTGATCCTGGGGATCGAGAGGGCCAGCGGCGGTCGGGGCCGCTTCGGGCCCTTCTGCCTCCCCCCGTTCGATCCGGGCCGCCTCGGCTTCCACCTCCTCCCAGAACAACTGCAGCTCCTGGCGCAGCCGCTCGGGCGCATCCTGGGCGAGCAGGGCCAGGTTGGCGGCTGCATCGACGAGACCGCTGCCCAGCCGAACCCCCAGTCGCTGCACGGCGGCCTGCACTAACGATTGCGGCGCACTCATCGCGGCCCGGCCTCTGGGGAGAACTGTGGCAGATCCGCACTCGGCAGCTGGGGCGGCGGTGGGGCCTCCAAGCGGGGGACAGGAGCTGTCGGCCGGGGCATCGGAAGCGGCGCCGGGTCCAGAGGGGCCTCACGCAAGCCAGCCCCTGGATCGGGGGTGGGCTGATCCTCAGGCTTTGCCGCCGGTGGATCAGCCGTGGGCTTGTTCTCCAGCTCCAGCAGATCCAAATCGCCGCGAATCTCCTGATTGTCTGCGCCAAACCGCAGCCGCAGGCTCTCCAGCGTGATGCCGGGAAAGGGCCTCATCTCAAAGCCCTGACCCAACCGCACCAATGAAGGCAATTGCAGGGCAAGCAGCCGGTGGGTGATGCCGTAGCCAAAGCCAAAGCAAACACCCACCACCAATGGCACCTGCCAGTGTGACCGAGGGCGAGCAGGAGCGGGAGCAGCGACCTGGGCGTGTGCCATGAGGTTCACCCTAAGAGGGAAGGCCTGGCCAGGGCGGAGCGTTTCGGGCTTCAGCCATCGTCATCGGCGTGCGGCATCCCGCAGCTCCTGAACAGGGAGACAGCCAAGGGTTTGCCCCTGGCTGAATCGCTGCAGAGCCTGGCTGGTGCTGCCCAGATCAACGGGCGGCCTGACGTGGCGGGTTTTGGTTTCAAAAGCGCCAACGCTGCGCATGGTCCGCAATGTCAAAGCCCCAGCTCCTACGTCGTGTAATCGGCGTTGGTGCCAACGTAATACAGAAACCATTGCCACAACAGGGTTTTGAGGTTCTTAGGTTACCGTAAGCATACCGTAAGCGTTCCTGAAATCCCTTGCCACACGGTGACCGCTGTAAGCGTTCCGTAAGCAAACGGCAGGATTTTGCGCCTTGCCGAAGGCAGGAAGCACCACTGTGACGAAGGTTCTACACAAGCGCCCCATCGCCCACGATCCCCACTGCTGGTTGACGCCTGAAGGTAAACTGGTTGATCCTACTTATCGTAACGGAGGTTCAGAGAGTTACTTTGTTCCTTATACGGATACGCTTGTCCTAAACGGTAAGACGACCGAGTCCATTTGTGAATTATGCTTTCCACGATCTAACACGGACTTGAATATCTCCCTCACACTAGTAGCAGGAGAACATGCCCGCCGCTTCCAAGACATTGGTCCTCGCGCTTACTCAGGCGTGGTCATTGATTATGAGAAATGTCTGAATAAAATTGTGTATTATGATGCCCTCCCTTTTGACTTAGTTGAACTAGTGTCTGAAGGTCTTGATCCTAACCAGCAATATCTAAATCACCTAATGTTTTCCCCTTATGCCTGCCCTGTAGACGCAGATACTCCCAAGAAACTTACTCACGATCCTTCGTTATCTTTTGACGATATGAAAAAGCAGTTTTCTCGCGAGAGGCGATCTATTTGTTCTATCTTCAAAGGGTATGATGATACCGCTTGTTTTATGGGTGAAGACATGGTTTGGGATAGTCAGATGATCAAGAAACCTGTGCTTGTCAATCTATCTCGTCGTTCTGGCAAGTTGATACAAGATATCCCTCCTTTGCGGCAGATTGTAGAAAAGCATTCTGTGCCTACTCAGAAGAAACGCCGTCAGAAGGTCGTTTCTACCGCTAATACATACAATCTCAGTCCAGAAGAGGTTGTCATGCTTTCTAACCCCCACCTTTACCCGCATCCTTACTTGTTGAACAAAGCAGGTTGGGTTTCTATCCCCCGCCTGAAGACAGCAGAGCTTATTGCTAACTAAATCTGGTCTATCAAGCGTCCATCGCCATCCACCAGGCGATGGCGCTTTTTTATTGATTCAGCACGACGCTGAGCGACCCGATAGGCATCTGCCTGGTTTTGATTGGTCTGGTAGTGATGCCAGCGACCGAACTGGTCTTGCCATTCAATGTTGATGGTCATCGGATCACCCCCACAACTCCAACCCAAGACCTGCTAATGCTGCCGCCCTTCTCAGGCACGAAGAGGCAGCAACTTCAGCAGCGGGTGCCTTTGATGCTGACTCCAACGGTTCCGATGCTACCGCCGAGTAGTGGAGCAGGTCGCCATCAGCAGTTGGGATGGTCAGACGCCCAGTTACTACTACGGTTTCACCGATCTGCTGGCATTCCTGAATTTCCCACGACCAACCAGGAGCACGGTGGTGAAGGTGGCGGGCAATGGTGTTCCAGGGGCAGTAAGTCAGAGTCATTCCGCCTTGCTGCCTTGTCTTGAGGTGCCTTGGGTCAATAGGTCGTGACAGATCCGCCAGGGTTTCGGCAGTAGGGCGCAGGGAGAACTTGATGGCAGTGGTTGCCTGAGTTCCGTTGGTTGAGGTCTTGAGCATTGGAGCGACTCTCTGTGGAGTTCAATGCCGTAATTATAGCGTCAGATGCTGCTGCCGTGAAGTTCTGTACTCTGAAAACCTGCCTTCGCCCACAATGGTTTCACCTCTTGAGCGCCCTGAGTGGATTGCTCCGCCTCACCGCTACTGGATGCCCTGGATCACTTCCTCTATCGGATGGATGAGGAACCAGAATTGGGGCGTGAGTTCTATGCCGCCAGCACCCCAGAGGAGATGGTCGCCTTAGCGGAGCACTGCGGGATTTTGATTGACGCTGATGACTTCCGTGCCCTACTGAGGAGTGGCAGCACTGAGTTTTGGGTTGTTGGTGGCGAGGTGGGTGCCAATCCCATCGCCCATCTACAGCAGGTCTTTAGCGTCTAATGCTAAGAAACTAATTTGACCTATCAGTAGTCGTCGCCGTATTTGACCGTTGAGGTGGCATTCATCAACTCAACGGTGGTCTGGTAACCTTGCGCCACGGTGACCTCGTGCTGAATGCCGATGTCCCGCAGGGTGGCGACATCAAACTCAGGAGCAGTGATCCAACTGAAACCCTTTCCAAAGGTGTTGTCAGGGTTCACCACATACCAGTGGCAAGCGGTGTCGGGGACGGCAACGGAACATTTCTTCCAGTCGTTGTCCCACTGCGGCACTTGAACGAAGGACAGGACCGCAAATAGGATTCCAAAGAGATTTGTGAACATTGTCGCCTTTACAAGTAGTAATATCCTACCAGAGTTTGCTGCGATCGGTCCCTCTCAGGTTTCCTCCTGAACTGCCACCAGATAGGTGCTCACCAGAGGTTGTGCCCTTCCATCCCGTTGTGCCTGCTGCTGAAGACCCTTGATGGCATCCCTTGTTTCGGGTGAGTATTCCCAGGAGGTTCGTGACCGCTGGCGCAGAACCCATCCACCAGGGGCACGAACACCAAAGCGGAGTTCAGCATCCGAGAAGACCCCCAGCAGGGTGGCATCAATCGCCTGACGCTCTTGCTCCAGGGTCTTGAGTTGCCCAGCGATCTCAACCCGCCGCTCTAGCAACTGATCGGCGCTGAGATCTGCCAGATGCGGGAACGGGTCTGGGCGTTCAGGAGGGAGGGTCCTCAGTAGGTGCTTCAGAGCACCTGGCGGTAGTGGTGGTGTCACTTCTCTCCATAGATGGCACCCTCTTTGACCAAGCGGTTGTAGTGACACTGGATGGCGTCTTCCACGATGGAAGCAAGGGTGATGGGTTGATTGGTGCGTTGGCGAAACTCCTGAATGGCGGATACCAGTTCCATCGTCTCTTCACTGAGGCGGATGCCGAACTGCTTAGGAGCGTCGGGATGGTCGTATGCCATTTCTGCTGGGGGTAGTGGGTGGAGCGTGGCAGGGGCATTGGTTGATTAGGGGTTTGATTTCCCCACAGTCGTCAGAATGCATTCTTGCCATCAACTTTAAGTTCCGTCAGTTGAATGTATGCAAGATTTGCCTTTGCGGAAGATGGCATTGATGAAAATGGCAGCATTAATACCATTTGACCCACTCTTCCCGTTTTGCTATCCATTGATTTCCCGATTAGTTTTCCATCCAAATCAAATATATCTGCTTTTGCGGTTATCGTGCCGCAGGCGACCTCTCTGCACCATACAAAATAACCGTATCTCCCATTGTAGACTCTAGGGTCTTTGCTTGCATAAACCCCGTCCCTTGATGTCCTATTAAATGGTGCCGCAACTTGGGCGTATTGACTTTTTCCATGCAATTCGTTATCCGCTTGAATTGGTCGCAATATTGCTTTTCTTGTGCTTACTTGTTCTGGCGAGTAGTAGGCGGCGAGAGGGATAAAACCACTCATTACTCCAAACCCTATTAATCCCTTGATTATATGCGAGTATTTCACCCACACTTTGTTAGCGATTGGAGCAATGATTTGCTTCACTTGCTCTAAACTAATAAGGATATTCTATATTATATCCCCATTGGGCGCCAGTCCTTTCGCTAATGCTCGGGGGAATGGACAGACCCTCGTGCTCAGGGGTGGCGAAGTGCCAGTGGCGGGGAATGGATTGCTGAAGCATCGGTTGGAACCTCTGTGGGTTTCAGGAAAGGGGTTGGAGGGGCGAACTACTTTGTGTTTCTTGCCCCTCAACACTGAAATCATAGCATCAAAGCAGCAAGGCGTGGTGCTTAATGCTGAAAAGTCGTCAAACCGCAACCAGTTCGGGCACCTCCTGCGATGCCGCCACCTCCAGAGCAACCGCATCCAGCACCTGATCGGCAACTGAGCGGTGAGTGGTGGGGGTCAGATCACCAAGGCGGGCATCCAGTGACCTGATGAACAGGGTGCTGAACTCGCTGCTCACTTTGCTGGCAAGGATGTCAGCGGCGAATGCCCAGTGCTGAACCATCACGGCGTTGCTGAGGTGACCATCGGCAATGGCATCGCTGGATTCCTGCTCCCACTGGCAGCACTGGTTGCGGATGGCGGCAACGATCACGCCCTGGGCGGCATTGAGGGTCGCAAGGTCAATGGTGGAAAGGTCGGTCGGCATTGGTCTGATCCTCTGTGGGATTCGGATGAGTGGTTGAGAGGGCGGGTTTCTAATGAACCTCTTGCCCTCAACACAGCAATCATAGCACATTGAACTGGAGAGCGAGCGCCTGATACCTCTATTCATTGAGGAATGTTCCGCTCGGCGCTGGTGTGTGTATCGCTACGTCATTGTTTCAGATTTGCTTTAGAAATGGGGTCGTCAGCGGAGTCGGTATGGTCGCAACTGGTTTCCCGTCCCTTCTTGCCCTCGTTGCCCTGGTGGGATTTGCCGTGGTTCAGGTCGTGCTCTGGTTTGGTGTCTGACACTCTGCTATCTGTGCTAGGCACTGAGGCATAGGCATTCAAAACTGCTTTGCCTCTGTGGAGTGCTTGAGGTATCGTGCGCCTTATGGCAAAGCAAGTCCGTCTGACCCCAGGGCCGACTGAAAGTCAGGCACAAGGCAGCTGGCGCGGCCATGCTGGTGCCGGTTTTGTCGGGACTGCTCCCGTCCGTTGGCCCATTCTGTTGCCAGTGCTGATCTGATCGCCTTCCTGCAGGCC
>NZ_JAGQCZ010000006.1:0-154311 GCF_024346435.1 Cyanobium sp. Alchichica 3B3-8F6 | reverse complement strand
CGAAAGGTTTTGGGCTTGCTCATGTCCCATTCTCCAGCCCAGATCCATTGCTGTCACTGGAATCTGGGCAGATTGGAGAGCGTCTGTGGAGAAGCAGGCGGTGGGGTTATGTGCGACAGGCTCCTAGGAGCCAGCCTCAGAGTGGACCGCAGTTGCAACACTGCGCTCCTCTGCCTCCTGCAGCAGCCGGCTGGCGGCGGCATCGGCAGCGATTCCCGCCAGGTCGACGCTGGTCAGCACTGGGCTGTTCCGGCGGCTCAGCTCGTGGTCGTAGCAGCGGTCGTAGTAATCCAGCATCTGGACGCAGGCGCTGGCCCAGTCGCAACGGTCGATTGCTTCCAGGGCCGTGGCGGTGCGCTGAGGCCCCAGCCGACGGGCGATCCGTTCGGTGGCCTGGCGCAGGGCCTCCTGCCCCTGGTTTCCATACACCGCCACGAGCTGCTCGACACGCTCTGCCAGTGGGCGCTGGATCTCGATCGCGGGCGCCTCCCCCATCTGCCGCCACAGACCGGCGGGGATCCGGCAGCGGCCCACCTGGGCGCTTTCCGCCTCGACCCAGATCGGCGCCTGGCCCTCGAGAGCCTGCAGGTTGGACGCAAGACGATTTTCGTAGTGCTCGCTGCTGGGTTGGGTCGGCAGCCCCAAGCCGCCAAAACTGCTTCCTCGGTGGTGGGCAAGCCCCTCCAGATCAACCACGGCTGCTCCCTGACGCCGCAGGGCCAGCAGCAGATCGGTCTTGCCGGTGCCGGTGCGTCCGCCCAGCACCAGCAGCGGCCAGGGCCGCTCGAAGGTGTCCAGCACCCAGCGGCGGTAGGCCTTGTAGCCACCCTCAAGCAGCAGCACCGGTAGCTCCAGGGTGCTGGCCAGCCAGGCGACGCTGCCTGAGCGCATGCCGCCCCGCCAGCAGTGCAGCCGCAGGGGTGTGTTGTGCTGACCCAGCCGGCGCAGCTCCTGGCCCAGCGCTGCCAACTTGGGACCCACCAGCTCCAGCCCAAGCTGGATCGCCGCAGGGCGACCCTTGTGCTTGTAGCAGGTGCCCACCTGAGCCCTTTCGTCATCGCTGAACAGGGGCAGGTTGAGGGCGCCAGGGATGTGGCCCTGGGCAAATTCCTGGGGACTACGTACATCGACGATGGGCCCGCCTGCCGCCAGGAAAGCTGCCACGGTGAGGGGGGGGCTGGCGCCCGGCATCGTTGTTGTGGATCTCTGCTGACATAGTGGTCCCACGCTGGCTTCGCTTCAGGCTTCGACCCCTTCCATGCTTTCCGGTCCTCCGGTCACCGCCACCACTAGCGCCAGCCCCGAGTCTCTGCTTGAGCGCTTTCAGAGCGGCAATCCCCGACAGCGTCGTGCCCTGCTGGCCGCCCTGCAGGAGCAGCGGCAGCTCCTGCGGCCGCTGATCGCCGACCACCTGTCGGCCCTCGATGCCACTGGCGACGACTGGGCCGCCGGTTTCCTGATCCAGTTGTTGCTCGACGAGAGTGACGGCCTGCGCGACGCCTTCCTGGCCCGGTATCCCCTGGGGTGGCTGGCCACGGTGTCGGCGCGAGGACTCGACTACGCGCCGCTGCAACAGGCCCTGATGGCCCAACAGTTTGAGGAGGCCGATCGGATCACCAGCGCCCTGCTGCGGGAGCTGGCCGGGCCGACCGCGGTGCGCCGTGGCTATGTGTATTACAGCGAGGTGCCGCCGATGCCGTCGGCCGATCTCGACAGCCTGGATCGCCTCTGGGTGTGCTTTTCGTGCGGGCGTTTCGGGTTTTCCGTGCAAGGGCGACTGCTGCGCAGTTGCAACGACCGCTGGGAGCTGCTCTGGCCCAAGTTGGCCTGGAAGGACGGGGGCCGGTGGACCCGCTACCCGGGCTCCTTCCAGTGGTCCATCGATGCGCCCGAGGGGCACATGCCCCTGGTGAACCAGCTGCGGGGGGTGCGGTTGATGGATGCCCTGCTCAGCCATCCCGCTCTGCAACAGCGCATCAACGCCTGAGCCAGGGTGCCGGCAGCGGCGTAGGGTCGAATTGGCCCCTGCGGATCCCAGCCGGATGGCGCTGCGCTGGTCAGATTTCATCACGCCTTCGACCCTGCAGCTCGCTCCGCTGCTGGAGTTGCTGATTGAGCCGATCCGCTGCCTGCAGCTTCAGAGCCAGGTGCAGCTGGGTCTCCAGGAGGCGCTGGTCAACGCGGTGCGCCACGGCAATGGTTGCGATCCGGCCAAGTGCCTGCGGGTGCGGCGGATTGAAACCCCGCGCTGGCTGGTGTGGCAAGTGCAGGATGAAGGCCCGGGGCTGCCGCCGGATGCCCGCACCACGTCCCTGCCGGAGCAGCTTGACGCCACCGGCGGACGAGGCCTGTTCTTGATCCACAACTGCTTTGACGACGTGCGCTGGAGCAGCCGCGGTAACCGGCTGCAACTGGCCGTCAGTCGCCAGCGGGCTGCGGTGCTGTCGCCGGTCGGTGGCTGGGGCAACCGGGGTCGCTGAGCTCCCCCCGCAACCAGCCCAGGCCGTGTTCCACCAGTTCGATGGCCTGCTGGCGGGCGGCGCTGGCCTGGGGGGCGCTGGGGTCATCGCCGCCCAGCAGGAGCACCAGGGCAGCGGCCAGCTGCTCCGCTCCCCGTCGGGACCGCTGGGCCTTGAGGGCGTGCCAATCGCGATCGCCGATGGCCAGTTGGCGCTGCAGGGCCAGGGCCTGATCCAGGGCTCCCTCAGGCCAGCACCGGGATGGCTTGGGCGGCGAGGTGGGCACTGGACGTTTGTTGATGGCAGGCCCCATCCTGATGCCACTGCTGCGTTGCTGTGAGCTGGCTATGCCGAGCCGACCCCTGGGCCACCATCTGGTACACCAGCCGATCCGTCTGCTGCACCTCTTGGACGGCTTGTTCACCCAGGCCTCGCTGACGCGCCACAGCTCCGGGGTGACCCAGCGGCGCCAACGCCAGCGCCTGGCCCTGACCCAGCGCCTGCTGGATCCGCTGCCGGAGTCTTTGGCACCCCCGCACCGGGTGGAGGTGTTGTTCTGGCGTGGGCTGCGCTGGTCGACCGCCGGATTGCTGCTGGCCTGGTTGCTGAAGCGTTAACGCGGTTTACGCGCTGTCCAGATCCGCGTCATGAAGTGGGATTCGGCGGCGACGGCTTCAAATCCAGCCTGCCGCATGCGGCCGTCGATGTCGTCGCTGATGTAATCGCGGTAGTAGGGCTCGTGGAACACGCGCCGGAAGTTTTCCATCGCGGCGCTGAATTGGGGGGAATCGGCCAGCTGCACCGAGTCGGCCAGCACCACCACCCCGCCGGGCTCGAGCACGCGATAGGCCTCATCAATCACCGCCTGACGGGCGTCTCCAGGCAGTTCGTGAAACAGGAAGACGCAGGTGAGGCCTTGGAACGTGGCCTCCGCAAAGGGCATGCTTTCGCCATTGCCCTGCACCAGCTGGGGCAGCTCGCCGGGCAACTGGCTCAGCCATTTGTTCGCCTGGCGAAGGTAGGCCGTGGAGAGATCCAGGCCCACCATCTGGGCCTGGGGCAGGGCGGCCCGGATCTGGCGCAGCGTGCGGCCGGTGCCGGTGGCCACGTCGAGCACCCGCAACTGGCCCGCTGGCCGATCGGTAAAGGCTTTGATGCCTCGCAGCAGCGGCGCCAACACCCGCCGCCGCATCGGATCGGCGGTGCCGTTGAACAGAATCTCCACCTGCAGGTCGTAGAGGGCTGCGGAGTGGTCGCTCAGGTAGCCGTCAGTCTGGTGGTGAAAGTTCTGGAGGTAGTAGTCGGGGTAGGCGGCCGGATCCACATCCTGGGGTAGGTCACGCACGTTGCGCTCGCTGCGGCGGGTCCAGGTGCTGGGCATGTCCAGCCATACCAGCGGGTAACGGCTGGCCCAGTCGAGCCAAGGGGCATCGAATAGCAACGACGCTGGATACAGACCCTGCTCCGCCTCCTGCCAATCACGCTCGTGCAGGCAGTCCATCGACTGCTTGAGCCGGCCCATCAATTCCGGCGGCACCGGCACGGTTTTCGGGGTGCCATCCGGAGCCAGCAACCCCATCAGCCGGGTGCTCACTTCCTTATGGGTCAAGCCCAGCAAAGCCTTGCCCTGCTGCATGGTTTGGTAGGCCAGCTTGGTGAGCTGATCGGGCATGGCTGGGCAATCGCGTGCTGCCATTCCAGCCGATTGCCCCGGCGAGCGCGAGCAGCGAAGACCTGTGCCCCCCCCTTGTGTTTCCAAGCAACGGCTCGAGATACAGCCCCCATGGCATGCAGCGATCCAGGAAGTCCTCGAATTCCAGGCCTGGAGACTCAGCTGAGCTGTGCTCGATCTGAGCTGATCAGTGTTCGGATTCGGCAGGTCCGCTTCGACCATCAAAAAGCCCCGGCCTTTGGCCAGGGCTCAGGGATTGAGCGCAATGCGACAGCTCCTTGATCAGGCGTCGTAATACATCACGAATTCGTGGGGGTGGGGCCGCTGGCGCAGCTGCTGGACCTCCTCGTATTTGAGAGCGATCCAGTTGTTGATGAAGTCTTCGGTGAAGACCCCGCCGGCCAGCAGGTAGTCCTTGTCGGCGTCGAGGGCCTCGAGGGCGCCGTTGAGGGAGGCGGGCACCGTGGAGATCTTGGACAACTCCTCCGCCGAGAGCTCAAACAGATCGACGTCGGTGCCATCGCCCGGATCGATCTGGTTTTTGATGCCGTCGATGCCGGCCATCAGCATGGCGGCAAAGCCCAGGTAGGGGTTGGAGAGGGCATCGCCAGAGCGGAACTCCAGGCGCTTGGCCTTGGGGCTGGGTCCGGTGAGCGGGATCCGCACAGCTGCGGAGCGGTTGCCCTGGGAATACACCAGGTTGACCGGAGCCTCGAAGCCCGGCACCAGACGCTTGTAGCTGTTGGTGGTGGGGTTGGTGAAGGCCAGGAAGCTGGGGGCGTGCTTGAGCAGGCCGCCGATGTACCAGCGGGCGGTTTGCGAGAGGTTGGCGTAGGTGCCTTCGCCGAAGAACAGCGGGTTGCCACCCTTCCAGAGGCTCTGGTGCACGTGCATGCCGCTGCCGTTGTCGGCAAACACCGGCTTGGGCATGAACGTGGCCGTCTTGCCGTACTTCTTGGCAATGTTGCGCACCACGTACTTGTAGATCATCACGTTGTCGGCCGCGCTGATCAGCTCGGCAAACTTGATGCCCAGTTCGTGCTGAGCCGTGGCCACCTCGTGGTGCTGCTTCTCGATCGGCACACCCAGGCTGCCCATGGTGAGCAACATCTCGGAGCGCATCTCCTGAAGGGTGTCGTTGGGCGAAACCGGGAAGTAGCCCTCCTTCAGCTGGATCTTGTAGGCCAGGTTGCCGCCTTCCTCAAGCCGGGCGGTGTTCCAGGGGGCTTCGATCGAATCGACGCTGTAGAAGCTGCTGCCACTACCGGAGGTGTAGCGCACATCGTCGAAGACGAAGAACTCAGGCTCCGGACCGAAGTAGGCCGTGTCGGCGATGCCGGTGGAGCCGAGGTAATTCAGCGCCTTCTGGGCCAGGGCGCGGGGGCAGCGGGCATAGGGCTGGCCGCTGCGGGGCTCCTGGATCGAGCAGATCAGGCTGAGGGTTTTGTGGCTGTAGAAGGGGTCGATCCAGGCGGTGTTCGGATCCGGCACCATCGCCATGTCCGATTCATTGATCGCTTTCCAACCGCGGATCGAGGAGCCGTCGAAGGCCACACCTTCGCTGAAGGCGGCTTCATCGATCAAGTCGTTGCAGACCGTCAGGTGCTGCCATTTGCCGTGCAGGTCGACAAATTTGAGGTCGATCAGCTCGATGCCCTCGTCTTTGATCTGACGCAGGACCTCTTGGGCTGTTTTGGCCATGACGAACAAAAGAGTGGGTGCCGCCCTGGTCGCGGCGTGGCGGGACCGTACGGATCACCCCGGCGCCGCTGTGTATCGCTTGTAACCAAATGGTGGGCAGCGCTTGCGTAACCGTTTCTGTCAACTTCCCCAGAACGCGCCCCTGGCCTGGGATTTGGCCAAATGTGAGTGCTACGTTCCGCTGTAGGTGCGTCGATTCGATCCCGCCATGCGCGATGCCATCACTGGTCTGATTGGCCGTTACGACCAGCTCGGCCGCTATCTGGACCGGGACGCGATTGACCGGATCTCGGCCTACTACTCCGAGTCGGAGGTGCGTCTGGCGGCCGTGGAGCTGATCAACCGGGAAGCGGCGGCGATCGTGCGGGAAGCGGCCCAGCGCCTCTGGCTGGCGGATCCCGAGTTGATCCTCCCCGGCGGCAATGCCTACACCACGCGGCGGCTCTCGGCCTGCCTGCGCGACATGGACTACTTCCTGCGTTACGCCAGCTACGCCCTGATCGCCGACGACGCTTCGATTCTCAACGAGCGGGTGCTCAACGGCCTGGACGACACCTACAAGAGCCTGGGCGTCCCCACCGGCCCCACCGTGCGCAGCATCGCCCTGATGGCGGATGTGGTGTGCGAGATGTTGCTCGATGTCGGCGTAACCGCCACCAACGTGGTGCGGGTTCCCTTCGAGCATCTCTGTCGTGGGCTCGGCGCCACCAACGTGCGTGCTCGCTAGGCCGTTCGTCGCTGCTTAGGCTCGATCGATCTGTTCATTTGGTTTTGGTTTCCCTCCCCGTGCTGCCCCCCGTTAATTCCGCCCACCGCCGCACGCTGGGTCCCATCGCCACCCCAAACCGCCTGCTGCTCGGTCCTGGGCCGTCCAATGCCCACCCCACGGTGCTCCAGGCCCTAGCCCGCACCCCGATCGGCCACCTCGATCCGCTCTACGTCGAGCTGATGGGTGAGGTGCAGGAGCTGCTGCGTTACGCCTGGCAAACCGACAACCGCCTCACCATTCCCATGAGCGGCACTGGCAGTGCCGCGATGGAAGCCACCCTGGCCAACACGATTGAGCCCGGCGACACCGTGCTGGTGGCGGTCAAGGGGTATTTCGGTCTGCGCCTCGCCGACATGGCCGGCCGCTACCGGGCCAATGTCGTAACGCTGGAAAAGCCCTGGGGCGAAGCCTTCAGCCTGGCCGAGCTGGAGGAGGCTGTGGCCACTCACCGGCCCAAGATCCTGGCGATCGTCCATGCCGAAACCTCCACCGGCATCTGCCAGCCCATGGAGGGCATCGGCGATCTCTGCCGTCAGCACGACTGCCTGCTCTTGCTCGACACGGTCACCTCGCTTGGGGCCGTTCCCCTCTACCTCGATGCCTGGAAGGTGGATCTGGCCTACAGCTGCAGCCAGAAGGGCTTGAGCTGCCCTCCCGGTCTCGGTCCCTTCACCATGGGGCCCCGGGCCGAAGCCAAGATGATGGCGCGCCAGGGCAAGGTGCCCAACTGGTACCTCGATGTCACCCTGCTCAACCAGTATTGGGGCAGCGACCGGGTGTATCACCACACCGCTCCGGTGAACATGAACTTCGGCATGCGCGAGGCCCTGCGCCTGCTGGCCGAGGAGGGGCTGGACTCGGCCTGGGCCCGCCACCGCAGCAATGCCGAACGTCTCTGGGCTGGCCTGGAGCGTCTCGGCCTTGAGCTCCATGCCCCCGAGCACCTGCGCTTGCCCACCCTCACCACCGTGCGCATTCCGGAGGGTGTGGACGGCAAGGCCTTCACCCTCCACCTGCTCAACCAGCACGGCATCGAAGTGGGCGGCGGTCTTGGCGCTCTGGCGGGCAAGGTGTGGCGCATTGGTCTGATGGGCTACAACAGCCAGCCTGTAAACGTCGATCGGCTGCTCAATCTGTTCGAAACCGAGCTGCCGGCCTTCCGTCCCGCTGGAACCCCTGCTGCCGTCGCTGTCTGAACCACGCGGCCAGCTGATCTCCAGCTGGTTCCCCCAACACTCCGCCGATCACCCGCATGTAGTGATGGGCGCTGGCTGCGGTGGCAAGGTTGTGGCAACTGCCCAGGGCGCCACGCTTGGGATCCAGTGCGCCAAACACCACGGTGCCCATGCGGGCCTGCACCAGGGCACCGGCGCACATCGGGCAGGGCTCCAGGCTTACCAGGAGGGTGCAGCCGTTGAAGCGCCAGTCGCCCCGCAGGCGTGCCGCCTGCCCCAGGGCCACCAGCTCGGCATGGCCGAGTGGATCGGCGTGGGCCTCGCGTCGGTTGCTGCCCCAGCCAATGCAGCGCCCCGCCTCATCCAGCACCACCGCCGCCACCGGAATCTCGCCGCTGGCTCCCACCCGCTGGCTGTGGCGCAGCAGGCGCTGCATCCATTGCTCATGGGTCCACAACGGCGCGTGCTGCGCCAGGGGCTGGGGGTCTGGGGATTGGGTGGACTCCAACGCCTGAGCCGCAGCAGCAACCACACACTTGTAGCTCACCTCCGCAGGTGAGAATGGAGTCATTCGAGCGTTCCCCGTTGGCAAGCGCGCCACCTGCCCCGCGGGCGAGCCAGCCCCTGCCGTTTGCCAGTCCTGAGCAGCTCGACCCGCAACTGCAGGACTTTCTGGAGCAGGCATCCCGCCAGCTCTGCAGCTGGCTGGGGTCGGCCTCCCAGCGCTCGCCGCTGCCGGGTCTGAGCGTGTTGCCGGGGGTGGAACCCGCCCTGGAGGGATTGGAGCCTGCTGCGTTGCTGGCCGACCTGCAGCTGGTGATGGACGGCGCCTACAACCCCAACCACCCCGGAGCCCTCGCCCACCTCGACCCGCCGCCGCTGGCGGCATCGGTGGCGGCCGACCTGATCTGCGCCGGGCTCAACAACAACCTGTTGGCTGAAGAGCTCTCCCCCAGCCTGACGCGCCTGGAGCGCAGTCTCACGGCCTGGCTGGCGGAGCAGCTGGGCCTGCCGGCTGGCAGCGGTGGCGTGGCGGCGAGCGGTGGCACCCTCTCCAACTTGATGGCTCTGGTCACGGCCCGGCGCTGCCGTGGTCTGGCAACACGGGCCGATGCGGTGGTGCTGGCCAGTGCCGATGCCCACGTCTCCCTGGCCAAGGCGTTGGCAGTGATGGGCCTGCCGGCTGCTGCCTTGCACGCGATCCCGGTGGACCATGAGGGGCGCCTGGATCCTGCGGCCCTCGAGCTGGAGCTCGATCAGCTGGCGCAAACCGGAACGCCGGTGATCGCCGTGGTCGCCACCGCGGGCACCACCGTGCGGGGCGCCGTCGATCCGCTCCTGCCCCTGGCATCGATCTGCCGGAAACGCGAGCTGTGGCTTCACGTCGATGGAGCGATTGGCGCCGTCTTCGGTCTGGTGGCCGGTCATCGCTTCCGGGTGGCGGGCCTGGAGCAGGCCGACTCCATCACGATCAATCCCCAGAAACTTCTGGGCATCACCAAGACCTCGTCGCTGTTGCTGTTGGCCAGGCCCCAGTGTCTGGCTGAGGCTTTTCACACCGGTCTGCCCTACATGGAGCCGAGTTGGGGCAACGGCCACGGTGGGGAGACGGGGTTGCAGGGCACTCGGCCCGCTGAGATTCTCAAGCTCTGGCTTGGTCTGCGCCAGTTGGGTTTAGAGGGAATTGAGGCGGTGCTCGATGGGGCCATTCAGCGGCGCCGCCAGCTCGCGGCCCTGCTGGAGGCCAGTGGCCGCCTGCAGCTGCGTGGGGGATCCTTCCACCTGCTGGCCTTCACACCCCAGGGCTTGGACGCCGCTGCTGCCGAGTGCTGGAGCCAACACACCCGCCAACGGCTGCTGCAAGAGCATCTGATGCTTTCGCGACCCTTGTACGCCGGTCGCCACCACCTCAAGGCCGTGCTCGGCAATCCCCACACCCGCAGCAGCCACCTGGACAGCCTGGCCAGGCTGGTGCAGCTCAGCTTGGACGAGCTGCCATGACCGACCCTTCTGCTGAATCCCAGGCTGGTCGGGGACGTTGGGTCGCGATCCTCACCGGGGCGATCTCGATTCTGATCGGCGTGCTGTATCTGGCCCTGATCGTGGTGCTTGACAGCCGGGGACCGCTGCAGCCGCCTCCGCCGGAAGCCCTTGTCGACAGCGCCGTCATTCGGCCGGAGGCCGGGGCGGCAAGCGCGGCTGCTTCGCCTGCAGCGGTTCCACCACCCGCCTGAACGCCGCCTCGAGAAAGCGGCTCAGCGCCCCATCGCGGCGGCTCAGGTCGTACTGCTGCTGCACCACCTCCTGCACACCGCCATCGCCCCAGTCCTGGTCGCGCTCGAAGTAGGTGACAAAACTGAGGCCCGCCACCCGGGTCAGCCAGGCCGCACTGACCGCCTGAATGGCCCGGCTCACCACCAGGGCGGGCAGATTCAGGCTCAGGGCCGCACTCAGCAGGCTGACCCCACCTTTCACCAGGCCCAGGCCGGCCATGGTGCGCCCCACCGACAGGGCTAGGTCCTGGGCGTTTTGGCGGCTGAGGCTGATGCCGTAGATCCGGCCGATCTCCACCACCATCTGGGCATTGACGGCCGCCGCGCCCAGCAGGTCGAGCCCGGGCAGGGGCGTGACGGCCAGCACCCCGGCGCCGATCCACATGTAGCGATCCACGATGGCTTCGCTATCACTGCGCCGCTGCCGGGCCAGCAGGGAGCGGCTGGCTTCGCTCAGCTGGCGGCACTGCAGCAGCAAGTTGTCGGCGATCAGCTCTTCGCCATCGGCATGGAGCACCGCCGCGATGCGGCGCAGTAGCGCGTCCACTTCAGCGGGCGGTTGGAGCGGTCTGCCGCCCGGCATCGGCACGCTCTGGGGAGCCGCGCTGGACGGCAACACATCCTCGGTGGCGATGCGGCCGCGGGTGCGTTGGCGCAGCAGCTGCAGCAGCCGTGCTTCTTCCTGTTCGCCACGCAAGTCGCACTTGTTCAGCACCAACATCAAGCGTTTGCCGAGGCTGGCCAGGGCTTCAAACACCTCCAGTTCGGCAGCACGCAGATCGCCATCCACCACCAACAGCAGCAGGTCGGCCTTGCCGGCCTGCTCCCGGGCCAGCCGTTCACGCTCCAGCCCCTGCGCGCCGGCTTCGAGAATGCCTGGTGTGTCCACCAGCCACACGGCCCGTTGCAGCCCACGCAGGCGCAGGCGGTAGCGCTGGCTGCCGGTGGTGGAGCCCATGGCGGCGCCCACCTCGCCCACCAGCTCCTGCAGCAGGGCGCGGATCAGCGAGGTTTTGCCAGAGGAGCCGATGCCGAACAGCACGATCACCAGGTCGCCCCGCTCCAGTTCGGCGGCCATGCGCTGGCGCTCCTGGCGCAGGGCTTCCCGCTCGACTGCATCCCGCACCCGGTCGAGGGTTTGATCAATGGCGGCCAGGTTCTGGGCGGCGGCCTCGCGGCGGTTGCCGGGAGGCGGCAGCTGCGACGCCGTGCCAGGGCCTGCCTTGCCCCCCAGGGCGGCCCGCAGCCAAGGCCAGGCCAGCTGCACCAGCAGCAGCACCAGGCCAGCGAAGACCACAAAAAACACCGGCTGGACGATCCAGTACGGCAGATACCAACTCAGTTGCAGGTAAAGGGTGTTGATCGCCTGCAGCACCACACCCACCGCGATCAGGGCCAGCAGGGCCAGACCAGCGATCAACCACAGGCGGGTGCGGGTTTTCATCGATCAAACCCAGGCATCAGGTTCGGGAGGCGCGCAGAATCTCACCCCACAGACTGGCGGCGAGGGCGCTGCTGGCGCGGGTGGGGCTGTTGTCGTCGTTGCCCAGCCAGATGCCCACCACCCAGTTGCGCTGGGGCTCATAGCCCACAAACAGCAGATCGCGGCTCTCGTTGGTGGTGCCGGTCTTGCCGCCCTCCTGGCCCCCCAGACTCGCCATCTGACCGGTTCCCCGCTGCACCACGGCCCGCAACATCTGCTGCATCGCCTGGGCCGTGGCCAGGGTGATGACCTGGCGGCCCGGCTGAGCAGGGGCCTGGCCAGTCCCCGAACCCCCACCGGCAGTTGTGGTCTGACGGCATTGACTGGACGTTTGGCCGCTGCAGGCCTCTGCATCGGTGAGGCGCCGGATGGTGGTGGGGGCATGCCAGATGCCGTCGTTGGCGATGGCGGCGTAGGCGGCGGTGAGCTCCAGCAGGGTCACCTCGCTCTGGCCGAGGGCGAGACCCGGCACGGCGGCCAGCGGGCTGGTGATGCCTAGATCGCGGGCCTTCTGCACCAGCGCGTCGAGGCCCACCCGCTGGGCTAACCGCAGGGCTGAGGTGTTGCTGCTGATCGCGAAGGCTGAGACCAAACTCAGGGAGCCGCTGCAACCGCTGGCGAAGCTCTGACCGCGCCAGCGGAAGGGAGCGCAGCTGATCCTATCCTCGGGGCGCAGACCCCGTTCCAGGGCCACCAGATAGGGGATCAACTTGAAGGTGCTCCCCGGCTGGCGCAGGGCCATGGAGGCCCGGTTGAACTGGCTCTGGCGGTAATCCCGGCCCCCGGCAATGGCCAGGATGCCGCCGCTGCGGGCATCGAGCACCACCACGGCGCCCTCGCTCACCCTCAGGCCAGCACTGCTCTGCAGCCTCTGGCGCAACAGCCGCTCCACCTGCTCCTGCAGGGAACGATCCAGGTGGGTGTCAATTAGAAAGTTGCCCTCGGCGGCCACATCTCGGCCTACCAGCTGATCGAGGTCGCGGCGCACCTGGTCGGAGTAGAAGGGCACGCCGCGCTGGGCTGGGCTGCTGCGGCAGGCCTGGGGTGACAAACGGATGGGGCTGCGGCGCCCACTGCGGGCCTGGTCGGCGGTGAGGCGCCCGGTTTCCCCCATCTTGCTGAGCACGGCGTTGCGGGCCTCCAGGGCTGCCTGGGGATCAAAACAGGGGTCGTAGCCGTTGGGGGAGGGCAACAGCCCCACCAGCAGGGCCGCTTCCTCGCGTTGCAGTTGGCTGGCGGGCTTGCCGAAGTAGTGGCGAGAGGCATCTTCGAAGCCCCAGCCCACGCCGAGATACACCCGGTTGAGATAGCTCAGCAGCAGGTCGCGCTTGCTGAAGCGGGCTTCCAGCTGCAGGGCTACGAGCAGCTCCCGCCACTTGCGGCCCAGGGTTTCCCCCTGGCCCACCTGATCGGGATACAGGCTGCGGGCCAGTTGCTGGGTGAGGGTGCTTCCGCCCTCCAGCACCCGGCCTCCGAGCACGTTGGTCACCAGGGCCCTCGCCGTGCCCACCGGGTCGACGCCCGGATGCCACCAGAAGCGGCTGTCCTCACTCGCCAGCAGCGCATCGATGAGCACCGCCGGATAGTCGCGCAGGGCCTGGCGCTCCCGGTGCTCGAGAGCATCGGCCGTGGTGATGGGCTTGCCCTGGCGGTCGTAGAGCACCAGCGGACCGCGCACCGTGGCCAGGCTGCCGCGGATCGGGGCTTGCACGACGGAGAGGGCCAGAAGACCAAGCCCTCCAGTAGCCATGCCCGCCAGCGCCCAGCTGACGCCTCGCAGCAACCGCTGAAGCTGAGGTAGTGGTCGGATCTGAAAGTCCAGTTCGGGCAGGCCCGCTTCCTGACTGGGGCCAAAGCGGAGGCTGTCGCCGTCGCGCAGCAACAGCTGCCGCACGCGGCGGCCTTGCCACCACAGGCCATTGGTGGAGTTCTGGTCACTCAGCAGCCAGTGGGGGCCGCACCGTTCGAGCAGGGCATGGCGCCGACTGACCGCCTGGTGGTCGATGCTGATCTGGCAGTCGCTGTCGCGGCCGATGCCGTATGCGCCCGGATGCAGGGGCAGCAAGCGCGAGGCCTGGCCCGGCTGGTGAATGCGCAGCTGGGCCTGGCCAGGCTGGCTAAACCGCTGCCAGCGGCGGCGCAGGGCCTCAAGGGCGGGGTTGGCCATGGCTCCCCAGTAGATCGATGGCGAAGCAGAGCACCGCCAGGTTGATCGCCACATCGGCGAAATTGAACACCGGGAAGGAGATCGGCACCAGGGCCAGGAAATCGACGACGTAGCCCAGCCGCCAGCGATCCAACCCGTTGCCGATGGCGCCGCCCAGCACGAGCCCCACCCCCAACCAGCGGGCCGGAGCCAGGGCGCCCTGCCGCTGAATCCAAACGATCACCCCCAGGGCCACTAGCAGACTCACCAGGCCGAGCAGTTCAGGGTGGCCCGTGAACAGGCTGAAGGCGGCGCCGGTGTTGCGGGTGAGGTGCAGATCCAGCAGACCCGGCCAGAGTGGTGTTGTGCCAAATAGGGCCAGCTGGGCTACGGCCCAGGCCTTGCTGAGTTGGTCCAAGAGCACCACCACACCGGCTGTGGCATAGGCCAGGGTGCGGGCCCGTCTCATGGCTCCACCAGCAGCAGCCGACGCAACAGCAGGGCCGCCACGGCGACGCCGCAGCACAGCAACAGCTGGGGCAGCAGGGGCGCGACGCTGTAGCTGATCAGCAGCATGCCGAGATTGGGCCCCCAGCGGCCCGCCAGGGCGCCGAGCAGCAAGTTGGCGATCCCGCAGAGTTGCAGCACCGCCAGGCCCACCACTGCT
This sequence comes from Cyanobium sp. Alchichica 3B3-8F6, assembly GCF_024346435.1. Taxonomy (NCBI): domain Bacteria; kingdom Bacillati; phylum Cyanobacteriota; class Cyanophyceae; order Synechococcales; family Prochlorococcaceae; genus Cyanobium; species Cyanobium sp. Alchichica 3B3-8F6. Next base: position 139,966 of record NZ_JAGQCZ010000006.1, on the reverse strand, counting down.
GCGCCAAGCAGGCTGAGCAGATCGTTCATGCCCGGTTGGCGCGCCAGCTTGCCGGTGAGCCAGGCGGCGGGAAGGAAGCCGGCCAGGTAGCCGAAGCCGGGATCGAGCAGATAGGCGGCGCCACCACCGCCGTGGAACACCGGTAGCTGGAACAGCCCCAGGCTGAGGTAAGCCACCGCCGCCAACATGGCGCTGCGGGGCCCACAAACCAGGGCGGTGAGCAGCAGCGCCGGCACCTGCAGGGTGATCGGCAGGGTGGCCAGGCTCCAGCCCCCATCGGCCGCCGGCAGGGGAGCTGCGGCCTGGATCAGTCCTCCCACCAGGATCAGCAACAGGCCGGCAATGGCGCCGCTCCAGGTGGCTAGGGCCCGCAACTGATCCCGTCGTGTCTGCGACCATTTTGGGGGGTCGTGCCACCAAGGCCGGTCCCATCTGCCCTCCCACCTGCCGGTATGGACCAACCCACAAGCCAGGAGACCCGCGAGTCCCAGCTCTTTACGGTGGGCGACGCCGTGCAGCTCAAGGGACGGCAGCAGTACCTGAAAACGGCCGATCCCATGCCGATGCTCCGCCCCCCCGATCTCGTGGATCCGGAGGAGCTGGGTGAGGTGCTGGCGCTGAAAGCGCGCAACCTTCTGGCAGTCCGCTTTCGGCGGGGCACTTTTTTGATCGAGGCCGATCAGCTCCAGCCCCCGGAGCCCCAGAACGCCGACTGATCGGCGAGTCCTCAGCGGCTGAGGGCATGGCGCTGCCAGGCCTGTTCGGCGGCAGCCAGAGCCTGCGGTGGTCCACAGAGGCTCAAGGCCGGCTCGGTTAGTCGCCGTTGGGCCGCGGCCAACAGGGCTGGGGCATCGAGCTGCTGGGCCCGGTCCAGGGTGTCTTGCACATAGGTCCAGCCCAGACCATGGCCGAGGACTAGGGCCTGGCGATCAGCGATCTGGCCGCAGGTCTGCCGTCCCATGGCGTCCTGGCCGCGGTATTTGGCTTTGGCTAGGGCGAGTTCGCCGTCGCTGAGTGGCTGCTCCAGCATGCGAGCCCATTCATCGAGCAGGGAGGTGGTGGCTTCGGCGGCCCGTTCCGCCGAACTGGACAGGTGCCAGATGAAGGGGCTCGCCCCGCGCCGCGCCGGCATGTGCACTCCCACGTCGTAGGCCAGGCCGCGCTCCTCCCGCATCGTCACAAACAGCCGGCTGGACATGCCCATGCCGAGGTGGGCCTGCAGCAGCCGCAGGGCCAGCCCGTCGGGATCCCCCAGGGGCACGGTGGCCACCCCCAGCATCAGCACCAACTGCTCGGTCTCCTGCTCCAGGCTGTTGAAGCGCTGGCTGCAACCTGGCGCCTGCGGGCCTGGGCCCGCTAGGGGCGTGGTGGTGGACCATGGGCTGCGCGCCAGCCAGGCATTGAGCAGGTCCGGCAGCTCGGCCCCCAGATCGCCACAGGCCACCAGCAGGGCACCGTCCTGGCCAAGCACCGGCACCAGAGCACTGATCTGCTCGCGGCCGATCGCGGCCAGCTCCTCTTCCACCCCCAGGGGGTCGTGCCCATAGGGCCCTTGGCCGTAGAGCTGGTGGCGCAGCTGGTCGTGGGCCAACTGGAAGGGATCCTCCCGCTGACGCTGCAGGCTCTGCAGGTTGAGGCCGCGCTCGAGCTCGAGTTGGTCGCTGCTGAGCCAGGGCTGCCGAGCCATGGACAGCAGCAGGGGCAGCAGCTCGGGGGCATCGCTGCTGGCGCACTTGAGGCTCAGCACCAGGCTGTCCTCCGTGGCCTCACAGCGCAGGGCGGCACCCCGACCTTCCACCAGATCGGCCAGGGCTTCGGCGTTGTAGTCGCCGCAGCCTCGCGTCAGAAGCCCGGCCAGCAGCTGGGCAGCTCCCCGCTCGCCTGGACGATCCCCACTGCTACCGCCGCGGATCCAGAGGCGGCAGGCCACGATCGCAGGCCCTGGCCGCCGTTGCCACACCAGGGGCAGGCCCCCCTCCAGGGTTGTGTTCTGCCAAGTGCCTGTTGGCCATGGGGAATGGCTCATGCCGGCACCGCTTCAAGGACGCAGGCCGCCGCTGGATCCAGCAGGGGCAGCGTCCGCCGCACCAGCTCCTGCCGATCCCAGCGCTCGATATCCTCCAGCGGCTGGGCCAGACCGTGCCGCCGCCCCCAGAGCCTGTTGTTGCCGATCAGCCCCGCCACGCCACCGGCGGCCTCCAAACCGAAGCGATAGCCGTTCGCCACCAGCCGCTGGGCCCGCTGCCACTCCACATCCGGCAGCCCGTCCTGCTGCAGTTGCGACCACACCTCAGCGATGGCCTGGCGCACCGCCGGCAGCTCGTCGGGTTCGCAGATCGCCTCCAGCAGGGCAAAGCTGCCGCTCTCCATCACATGCAGATCGAGATCGATACTCTCCACAATGCGGAGCTGCTCGCGCAGTCGCTCCACCAGGCGGCTGCGGCGACCTTCGGCCAACACGGTGGTGAGCAGGTCGGCACCCATCACTCCGTGGAGATCGGCGGCGGGTGGGAGCCCCCAGAGCATCAGCAACCGGGCTGATTCAAGCCGGGGCACAGCCAGTCGGTGCTCACCGGGTTGTACAGCCAGGGGAGGGCGGCTCGGGGGTTCAAGCACCGCCGGCAGGTCGGCCAGGGCGCTGCGCTCCAGGCGATCGCCGAGGGCGGCGGGTTCTACGGCACCGCTGAGGGCGAGCACGCAGCGGTTGGCGCCATACAGACGCTGATGGAAGCCGGCCATGGCCTCGGGCGTTTGGGCCAGCAGCAGCTCCCGCTGACCCAGGATCGGTTCGCCGTAGGCATGGCCAGGGCAGCCCAACCGCAGCAACTGCTGCAGGGCTATTTCATCGGGCTGGTCTTCGCTTTGGGCCAGCTCTTCGAGCACCACCTGGCGCTCCATCACAAAGGCGTCGCGGTCCAGCCGCGGGTGCAGCACCAGATCCAGCAGCAGATCCAGGGCGTCGGCAGCGGCCTCAGGCGGAATCAACACGTGGTAGTGAACGTCGTCGAAGCCGGTGGCGGCATTGCTGTTGCCGCCCATCGCTTCGATGCGCAGGTCGAATTCCCCCGGCCCCAGCCGCTCGGTTCCCTTGAACACCATGTGCTCGAGGAAGTGGGCCATGCCGCTCTCCCCGGGACCCTCAAACACACTGCCGGCCCGGCACCAGAAGTCGAGGCAGACCAGGGGGGAGTCGGCCAGGGGCAGATAGACCACGCTGGCACCGTTGGCTAGCGGGTGATCGCTGGGTGACGCCAGCCCTGGCAACAGGGTCTCGGACGGGGCCAGGGTCAAGGCTCAGATGCGTGGCAGGATCTGCATTCTGCTGGCTGCACCCCCTGCCGTGAGTTCCGCCCCCGCTTCCTCCCAGGCTTCCGGTATCCACCCACTGGTCGATGCCCTGGCCGAGCGGATGCGCCAGTGGTGGCAAACCCTGCCCGAGCTGGCCCCCCTGGCGGTGGATCCGGAGCTGGAGGCGATCAGCGGCAGTCTCGATGGCGATGCCCTGTTCATCCGCAACGAGCTGCGCCAGTGCCGAGGGTTGCGCAAACTGCACCTGGAGACGGCGCGCCTCGGCGCGGGGCTGAAGATCCTGCACTGCGTGATGTTCCCCGACCCCCGCTTCGATCTGCCGGTGTTTGGCGCCGACATCGTGGCGGGTCCAGCCGGGGTGTCGGCTGCCATCGTCGATCTCTCGCCGGTGCTGGGGGAGCTGCCAGTGGGCATTGCTGCCGCATTGACCGCCCGGCCTCGCCCCTCCTACAGCCAGGAGCGGGAGCTGCCCGGATGGGGATCGATCTTTTCGCCCTTTGTGCGCTTTGTGCGCCCCACCAGCCCCGAGGAGGAGAAGGCTTTTGTCGATGAGGTGAGCAGCGTTTTGGCTGTGTTGGGCGATGCCATCGCCGCCGCCGCGCCTCAGGACCCAGACCATCCGGCTACGGTTGAGCGCTGGCAGGGGCAGCTCCGGTATTGCAAGCAGCAGAAACAAAACGACAAGACCCGACGGGTGCTGGAGAAGGCCTTCAACCCCGCCTGGGCCGACCGCTACATCGAGGAACTGCTGTTCGACGATCCGCCGGCTCCGTGAAACGGACCCTTCAGCGGGTGCCGCGGCTGTGGTGGCTGGCTGGTGTCGCCGTGGTGGTGGTGCTGGGGGGGCTGGCCGTCAGTCGCCAGCAGCATCCAACGCCCATCCCCGCCACAGCTGCCTCCCAGTCGCCTCGCCCGCCTGAGGCCGTTGCAGCTCTGGGCCGGCTCGAACCCGCCGGAGATGTGCGGTTGCTGGCCGCCCCGATCAGTGGCATTGGTGGCAGCCCCCGCATCACGCAGTTGCTGGTGGAGGAAGGCGACACCGTGCAGAGCGGCCAACTCCTGGCCCGTTTTGATACGGCACCCAGCCTACTGGCCCAGCAGCGGTTGCTCGAGGCCCGGATTCGCAACCTCGACACCCGGCTGCAGGTGCAGACCCGCGACATCAGCCGCTATCGCCAGCTGAGCCGCTCCGGTGCCATTCCCAGTGGTGAGCTCGACACCCGCGAAACCGCCCTGCTCGAGCTGCAAGGGGCCCGCACCGAGGCCTGGGCCGAGCGCGAGAAGGTGAAGGCGGAGTTGCTGCTCACCCAACTGCGGGCACCCATCGCCGGCACGGTGTTGAAACTCCATGCGCGGGTGGGCGAGCGGCCTGCCGACAAGGGCGTGCTCGAACTCGGGGCCAGCGACCGAATGCAAGCGCTGGTGGAGGTCTATGAGAGCGACATCGACCGGGTGCGCCTGGGCCAGCCCGTCTCCCTGATCAGTGAGAACGGCGGATTCAAGGGCAACTTGAGCGGAGAGGTGATTCGGATCAGCCCCCAGGTGCGGCAGCGCTCGGTGCTCTCCACCGATCCCACCGGTGATGCCGATGCCCGCGTGGTGGAGGTGCGGGTGGCGCTCACTCCCACCGACAGCCTGCGAGTTCGCGACCTTACCGGCCTGAAGGTGATCGCCCGGCTCGGTCGCTGATGCTGGGTCGCCTCTGGCAGGGCCGGCGCATTCCGCTGGCCTGGCTGTTGCTGACGCGGCAGCCGGTGCGCCTGCTGGTGGCCCTGGCCGGCATCGCCTTTGCCGGCATTTTGATGTTCATGCAGCTGGGCTTTCGCGACGGGCTGTTCGACGCCAGCGTCACGATCCATCGGCTCTTTGACGCCGACCTGGTGCTGATCAGCCCGCGCTCCAGCAGCTCGGTGAGCATGGCAGGGTTTCCCAGGCGTCGGCTCGTGCAGGCCATGGCCGACCCCGCTGTGGAGGGGATCACGCCGGTGCACTGGAATCTGCTGCTCTGGCGCAACCCGGAAACCCGCGGCACCCGTTCGATCCTCACCCTCGGGTTTGAACCGGGTGATCCCCTGTTCACCGATCCCTCCTTGGCGCCCAAGGCCAAGCTGCTCCAAGACCGGGGTCGCGTGCTGTTCGACGAGCGCTCCAGGCCCGAGTTCGGTCCGGTGGCGGAGTGGTTTCGCAGCGGCCGCACGGTGGAAAGCGAAATCGGCGGCCAGCGGGTGCGAGTGGCGGGGCTCGTGGGTCTGGGCACGTCCTTCGGGGCCGACGGCAACCTGCTCACCAGCCACGAGACCTATCTGAAGCTGCTGCCCAACACTCCTCCGGGCAGCATCGAGGTGGGGCTGATCCGGCTGCAGCCGGGCTCCGATCCGGCTGCGGTGGTGGAGCGGCTCAGGCAGCGCTTGCCAGCCGATGTCACCGTCCTCACCAAGGAGGGCTTCATCGCCTTCGAGCAGAACTATTGGCGCACCAGCACCTCGATTGGCTTCATCTTCACGCTGGGCGCTGCGATGGGATTCGTGGTGGGCTGCGTGATCGTGTATCAGATCCTCTATTCCGACGTGAGTGATCACCTGCCGGAATACGCCACGTTGATGGCGATGGGCTATCGCCTGCCCAGCCTGCTTGGGGTGGTGGCCCGTGAAGGCCTGCTGCTCGCCACCTTCGGCTACCTGCCGGCCTACGCAGCCGGCCAGGGCCTCTATTGGTTGGTGCGCAACGCCACCCAGCTGCCGGTGACGATGAACACGACCCGGGCCCTGACCGTGTTCACCATGATCCTGGTGATGTGCATGGGCTCGGCGGCCCTGGCGATGCGCCGGCTCGCCGACGCCGATCCGGCGGAAATCTTCTGATGGATCTGGATCGTCTGGAGAGTGGGCCTGCTGCATCGGGCACCGTGGTGCAGGTGGCCGGGTTGAGCCACTGGTATGGGGCCGGCTCGATGCAACGGCAGGTGTTGCAGTCGGTGGATCTCGCCATTGCTCCCGGTGAGGTGGTGCTGCTCACGGGCCCCTCCGGATGCGGCAAAACAACCCTGCTCACCCTGGTGGGAGCCCTGCGCCAGGTGCAGCAGGGCTCGGTGCGGGTGTTTGGAGAAGAGCTACACGGCGCGGGGCGAGCCTCCCGCCAGCGTCTGCGTCGCCGGATCGGCATGATTTTTCAAGGTCACAACCTGCTGCGCTGCCTGAGCGCCGAGCAGAACGTGCAAATGGGTGCCGACCTGCTGCCGGGATTGGGTTATCGGGCCCGCCGCGATCGCGCTCGCGAATGGTTGCGCGCGGTGGGGCTTGGCGATCACCTGAACAAATTGCCCCACGATCTCTCGGGCGGCCAGAAGCAGCGGGTGGCGATTGCCCGAGCTTTGGCGGCCCGGCCCCAGTTGCTGTTGGCCGATGAACCCACCGCGGCCCTCGATTCCCGCAGCGGACGGGAGGTGGTGGATCTGCTCAAAGGCCTGGCGCGGGAACAGGGCTGCGGTGTGCTGATGGTGACTCACGATCCCCGCATTCTCGATGTGGCCGACCGGCTGGTGCAGATGGAGGATGGCCAGCTCTGCCAGGGGGCCAGGCCCATTGAGTAGGGTGAGGATTCGCATCTCTCCCCGTTGCCGTACGCATGGCCAAGCGCAGGAATCTCAAGAAAGAAAAACAGGAGCGCAACCGCGCCTATGCGCGCAAGTTCAAGAAGCGCAAGCTGCGCAACGACGGCCGTGGTGAAGGGGCTGGCAACGGTGTGACCGGCACGGCCAACAACGGCGGCGCTGCAGACTGATCAGCGCTTTGACGCGTTGCTGGGGGGATCCTGCGGGGTCCCCTTTTTGCTGTTCACGACCACTCGGCTCAATCTCTCCCGGCGGTTCCGATGTTCCTCAGCGTCGTCATCCCCACCTACAACCGCCTGCCGATCCTGCAGAAGTGCCTGCGGGCCCTGGAGGCCCAGGAGCTAGCTGCGCCGATCTCCGGCTACGAGGTGGTGCTTGTTGACGACGGCTCCACCGATGACACGGTGGCCTGGCTGCGGGGGCATGCGGCCGAATTGCCCCATGTCCGGCTGATCCAGCAGGAACACGGTGGTCCTGCTGAAGGGCGCAACCGAGGGGTGCAGCAGGCCCAGGGTGAGGTGATTGTTTTCATCGACAGCGACCTGGTGGTCACCCCCAGTTTTCTGCGCTGTCACGCTCAGGCCCTGGAGCAGCACTGGACGAGGCGGGGCGATCGCCGCTGTTTCACCTATGGCGCGGTGATCAATACCGCCAACTTCGACACTCCCACCAGCGAGCCCCACAAGTTGCAGGACGTGTCGTTTGCCTATTTCGCCACCGGCAATGTGGCGATCGATCGCACCTTGCTGGAGCAAGCCGGCCTTTTCGACACGCGCTTCCGCCTGTATGGCTGGGAGGATCTGGAGCTGGGGGAGCGGTTGCGGCGTCTGAGTGTTGCGCTGGTGCGCTGCCCTGAGGCGGTTGGTTATCACTGGCACCCGGCTCTGCGGCTGGAGCGGATCCCCGACCTGATCCGGGTCGAGCGGGAGCGGGCCAAAATGGGATTGGTGTTCTATTTGAAGCACCCCACCCGGCGGGTGCGATTCATCATTCAGTACACCTGGTTGCACCGGCTGCTCTGGGAGCTACTCACCCTGGGGGGCCTGCTCAATGAGCGCAGCCTGCGCCCCCTGCTGGCTTGGTTGATCCGTTGCGGCCACCCCGGTCTGGCGATGGAGCTGTTGCGGCTGCCCCTGAACCGTCTGGGGGTACGCGCTCTGTATGCCGAAGCCCGGGCCCTTGCGGCCACAAGCCAGGCCTGCAGGCCCGTTTGATAGGGTACTGGGGTTCCATTCACCCCGCACACCTGCGTGTTTCGGGTGATCTGAGCGCTTCACCCCACCGGCCCCTCTTGGCTGGCTGGGCGGCTCGAGATCCCTGGCAGGTGGAGGCAAACCCGAAACCCCCAACCAAACCATGGCTGTTGTCACACTCGCCGAAATGATGGAGGCGGGTGCCCACTTTGGGCACCAAACGCGCCGCTGGAATCCCAAGATGTCGCGCTACATCTATTGCGCGCGCAACGGCGTTCACATCATTGATCTCGTGCAGACCGCCGTCTGCATGAACAACGCCTACAAGTGGACCCGCAGTGCCGCGCGCAGCGGCAAGCGCTTTCTGTTTGTTGGCACCAAAAAGCAGGCCTCCGAGGTGATTGCCCTGGAAGCCACCCGCTGTGGAGCCTCCTACGTCAACCAGCGCTGGCTAGGCGGCATGCTCACCAACTGGACCACGATGCGCGCCCGCATCGACCGGCTCAAGGATCTTGAGCGCATGGAGAGCTCCGGCGCCATTGCCATGCGTCCCAAGAAGGAAGCTGCAGTGCTGCGCCGCGAGCTGGAGCGCCTGCAGAAGTATCTCGGCGGTCTCAAGAACATGCGTCGGCTGCCCGACGTGGTGGTGCTGGTGGACCAGCGCCGTGAAACCAACGCCGTGCTCGAGGCCCGCAAGCTCGATATCCCCCTGGTGTCGATGCTCGACACCAACTGCGATCCCGACCTCTGCGACGTGCCCATCCCCTGCAACGACGACGCTGTGCGCTCGGTGCAACTGGTGCTCGGACGCCTGGCGGACGCCATCAACGAAGGCCGCCACGGTGCCCAGGACCAGGGCCGTGACGACGAAGGCTGATTTCGCCCCTGCCCATTTCTCTCTGAATTCTGTACCCCATACCCTCCATGGCTGAGATTTCGGCAAAGCTGGTTAAAGAACTGCGCGACAAGACCGGCGCAGGGATGATGGACTGCAAGAAGGCGCTGTCGGAGTGCGACGGCGACGCCACCAAGGCCACCGAGTGGCTGCGCCAGAAGGGCATTGCCACCGCCGAGAAAAAGGCCGGCCGCACCGCTGCTGAAGGAGCCATCGGCAGCTACATCCACACCGGTGCCCGCGTGGGCGTACTGGTGGAGGTCAACTGCGAAACCGACTTCGTCGCCCGCGGCGAGGGCTTCCAGGAGTTGCTCCGCAACGTGGCCATGCAGATCGCGGCCTGCCCTGGGGTCGAATACGTCAGCGTGGATCAGATCCCTGCCGAGGTGGCCGAGCGCGAGAAGTCCATTGAGATGGGTCGTGACGACCTGGCCGGCAAGCCCGACCAGATGAAGGTCAAGATCGTCGAAGGCCGTATCGGCAAGCGACTCAAGGAGCTGGCCCTGCTGGACCAGCCCTTCATCAAGGACAGCTCTGTCACCGTGGCCGAGATGGTCAAGCAGGTGGGCGGCAAAGTGGGCGAAAACATTCAGGTGCGCCGCTTCACCCGGTTCACCCTGGGTGAAGGCATCGAGGTGGAGAAGGCCGACTTCGCCGCGGAAGTGGCGGCCATGACCCAGCCAGCCTGAGCGCCCCCCCTGTGACGGTGCTGGAGGCTGCCCGCCAGCAGCTCACGGATCTGGAAACCCAGCTGTCGGCCTCCAACCCGCAGCTGTATCGGCACCTGGCCCTCTACCTCCAGGTGCTGCGTGATGGCCTGTTGAACACCGTTCAACAGGCCTGCTTTCATTTGGCGACTCAGGCCTATCCCGATCGCTACCTCGAGCTGGATGCTTCCCAGCGGCAGGTGTTGCATCGGCGTCTCCGCAGCCTGGTTCAGCGGGCCACCAGCCTGCTCACGGTGGAACATCTGGCCCACCTGGCGTCCCAGATGGCGCGGGAACAGCATCGTCAGCGTCAGCGGCGGCGCAGCCGTCTGCTGGAGGCCCTTGAGCAGGGCGAACCCAGCGAGTCTTTGGCCGATGCGGACGAATCGGACCAGCCGCCGCACGGTTCGGTGCATCTCGGATTGGCATTGCCGATCGGAGCTGACTTTCTTCCCACCTCCAGCTTTGCCATATCGTCAGCGCCCCAAGCACCTTCGCTTGCGTCCGACGCGGCCGATACGGATCCAGGGGAGGAGGGTGAGCAGGACTCAGCCATGCAGGCCATGGCCGAAGCCTTCAGTGAATGGCTCGAGCAGTCCCCGCCCCGGGCTCCCACCCCCTGGGATGGAGGCTCGTTGCCGAGCGAACCGGCCCTGCTGATGGCCTGGATCGCAGGTTTTGAGCTGGCCCTCAGCCGCCGGCTGCGCAATCTTTCCCATGCCCTCAACGTGGAGCTGTTGCGGCTTGGGCTCAGCCGCACCCTGCTGCCGGTGAGCCTGCTGGATGCCGTGTTGGCTGGTCAATTGGATACCTTGGAGGCTCCGGCCAACCTGCTGCGGCTGCCCTTGCCGTTTGGCCCCGATGCGGGCCCGGCGCGGTTGGAGACCATGACGGTGCTGCTGCGACCGGATGATCTGGAGTTGGCGCTTCCCAAACTGCGCACCTGCCGCACCCGGATTCAGCAACACCGGCAGGAGGTGCGCAGAATGGCCCAGCACTATCGCCGCATCCAGCGGCGCGTTCAGGCGCTTGAGGCGGAACAGCTGTGGCTGCAGGACATCAACCCAGCCCAGACACCCCCGCTGCCCCCGACCTAGAGGCCTGGCTGCGCACCCTGCAGCAGGCGCTGCAGGTGGAGGCGGATCGTGGCTTCATTGATCTCAAGGGCCGCCATAGCCGCTTCAGTGCTTTTGTGATTCAGCAGCTGCGGGAGCGACCTGCTGATCTCCCGGACGAGCCACTGCAGCGGATCCTTGAGCTGAAGGCGGGCTTCGACACCTACAGCCAACTCTCGCTGGCACGGCGCCAGTCGCTGGTGCGGCAGTGCCGCGAGCGCCTGCATGCCTTGCGCCAGGCTCAGCGCCCGGTGTTGGCGGTGGCCCCACCGCAGCTGCGCCTGGTGTCCAGTGCACCCGGAACCACGCCCAGCGCAGGCGCGGCGGACTTCACGGCCGACACGCCGCTCTCGGAGGTCCGCGGCGTCGGCCCCAAAACGGCGGCACGGCTGGCCCAGCTTGGGCTCTGGGTGGTGCGCGACCTCGTGCACTACTACCCCCGCGACTACCTCGACTACGCCAACCTCGTGCGGATCAGTGGCTTGGAGCCGGGGCGCACGGCCACCATTGTCGCCACGGTGCGCCGCAGTCACGCCTTTGCCAGCCCGCGCAACCCCAATCTCTCGATCCTGGAATTGCATCTGGTCGACTGCACCGGGCGGATTCGGGTCAGCCGGTTCTTTGCCGGCCAGCGTTTCTCCAGCCCAGGTTGGCTGAAATCCCAACAACGTCTGTTTCCAGTGGGCGCCACGGTGGCAGTGAGTGGCCTGGTCAAAGAAACCCCCTATGGCCCGGCATTCCAGGACCCGCTGATGGAGGTGCTGGACTCGCCCCAGGCGCCGGTGCGCTCCGAAACGATCGGTCGCCTGCTGCCGGTGTATGGGCTCACCGAAGGCCTGGGGGCCGACCGCTTGCGTCAGGTGGTGGAGGCGGTGCTGCCGGTGCTGCGCCGCTGGCCCGATCCTTTGCCCGAAGGCCTGCGCCGCAGCCAGGGGCTGATCACCCGCTCCGAGGCACTCACCCAGATCCACGCGCCGGCCAGCCAGGAGCAACTCCAGGCCAGCCGCCGCCGGCTGGTGTTCGATGAGTTTCTGCTGCTGCAACTGGGCCTGGCCCAGCGGCGGCGCCAGCTCAGCCAGCGCCCTGCCCCGCCCCTGGCCCTGCCCGCCGGGGGTGAGGGCCTGGTGCAACGCTTCCTGGCAATCCTGCCCTTCGCGCTCACCGGCGCCCAGGAGCGGGTGCTGGCAGAAATCCGCGCCGATCTGGCTCGCCACCAGCCGATGGCTCGGCTGGTGCAGGGGGATGTGGGTAGCGGCAAAACCGTCGTCGCCCTGGCCTCCCTGCTCACCGCCATCGAAGCCGGCTGCCAGGGGGCGTTGATGGCGCCCACCGAGGTGTTGGCGGAACAGCACTACCGCAAGCTGGCGGAATGGCTGCCCCAGCTGCACGTCACCTCGGCGCTGCTCACCGGCTCCACGCCGGCCCCGAGGCGCCGGCAGTTGCTCCAGGACCTCGCCAATGGCCAGCTGCAGCTGCTGGTGGGCACCCACGCCCTGCTTGAAGACCCGGTGCAGTTTGATCGCCTGGGTCTGGTCGTGGTGGATGAGCAGCACCGCTTCGGGGTTCGCCAGCGCAACCGCCTGCTGGCCAAGGGCCTGCAGCCCCACCTGCTCACGATGACGGCTACCCCGATCCCGCGCACGCTGGCGCTCTCGCTGCATGGCGATCTGGATGTCAGCCAGATTGATGAGCTGCCGCCAGGCCGCCAGCCCATCCGCACCCACCTGATCAAGGGCAGCCAGCGCCAGCAGGCCTATGGCCTGATCCGCGAGCAGGTAGCCCTGGGCCAGCGGGCCTACGTGGTGCTGCCTCTGGTGGAGGACTCGGAGAAACTCGAGCTGCGCTCCGCCGTGGAGGTGCACCGGCAACTGAGTGAGGAGGAATTTCCCGAGCTCAGCGTGGGTCTGCTGCACGGACGGCTTAACAGCGCCGACAAGCAGGCCGCCATTGGCGCGTTTGCCCGCGGTGAATGTCAGGTGCTGGTCAGCACCACGGTGGTGGAGGTGGGTGTGGATGTACCCGAGGCGAGCGTGATGGTGATCGAACACGCCGAGCGCTTCGGCTTGGCCCAGCTGCACCAGTTGCGCGGCCGCGTCGGCCGGGGAGCTGCTGCATCCCATTGCCTGTTGATCAACGACAGCAGCAACGTGCTGGCCCGGCAGCGGCTGGAGGTGCTGGTGCGCTCCAGTGATGGTTTCGAGATCGCCGAGATGGACCTGCGGCTGCGGGGGCCTGGACAGGTGCTCGGCACCCGCCAGAGTGGCCTGCCCGATCTGGCCTTGGCCAGCCTCACCGAAGACGGTGCGGTGCTCGAAGAGGCCCGCGACCTGGCCAGGCAGATCACCGCCACCGACCCCGATCTGCAGCAGCATCCTGGGCTCGCCCAGGCCCTGGCAGAGCAGCGTCGCCGCCAGATGGATCAGGCGGCCCGGCTCAACTGATCAACCCCTTCCCTTCCTGTTATGGCCCTGCGACCCTGGAGTCCGATTCCGATCGTGGAGGCCGGGGAGCCACTGGTGGGGCTGCCGCCGCAGTTGTGGCGGCTGCAGCCCCATCCCTACGTCAGCCTCGGAGCGCCCTATGGGGCCCACGGGAATCCTTTCCAGCTGCGCAGCAGTGTGGTGGAGCGGCTACTCCAGGCCGAGCACGCCCTCCGGCAGGCCCAGCCCCAGTGCCGCCTGGCGATTTTTGATGCCTGGCGGCCCCTGGCCGTGCAGCGCTTCATGGTGCGCCATGCCGTGCTGCAGGAGTGCGCCCGTGCTGGTGTCAATCCCGATCAGCCCTCCCCTGCGCGCGACCGCGTGATCACCGAGGTGGGGCGCTTCTGGGCCCCGCCGAGTAACAATCCGGCGACACCGCCCCCCCACAGCACCGGGGCGGCTGTCGACCTCACCCTGGCGGATGTCTCAGGGATGCCGCTGGAGATGGGGGGCGAGATCGATGCGATTGGCCCTGTATCGGAGCCGGAGTTCTACGCGGAGGCAGCCCTGGCGGATCCCAACGGTGCTGAGGCCCTCTGGCATGGGCGTCGCCAACGCTTAGCCCGGGTGATGGCCGGAGCAGGCTTCGTGCAGCATCCCAACGAGTGGTGGCACTTCAGCTGGGGCGATCAACTCTGGGCCTGGCGCCGTAGCGAAGGGCAGGCCTGTTATGGCCGGATTGGCGAGGCCGCCAGCGCCCTGGCCAGCTGATCAGCCTGCTGGGCGGTCAGCAACTGCCGCAGGCGGGCGAGCACGGCTGGGCTCTGGTCGGCATAGGGCTGCAACTGTTGCTGAAACGCCGTTCGAATGCGCTCCGCATCGCAGGTGGTGCGATCGGGGTCGTAGACGGTGGGCCTGGAGGGGGCGGTTCCGGTTGGTGGCGGCCCTGGCTCAAGGCCACTGGGGTAAGCAGCGCCGAACCCAGGGCCACGGCGAGCAGGGGCCTGATCACCCAGCCCTCGCGCTGAGCCACTGCTGCACGGGGTGGCGGCCACTCTTGACCACGAAATCACCGAGGCTGCGGCGCCCTCCGGCGCTCTGCCAGGCCTGCAGCAGGGGCTCAAGCGTGGCTTCCAGGGCCTCCAGGGGCATCTTCTCGAGATAGGGCTCCGCCAGGCGGCTGAGGTTGGGGGTTCCACCCAGCCAGAGTTGGTATTGATCGACGCCGCTCCCCACCAGGCCGATCTCGGCCATGTAGGGGCGGGCGCAGCCGTTGGGGCAGCCGGTCATGCGCACCAAGACCGATTTGGTGATGCCGAGCCGTTGCATCAGCGCCTCGAGCCGCTCCAGCACCTCGGGCAGGATGCGCTCGGCTTCTGTCACCGCCAGGCCGCAAAGGGGCAGCGCCGGGCAGGCCAGGGCATGGCGCGCCAAGGGGGCGGGACTCTCGGGCGATTCAAAGCCGAGAGCCGCCAGCTCATCGCGCACGCTGGAGCGCTGGGCCACACCGATGTTGCAGAGCAGCAGGTCTTGGTTGGGGGTGAGGCGCACCTCGAGCTTGTAGGTGTCGATGATCCGGCGCAGGCCGCTCTTGACGGTGCCGGAGAGGCGGCCACAGAGCACAGGAAGGCCGACAAACCACAAGCCACGGCTTTGGCGGTGCCAGCCGAGGTAATCCTCGAGCTTGGCCTTGGGCTCCAGCCGCATGCCCTTGATCGGATGGGCGAAGTAACGGGCCTGCAGCTCCTGGCGGAACCAGGCGACACCACGGTCGTGGATCAGGTATTTCATGCGCGCATGGCGGCGCTGCTCCCGGTCGCCATGGTCGCGTTGCAGCGCCACGATCGACTGGAGCAGATCCAGCACGTGTTCGGCGGCCACATAGCCCAGCGGGTCGGCCGTGCGGGCGAACGTTTCCTCTTTGTTGTGGGTGCGGCCCATGCCACCGCCCACGTACACGTTGCAGCCCTGGGGCTGGCCCTGGGCATCGCAGAACAGCACCAGGCCGATGTCCTGGGTGAGCAGGTCCACCGAGTTATCGCCGGGCACGGTGACAGCCACCTTGAACTTGCGCGGCAGATAGGTGTCGCCATAGAGGGGTTCAGCGGCGTCGCCGCTGAACACACGTCCGTCGTGCTGACGTGCCTTCACTTTGGTGACGGCAGCGCTGGGCTTGATCCGGTAGCTGAGCTCACCATCCACCCAGAGATCGAGGTAAGAGCCTTCCGCAGCCTGGGGGGCGAGCAGGTCGGCAATCTCGTCGGCCAGTTGGCGTGCCGCCGGGTAGCCGCCCTTCTCAAACGGTGCCGCCGGTGCCATCACATTGCGGTTGATGTCACCGCAGGCGGCCAGGGTGGAGCCGAGATGACGCACGATCGTGCCGATCACCTCCTTGAGGTTGTCCTTGCGGACGCCGTGCATCTGGAAGGCTTGGCGGGTGGTGGCCCGCAGGGTGCCGTTACCCAGGCGATCAGAGAGCTCGTCAATAGCGAGATAAAGCGGCGCCGGAACCCGCCCACCCGGGTTGCGCAGGCGCAACATCATCTGCCAGTCCTTGTCCTGGCCTTTGACGCGATGTTCGCGGTTGTCCTGTTGGTAACTGCCGTGGAACTTCAGGATCTGGACGGCGCTGTCCGTGAAGTTCGGGGCGTCGTTGCCAAGTTCGGTGAGCAGCGGTTCCTTCAGGTGACCGCTACCGGCCTTGAGCTGTTCAAATTTTGATGGGGCCTTGTCAGAAGAGGCCTTGGCATCGGAGCCGTGCATGACTTGGGGCATCGGGTCCTGACTCAAGGCTCGGCACGACACCGAAGTTAGCGAACAGCGTTCAATACAGTCGCGCTGTCTCGCCTGCCACCCGTGTCGACCTTTTTGCTCGAAATCGGCACTGAGGAACTTCCCGCCGACTTTGCCCGGCTGGCCTTGCCCCAGTTGGAGCAACTGGTGCGGAAGGATCTCGACGGGTTGAGGCTTCGCTTTGATGCAATCCGTTGCACCAGCACGCCGCGCCGCTTGGTGGTCACGGTGGCCGGGCTGCCGGAGCGCCGGCCGGATCTGGAGGAAGATCGCAAGGGCCCTCCCAAAGCCCAGGCCTGGAAGGAAGGCAAGCCCACGCCAGCGGCCCTGGGGTTTGCCAAACGCTGTGGCGTGGCCGCTGAAGCTCTGGAGATCCGCGACACCCCAAAAGGACCGTTTGTATTTGCCCGCTGCCGCGAGGTTGGGCGACCCGCAGCGGAGGTGCTGGCGGGCCAGATTCCGCAATGGATCGAAGCGCTCCAGGGGCGTCGCTTCATGCGCTGGGGCGAGGGGGAGATCCGCTTCTCCAGGCCGGTGCGCTGGCTGGTGGCCCTGCTGGATGCCACGCCCCTGACCGTGACCCTGCCTGGCAGCGACCCGCTGGTGGCGGCGGGCACCCTCAGCCGGGGCCATCGCCTGGTGGGTGCCAAGGTCGCGATCGCCAGTGCCGACAGTTACGTCGCCGACCTGGCTGCCGCTGGTGTGGAGGTGGATCGTCAGCGTCGCGGCAGTCTGATCCGCGCAGCCGTAGACGCTGCGGCTGCAGTCCACGGCGCTGACGCTGACCTCCCGGAAGCCCTGTTTGAAGAACTCATTGACCTTGTCGAATCACCGTCCCTGCTGGAGGGCAACTTCGATGCCGCCTATCTGGAGTTGCCCGCCGAGGTGCTCAGCACGGTGATGCGGGTCCATCAGCGCTACGTGCCCCTGGTTCGCCAGGGGCACGCGCTGGATCCCCTGGCCCTGAACGCCAGGGATAGCCTCCTTCCCCGCTTTCTGTGTATCAGCAACGCCTTGCCTGAGGCGGCAGCCACGGTGGCGCGAGGCAATGAGCGGGTACTCAAGGCCAGGCTCGCCGATGCGGAGTTCTTTGTCCGGGCTGACCGGGCCATCGCCAGCATCGATCGCCGAGATCAGCTGGCGCGTGTCACATTCGCGGAAGGACTGGGTTCGCTGCTGGATCGCACGGAGCGCCTGGAATGGTGCACCGATGTGTTGCTGAAGCAACTGGGCCTCCCCGCCAGCTGTGGCGACCATGCCCGCCGGGCCGCTCACCTGTGCAAGCACGACCTGGTCAGCCAGATGGTGGGCGAGTTCCCCGAACTGCAGGGGGCTATGGGTGGCAAATATCTGGTAGCGGAGGGCGAACCAACGGAAGTGGGGCTGGCCGTGCTGGAGCACTACCTGCCCCGCGGAGCCGGTGACACCCTGCCCCGTTCGGATGCCGGGGCGGTGGTGGCGCTGGCCGAACGGCTGGAACTCCTGCTCAGCATTTATGCCAAGGGTGAGCGACCCAGCGGCTCCTCCGATCCCTATGCCCTGCGCCGCGCGGGCAATGGCCTTCTGCAGATTCTCTGGGAGCGGGGTTGGACCCTCGATCTGCAGGCTTTACTGCAACGCTGCACGGCCCATTGGGCCCAGTTGCTGCCGCACTTTGCGGTGGAGGCGCCAGCGCTTGCTGCCGAGCTGGGCGAGTTTCTACGCCAGCGGCTGGCCAGCCTGCTGGAAGAACAGGGCCTGGATGTCGATCTGGTGCAGGCGGTGGCTGGCGAGGGCATGGCCCTGGAGCGCATCCTTCGCGACCCATTCGATGCCCGCCAGCGCGCCGATCTGCTGGCCGAGCTGCGGGCCAGCGGTGAGCTGGCCGGGGTGCAAACCGTGGTCACCCGCGCTGCCCGCCTGGCGGAGAAGGGCAACCTCGACGGCACCGTGCTCAGCCCGGCAGCGGTGGTCGATCCCGGCCTGTTCGAGACCCCCAGTGAGGCGGCCATGCTCGAGGTCCTGGAACAGTTGCAACCGATCGCGTCCAGTGAGAGCATCGGACGCCATGCCGCCCTCGCCCGGGCCCTTGCGGCCAGCCGGCCGACTCTGGAGGCCTTCTTTGATGGTGAGCAAAGCGTGTTGGTGATGGCCGACGATGGAGCCGTGCGCACCAACCGGCTCAACCTGCTCGGGGTGCTGCGCAACCAGGCGTCCGTCCTGGCGGACTTCAGCCGCATTGCGGGTTGAGGGCCACCTAGGGTCGAGGTTGGATAGGCCTACCTGATGCCTGTTCAGACCGGGGTTTTCGCCTGACTCGTCTCTCATCTGAACAGGCCACGATGCCGGTTCAACCCTTACGCCGCAGCGACTTTCAGCTGGAGGCCTTCCGCAGCCCCGACGACCGCATCGCCTTCTGGCAGCTGCTCAACACCCTCGTGCCCACGGCCGTGCTGTGGGCATGCGTTCAGCCGCTGGCTCAGGCTGGATCGGGCCTCCGGCTCCTGCTTCTGCCGGTGCTGGTTCTGCTGGTGCTCTTCTCAGCCCGCTCCTTCGCGCTGATGCACGACTGCGGCCACGATTCCCTGTTCCGCTCCCGTTGGCTGAATCGACCGGTCGGCTTCCTGTTGGGCTGTCTCAATGCGATTCCCCAGCACCCCTGGGCACGGGGGCATGCCTTTCACCATCAACACAATGGCAATTGGGACCGCTACCGCGGACCATCAGCTCTGCTCACCCGGAACGCCTACCTCGCTCTTGCGCCAAGGCAGCGCTGGCTCTATGGACTCAGCCGCCATCCATTGATGCTGCTGCCCGGTGGCGGCTACTACCTGTTGATCCGGCCACGGTTGCAGTTGCTGCAGGGCCTGGCTGAATGGCTCAGCGCCATGGCCGCCCACCTCGGCAGCCGTGGTGTTTCAGGTGTCGTCGACCTGCCCGCCCTGAGTCGCGATTTCCAGTCCAGTCATTGGTACACCGCCGGGGAATGCCGCGAGCTGGTGGCCAACAACGTGGTGGTGCTCAGCAGCTGGTGGCTGATGGGAGCCTGGCTCGGCCATGGCCTCTTCTGGGCCTGCTATCTGCTGGTGATGACCCTGTCAGCGGCCATCTTCCTGTGCATTTTCTTTGTGCAGCACAATTTTGAGGGCTCCTACGCCAGTGGCAGCGACGGTTGGAGCTATTTGCGGGGGGCGCTGGAGGGCAGCAGCAATCTGGATGTGCCCCCCCTGCTGAACTGGTTTTTGGCGGACATTTCCTTCCACAGCATTCACCACCTCTGCGAGCGGATCCCCAACTACAGGTTGCGGGCCTGCCACACGGCCAACGCCGAACGACTCGCCACAAGCCGGCTGCTGCGATTTGCAGATTTCTCCACCTGTTTCACCTACATCCTCTGGGTCGATGAGGCAGGTCGGTTGATCACCCTCCAGCAAGCCTGAGGCTGTCAGCTGAGACCTGCGCTCAGCCCTTGCCTGCCAGAACGGGCTCGCGCTCTTCTTCTCCAGCTTCGGAAGCATTGCTCCGTTCGGCCGCGGTCGGCTTGGTTCGCACTTTGATGCCCCCCTTGATGGTGCTCACGGCAAGCATGGCGTTGACTTCAGCCTCATTCCGCACGGCGCTATCGACAGGCTTGTAGCCCTGGGGCGCCAGGGCGTTGCCGCGCAGCACTGAACCCAGGGTGAGCAGGGTGAGCTTCAGCTGCTGCCAGGGATTCATCAGCACCACCCGCTTGTAGAGGTAGCTGTCGAAGGTGAGGCGCTGCACGTCCTTGTCATCGCACATCTCCACGAAGGCCTCCCGGGCCGCATCGTTGCGGTAGAAGATATTTTGCAGCAGTTCCAGCACCTTGTAGGTGGCGCCGTACTGGCGATCCCACTTCTTCAAATATTTTTTGAGATCGGCTTCACTGGGCACCTTGGTGCCACCGGCGCTGGCCTCAACGATTTGCTCAGCGCACATCCGGCCGCTCTTGGCTGCGAAGTAGATGCCTTCGCCCGAGCTCTTGGTCACATAGCCGGCGGCATCACCCACCAGGGCCATGCGGCCCACCACCCGACGCGGGCGGGGATGCTCAGGAATCGGATGGGCTTCCACCTTGATCACTTCGCCATTGACCAGGCGCTTCTTGGCCCGCTCACGGATGCCTTCCTGCAGGCTTTTGATCAAGCCCTGGTTCTGTTGCATCGTGCCGGTGCCCACGGCCACGTGGTCGTACTTGGGGAAAACCCAGGCGTAGAAATCGGGAGAGACATCGGTGCCGACGTACATCTCGGCGAGGTTCTCGTAATACTTCATCTCCTCGGGAGGCAGTTTGATCCGCTCCTGGAAGGCGATGGCCACGTTGTAGTCGCCGGCATCCATGGCCTTGGCCACGCGGCTGTTGGCGCCATCGGCGCCCACGATCAGATCCACTTCGAGGGTCTTGGTTTCTCCGGTGGCCTCACCCGAGGCGTAATCGGAGTAGGTGAGGGTGTAGGGGCCCTGGCGATTGGCGCCCGTGTCGATCTTGGTGACCAGACCGTTGACCAGGTGAGCGCCCAGATCGGCGGCGCGGTCGCGCAGGAAGGCGTCCATCACCTCCCGCCGGCACATGCCGATGTACTCGTCAGCGTTCTCAAGGTTGATGTCCACCTCCCGGTTGGAGGGGGAGATCATTTTCATGTTGCGGACCTTGCGGTCGATGATCGACTCCGGCAGGTCGAACTCGCTGACCATGCAGAGGGGAATCGCCCCGCCACAGGGCTTGGCATTGTCCAGCTTGCGTTCAAAGATCCAGGTTTCGATGCCGGCCTTGGCAAGCACTTCGGCCGCACAGGAACCACTGGGGCCGCCACCCACCACTGCCACACGCAACATCGGAAAACCGCTCCGCCAGGAAGGATGTGGCTCGGAAGCTAACACTGCTGAGCAGCCTTTTGAGGGCCAATCCGCATGCCCCGCCTAGGATCTTTACTGCTCCCGTTTCCAGGGCTGTTGATTGGTGCCAGACAGGGGACCCGCGTGACCCGTCGCAACCCCCTTAGTAGCCCCAAGAGGCGCCCCCCTGATCAGGATGGGCTGTTGCAGGCTGGCGGCCTGGAGGACATTCCCGTGGCGCGTCGCTCTGCGCGCCCGGGATCTCCGGCCAATCGCTGGTTACTGCGGCTCACGGTGGCCACCGGGTCGCTCCTGCTGGGCTTGGTTGTGCTGCTGCTGTGGCGGCCCCAGCCCCTGCAGGGCCTGTTGGCGCCACAGCCAATCAAGGGCCTGAATGCCCGCACGGGCCCCGATGGGAGGCTGCTGGGCCATTTCCCCTACCCGGAACTGGCCCCCTCCGACCAGGTCGCGGTGGCTCCAGGCCTGTCGTTGCACCGAGACGCCGCCGTCTCCCTCCTGGCCATGCAGCGGGATGCGGCCAGCAGTGGGGTCGAGCTGGTGGTGCTGAGTGCCTTCCGCTCAATCACGCTCCAGAACGATCTGTTTTTTGGTGTGAAATCCGAGCGCAATCAGAGTGCGCGCGAGCGGGCGATGGTCAGTGCTCCTCCAGGCTTTTCCGAGCACAGCACCGGCTATGCGGTCGATCTGGGTGACGGTCGCACTCCGGCCACCAACCTCTCCCCAGCCTTCGACCAAACCGAGGCGTTTGCCTGGCTCCAAGCCCATGCGGCTCGTTATCACTTCACCCTCTCCTTTCCTCGCGGCAACGCCCAGGGGGTGAGCTACGAGCCCTGGCATTGGCGCTTTGAAGGCAGCGCCGAGGCACTCCAGGTGTTTGAGCCGGCGCAGCGGTTGGCCCGCTGATGGTGCCCGTTCCCGAACTGCTGGCACCGGCGGGCAACTGGGAGGCGCTGCGGGCCGCGGTGGCCAACGGTGCCGATGCCGTTTATTTCGGTGTGGAGGCGTTCAACGCCCGCATGCGTGCGGCCAATTTTCGGGTCGCCGAACTGGCGGAGGTGATGCACTGGCTGCACCAGCGCGGGGTCAAGGGTTTCCTCACCGTCAACGTGCTGGTGTTTAGCGACGAACTGGGCGAAGCCGCAGCGCTGGTGCAGTCGGCTGCGGCGGCGGGGGTGGATGCGCTGATCGTTCAGGACATCGGCCTCGCCCGTCTGGCCCAAGCCCTGGCGCCTCAATTGGCAATCCATGGATCGACTCAGATGTCGATCACCAGCGCCGCCGGCGTGGCCCAGGCCGCCGCGCTGGGGTGTGAGCGGGTGGTGCTGGCCCGCGAGCTGACCCTCACCGACTTGGGGCGTCTGCAGCACCAGCTGCAGCAGCGCCAGCTGGCCATGCCGCTGGAGGTTTTCGTGCACGGGGCCCTGTGCGTAGCTTATTCGGGCCAATGCCTCACCAGCGAAGCCCTCGGCCAGCGCAGCGCCAATCGGGGTGAATGCGCCCAGGCCTGCCGCCTGCCCTATCAGCTGATTGTTGATGGCGAGGAGCGCGACCTGCACGACCAGCGCTATTTGCTCTCACCCCAGGATCTGGCGGCCTGGGAGTTGCTGCCCCAACTCCAGGCGATCGGGATTGCCAGCCTCAAGATTGAGGGGCGCCTGAAGGACGCCAGCTATGTGGCGGCCGTCACCGATGCCTACCGACAGAACCTCGATCGGCTCGCCGCGGGCAGCGACCCAGGCGCCCTGCCCGCCGAGCAACGCCGCTCCCTGGAGCTGAGCTTCTCGCGGGGCCTGTCCACTGGTTGGTTGGCGGGCATCAACCACCGGGCCCTGGTGCATGGCCGTTGGAGCAAGAAGCGCGGGCCCCGGATCGGCGTGCTCGAGCACTGGGATCCGCAGGGGGGATGGTGGATCGTGGACACCCGCGAGGCCCTCAAGCCCGGCGATGGGCTGGTGTTTGAAGCTGCTGGTGCCGATCCCTTGGAGGCCCCATCGGAGGTGGGGGGGCGGGTGATGGCGGTGCAGCAGCGGCCGGGCGAGCGCCTGGCGATTCGGCTTGGACCTGGCCGGGTCGACGGTCTTGGCTTCCGGCCCGGCAGCCCCTGCTGGCTCACCAGTGACCCCAGCCTGGAGCGCCATTGGCAGCGGCTGGCCAGCCAGAGCGTGCCGGAGCGTAGCCGGCTGCTGCACCTCCAGGTGAGCGGTCAGGTGGGCCAACCCCTCGAGGTGCGGGTGCTCGCAGCCGAGGGCCTGCCGCCCGATTGCACCGGTTCCCTTTTGCTGTGCTCTGCCTCAGCGCTGCAGGTTGCAACCGGCCAGTCTCTCAATCGGGAGCGGCTGGAGACCCAGCTTGGCCGGCTCGGCGGCACCTGTTGGACCCTGGAGGGCCTGGAGCTCGCGCTCGACGGCGAACTGTTTCTGCCCATGGCCCAGCTCAACCAGCTGCGGCGTGAGCTGGTGGATCAGCTGGCGGCGCTGGAGCCGGATCCCGGGCTGGCTGGATCGGACGAGCCGTCTGAACCCTGCGCCGAACTCGAGGCTGTTCTGCAGCAGCTGGCCGCCGTCGAACCGCGCGAGATAACCCCGGTGGGTGCGGATCCAGGCCCCGAGTTGGTGGTGCTGGTTCGCACGCTGGAGCAGCTGCGAGCCTTGCGAGATCAGCCGGTGGCGGCGGTGATCGCCGACCTGGAGCAACCCGCTGATCTGCGGGAGGCGGTGGCGATCGGGCGGGGCTGCTGGCCCCAGGGCATCTGGCTGGCGGGGCCGCGCATCACCCGACCGGATGAGCGCTGGACGCTCGAGCCGCTGCTCCGGGCTCGCCCCGATGGCTACCTGGTGCGCAATGCCGATCAATTGGAAGCCCTCACACCCCTGGCCCCCTGCAATGGCGATTTTTCCTTGAACGTCGCCAATCCGCTCACCGCAGCGTGGTTTCTTGAACGTTGGGGCTTGCAGCGGATCACCGCCAGCTACGACCTGGATCTGCCGCAGTTGCTGGTCTTGCTCCAGGGCTGCCCCCCTGAGCGTGTGGAGGTGACGGTGCATCAGCACATGCCCCTGTTCCACATGGAGCACTGCCTCTTCTGCGCCTTCCTTTCGGAGGGCCACGACCATACCGATTGCGGTCGCCCCTGTGAGCAACACACCGTGGTGCTGCGGGATCGCAGCGGCAGTGAGCACCCCCTGCTGGCCGACTTCGGTTGCCGCAACACGCTGTTCAACGGCAAAGCCCAAACTGCCGCCGAGGCCCTTCCCCAGCTGCGCCGTGGCGGAGTGCGCCACCTCCGAGTCGAACTCCTGCAGGAATCCGCTGCCCAGGCCCGTCAGCGGGTGGAGCAATACGCCGCTGCGCTGCGCGGCGAGATCAGCGGCCGCAGCCTCTGGCAACGGGAGCAGCTCGACAGCCGCCTCGGCGTGACCCGCGGCAGCCTCAGAAGCGGCAAGGGCGTGGGATAGAGTTGAGTGCTGGCTTCAAGTCTTCGTAAACGTTCCGCATCCCGTTCCGTCTACATAAACTTCAAGTCAACGTACTTAAAACGTACGGCCATCAAGTACTCAGTAGGACCTTTATTTATATGAGCGGCGCACACACAGGCACGCCCATTCGCAACATTGCGATCATCGCCCACGTTGACCACGGCAAAACCACGTTGGTGGATGCCCTGCTCACCCAGTCGGGCATCTTCCGCGAAGGAGAGGCTGTTCCCACCTGTGTGATGGACTCCAATGATCTGGAGCGCGAACGCGGCATCACCATCCTGTCGAAGAACACGGCTGTTGATTACGACGGGATTCGCATCAACATCGTCGACACCCCGGGCCACGCCGACTTTGGCGGCGAGGTGGAGCGGGTGCTGGGCATGGTGGATGGCTGTCTGCTGATCGTGGACGCCAACGAGGGCCCAATGCCCCAGACCCGTTTTGTGCTCAAGAAGGCCCTGGAGAAGGGCCTGAGGCCGATCGTGTTCGTCAACAAGATTGACCGGGCCCGGGTTGACCCTGAGGTGGCGGTCGACAAGGTGCTTGATCTGTTCCTGGAACTGGGTGCCGACGACGACCAGTGCGATTTCCCCTACCTGTTTGGTAGTGGCATGGGTGGCTACGCCAAGCCAGACATGAAAACCGAGAGCGACAACATGTTGCCGCTGTTCGAAGCCATTTTGCGGCACGTTCCGCCCCCGGTCGGGGACCCCGAGAAGCCCCTGCAACTGCAGGTGACCACCCTCGATTACTCGGATTTTCTCGGCCGGATCATGATCGGCCGCATCCACAACGGCACGATCAAGGCGGGTCAGCCTGCGGCCCTGATCCGTGATGACGGCAGCATCAAACGCAGTCGCATCAGCAAGTTGCTCGGTTTCCAGGGCCTGCAACGGGTGGAGATCCAGGAGGCTCGTGCCGGTGACCTCGTGGCCGTGGCCGGTTTTGATGAGGTCAATATCGGCGAAACCATCGCCTGCCCCGATCACCCGGAGGCCCTGCCCCTGATCCGGGTGGACGAGCCCACCCTGCAGATGACTTTTGTCATCAACGATTCGCCGTTCGCCGGCAAGGAGGGCAAGTTTGTCACCAGCCGCCAAGTGCGGGATCGCCTGCAGAAGGAACTGCTCACCAACGTGGCCCTGCGGGTCGAAGACACCGATTCACCCGACCGCTGGGCCGTTAGCGGCCGCGGTGAGCTGCACCTCGGCATCCTGATCGAAACGATGCGCCGTGAGGGCTATGAGTTCCAGGTGTCCCAGCCCCAGGTGATCTTCCGCACCATCGACGGCACCCCCTCCGAGCCCTACGAAACCCTTGTGCTCGATGTGCCCGAGGAGTCGGTGGGCGCCTGCATCGAGAAGCTCGGCGTGCGCAAGGCCGAGATGCAGAACATGGAGAACACCAACGACGGCCGCACCCAGCTGGAGTTCGTGGTGCCAGCTCGGGGCCTGATCGGCTTCCGTGGCGAATTCATCCGCGCCACCCGCGGCGAAGGAATCATGAGCCACTCCTTCCTCGACTACCGGCCCATGCAGGGCGATATGGACAACCGCCGCAACGGCGTTCTGATTGCTTTCGAGGAGGGCACGTCCACCTTCTATGCCCTTAAGGGAGCCGAAGATCGCGGTCAGTTCTTCATCACTCCTGGCACCAAGGTGTACAAGGGGATGATCGTGGGTGAGCACAACCGTCCGCCCGATCTCGAGCTCAACGTCTGCAAGGCAAAGCAGGTGACCAACATCCGCTCCGCCGGCGCTGAGGTGCTCGACACCCTGCAGGCACCGATCCAGATGACCCTGGAGCGGGCCCTCGAATACATCGGTCCCGATGAAATGCTCGAGGTCACCCCTGAATCGATTCGCCTGCGCAAGCTGCCTTCTAAGAAGGCAGCCAAGCGCTGATCGGTGCCCCTCGACCTCGAAGAACAGGCGTTGATGGCCGATCCGCGTCTTGAGGAGGCCATCGCCCTGTTCAATGCCAGCGACTGGTACGCCTGCCACGACGGCTTCGAAGCCCTCTGGCATGAGACGGCGGGAGTCATGCGTCCGGCGCTCCAGGGCATTTTGCAGATCGCCGTGGCAGAGCTGCACCTCGAGCGCGGCAACCTCCGGGGGGCCACGATCCTCATGGGCGAAGGGCTGGGCAGGCTGCAGGGCGTCGCAGATGGGGCGCTGGGCCTGAACCTCACCGCCCTGCGCGAGTGCGCTAGCCAGCGGCTGCGGGCCCTGCAGGAGGAGCGCTCGCTGGAGGGGCTGGAGTGGCCGAGATTGCTTGCGGCGCAAGCGCAGCACTGCTCTGTAGATTGATGCGAGAGCCTCTTGGGCCCCAGCTGTTGCTCGTTTCCCCTCTGCGCCCGTGGCCCCTCCCGGTGGTGGTCAGCCTGATGGCCTGCCTCGCCGGCGCAACCTCGGCTGCATCCGCGGCAGCTGCCGATCTCCCGCCTAGTGCCCCTGGGTCCATCACCCCCACCAGTGGTTTGGTCACGATCGAGTCCGACCTGCAGAAAGCCGACAACACCACCGGCGTCGTCACTGCCACGGGCAACGTGCGCATCGTCTATCCGGATCAACGGGTTGTGGCCACCGCACGCCAGGCGCAGTACTTCAGCCGTGAGGGGCGGGTGGTGCTCAGCGGCGATGTCGATGTGGTTCAGGACACCGGTCACAGCATTCGGGCTGAGCGACTGGTTTACCTGGTGGAGCGTGAGCGGATCGTGGCTGAACCAGCGCCGGGCGATCAGGTGATCACCCACTACCGACTCAATGCTCCGCAGTCGCAGCCGGGTTCCCAGCCATGAGCCTGGAGTTGGTTGATGTGGTGCTGGCCATCAGCGGCCGGTTGTTGGTGAACCATGTGTCCTTGCAGCTCGAGCCCGGTGAAGTGGTGGGCCTGCTGGGCCCTAACGGCGCCGGCAAGACCACCACCTTCGGACTGGTTACGGGTCTGCTACGTCCAGATTCCGGCCGGGTGTCCTTGGATGGCCTGAAGATTGAACAGTTGCCGATGCCCCAACGGGCCCGGCTCGGCATCGGCTACCTCCCCCAGGAGCCAAGCGTGTTTCGTCAGTTGAGCGTGCGCGACAACCTCAGCCTGGCCTTGCAGGAAAGTGGCACCCCAGTTGAACTGCGTCGCGAGCGCCTTGAGGGCTTGATTGAAGATTTCCACCTCACGGCCTTTCAGCACCGCAAGGGCTATCAGCTCTCCGGTGGAGAGCGCCGCCGCTGTGAGGTGGCCCGGGCCCTGGCGGTGGGGGTGGAAGGTCCGCGCTACCTCCTGCTTGATGAGCCCTTCGCCGGGGTCGACCCAATCGCCGTGTCAGATCTGCAGCAGTTGATCGACCAGCTGCGGAGCCGGGGTATGGGTTTGTTGATCACCGACCACAACGTGCGCGAGACCCTGGCCATCACTGATCGGGCCTACATCCTCTCGGAAGGTTCCATCCTGGCCTCGGGCAGCTCCGAACAGGTGGGATCCGACCCCCTGGTGCGTCGTCACTATCTCGGCGAGTCATTCCGTCTATGAGCTGGACCCTTCGCTTCCGCCGCCAACTGTTGCGTCCCTGGGGCCGGCTGCCCCTGATCGACCGCTGGCTGCTGTCTGAGTTGATCGGCCCACTGGTTTTTGGCATCGCAGCCTTCACAGCTGTCTCCCTGTCGGTGGGAGCGGTGTTTGAACTGGTGCGGCGGGTGGCTGAATCCGGCCTGCCCCTCGACGTGGCGCTGCGGGTGCTGGTGCTTGAGCTGCCGTCGTTTCTGGTGCTCTCCTTCCCGATGGCCACCCTGATGGCCACCCTGCTCACCTACTCCAAGCTCTCGGGCAACAGTGAGCTGACCGCCCTGCGCAGCGTGGGGGTGGCGACCTGGCGGATGGTGATGCCGGCGGTGGCCGTCGCCCTTGTGATGACCCTGCTCACCTTCACCTTCAACGAGGCCATCGTGCCGAGGACACTGCTGGAGGCCAAAACAGTTTTAAACCGGGCGATCGGCCGCGCGGTGGCCGGGGAGCAGAAGGACAACGTGATGTTCTCTAAATACGGTGAGATTCAGGCTGACGATGGCAGCACCGAGCGGGGGCTGACCCACTTTTTCTATGCCCAGCGCTTCAACAAAGGCGTGATGGAGCGGGTCACCCTGCTCGATCTGTCGCGGCGGGATCAACGGGTGCTGCTCAGTGCCGATCGAGCCCGTTGGAGCGAGCCCGACGCCCAGTGGGAATTCCTTGATGGCCATGTGTTTGGTGTCACCGAGGGATCGAACAGCTCCACAACGTCAGGGGATTTCGACCGCTACCTCTACCCACTCGGTAGTCAGCCCTTGCAGGTGGCCAAGCTGCCCAAGGATTCCAACTCCATGACGATCGGTCAGGCCCGTACCGCCGAACGGCTGCTGCGCGAGGCCAGTGATCTGCAGGGCGCCCGCAAACTGAGGGTGCGGATTCAGGAGAAATTCGCCTTCCCAGCTGTGTGTCTGGTCTTTGGCTTGATCGGCAGCAGTCTGGGGGTGCGACCCCACTCACGCCGAAGCCGCAGCCAGGGGTTTGGGCTCAGTGTCCTGTTGATCTTCGGCTACTACCTCGTGGCCTTTGTGTTCAGTTCCCTCGGGGTGAAGGGCATCCTCACGCCCTATTTCTCAGCCTGGCTGCCCGTGGTGATTGGTCTGGGTGGCGGCATGTATCTGTTGCGCCAGGCCAGCCGCTGAGGTTGCCGGTGATTCGCCAAACTGGGTGCTGGTTTCTGCGATGCCCGTGCCCGCTCTGTTAAACGATCCGGTGCTTGGCCTTGGCCTGACGGCGTTTGCCCTGTTGCTGCTGGTCCTGCCCCTGGCATTCTGGTCGTTGAGTGGTGGCCGAAACAGTGGGCTGGTGCGGCTGCTGGTGGCGGCGGCCAACCTCTGCCTCACCGCCCAGCTGGTGCTGCGTTGGTGGGAGTCCGGCCACTTCCCAATCAGCAACCTCTACGAGTCGCTCTGCTTCCTGGCCTGGGGGTGCACCCTCACCCAGTTGCTGGTGGAACGCAGCTGGCCCTCACCGCTGGTGCCGGCAGCGGCTACGCCGATGGCCCTGGGCTGCGTCGCATTCGCGAGCTTTGCCCTGCCCGATCGGCTGCAAGAAGCCTCTCCCCTGGTGCCGGCGCTGCGCTCCAGCTGGCTGGTGATGCACGTCAGCGTGATCATGCTCAGCTACGCAGCCCTGCTGGTTGGCTCGCTGCTGTCCCTGGCCGTGCTGTTTACGGATCGTCACAACACTTTGAAGCTGCGCAGCAGCTCCATCGGCAGCGGTGGGTACCGCCAAGCCCAACTGGCCACGGCCACGGAAGGAGCGGGCAACGCTTCTCCACCACTCCAGCTCAGCAGCGTAGTCATGCCGATTGCTGAGCAACTCGATTCCCTCAGCTACCGCACCATCACCGTTGGCTTTCTGTTGCTCTCGGTGGGTCTAGTCAGTGGGGCGGTGTGGGCCAACGAAGCCTGGGGCAGCTGGTGGAGCTGGGACCCGAAGGAAACCTGGGCCCTGATCTGCTGGCTCGTCTACGCCGCCTACCTGCACACCCGCTTGATCCGAGGCTGGCAGGGCCGTAAGCCAGCCCTGGTGGCAGCCGCTGGCTTGGTGGTCATCGTGGTCTGCTACATCGGCGTCAACCTGCTTGGCATCGGTCTGCACAGCTACGGCTGGTTCTTCGAGAGCTGAAGCGTTTCCACAGCGCCAAACCCAGCGAATGCGGCAACCCAAGCCAGCAAAAAGCCCCCCTCTCGATGAGGGGGGCAGATGTTGGTGAGCGCGCTACCCAGCCCAGCTGCTCAAGCCGCCACAGCCACGGGACGCTTGCTGTTGCGAATGCCGGTGATCGCTTCGGCGTAGTTGGGCTGGTTGAACACGCCAGAGCCACTGACGATGGCATTGGCTCCGGCCTCAATCACCTTCCAGGCGTTTTCGGCCTTGATGCCGCCATCCACCTCAATCCAGGGATCGAGACCGCGCTCATCGCACAGGCGGCGCAGAGTACGAATCTTCTGCACCTGGTTGTCGATGAAGCTCTGACCGCCAAAACCAGGGTTGACGCTCATGATCAACACGAGGTCGCACAGCTCAAGGCAGTACTCGAGGGTGTCGAGGGGTGTGCTGGGGTTCAGCACTGCACCGGCGAGCTTGCCCAGATCCTTGATTTGGGCCAGGTTGCGGTGCAGGTGGGGGCAGGCTTCGACCTGAACGGAGATGATGTCAGCCCCGGCTTTGGCGAAGTCGGCGACGTATTTCTCGGGCTCAACGATCATCAGGTGAACGTCGAGGGTTTTGCTGGTGACCGGACGCAGGGCTTCGACAATCAGGGGTCCAATGGTGATGTTGGGCACGAAACGGCCATCCATCACATCAATGTGGATCCAGTCGGCACCGGCCTGGTCGACGGCACGCACGTCATCACCGAGACGGGAGAAGTCGGCGGACAGAATCGACGGGGAGATCACCAGGGGCTTAGTGCTCATGCTGGGGTCACCGCAAGAAGAGTGGCGGGATTCTAAGGAGCGGCGGTTTGGCGCCCTGTGGAAGGGGCGGCTTTCACTGATACAGTTGCAGGCGCTTCATCATCGAAAGGCCAAGCGGCAGCAGGACTCTGACCCCGTGTCCCGCCTGGCCAACGCCATTCCCTGAAGCCAATTCCCCTGCCGGATCACCGTGGATCGCACCCTCATCCAGGAAATTCTTGAGGTCGTTGAGCAAGCCGCCATCGCCTCCGCCGAACTGACCGGCTTGGGCAAAAAAGATGAGGCCGACGCTGCGGCGGTAGAAGCCATGCGCAAGCGCATGGGCCAGATCCAGATGCAAGGACGCATCGTGATCGGAGAAGGAGAGCGCGACGAGGCTCCCATGCTCTACATCGGAGAAGAGGTCGGCAGTGGCACCGGCCCCGGCGTGGATTTCGCCGTGGACCCCTGCGAAGGCACCAACCTCTGCGCCAACAGCCAGCGCGGCTCGATGGCCGTGCTTGCCGCGTCCGACCGTGGTGGTCTGTTCAACGCCCCCGACTTCTACATGAAGAAGCTGGCGGCCCCCCCGGCAGCCAAGGGCAAGGTGGACATCCGCAAGTCGGCCACCGAAAACATCAAGATCCTGAGCGAGTGCCTCGGCCTGGCCGCGAGCGAGCTCACCATCGTGGTGATGGATCGTGCTCGCCACAAAGACCTCATCGCCGAGATTCGCGCCACCGGCGCGCGGGTGCAGCCGATTTCCGACGGTGATGTCCAGGCCGCCATTGCCTGCGGGTTCGCCGGCACCGGTACCCACTGCCTGATGGGCATCGGCGCCGCTCCCGAGGGTGTGATCTCCGCAGCCGCCATGCGTGCCCTGGGCGGCCACTTCCAGGGTCAGCTGGTGTATGACCCCGCCATCGCCCAAACCTCCGAGTGGGCTGACTACACCAAGGAGGGCAATATCGCCCGCCTCAACGAGATGGGCATCACCGACGTTGACAAGATCTACGAGGCCGAGGAACTGGCCTCCGGTGAGAACGTGGTGTTCGCCGGCAGTGGCATCACCGATGGCCTGCTGTTCCATGGCGTGAAGTTCGAGAAGGACTGCACCCGCACCAGCTCACTGGTGATCAGCACCCTGGACAACACCGCCCGTTTTACCAACACCATCCACATCAAGGATGGGGCGAAGAGCATCGCGCTCAGCTGACTCCCCTGTCGCACGAGCAAACGAGCCAGCCTCCATGCACATCGCCGTTGTCGGCCTCAGTCATCGCACGGCTCCAGTAGAGATCCGGGAGCGCCTCAGCATCCCGGAACAAAGCATGGAGGCGTCGCTTCAGCAGCTGCGGGCTGATGAGCAGGTGCTGGAGGCGTCGATCCTCAGCACCTGCAATCGCCTGGAGATCTACACCCTGCTTCGCCATCCGGATCAGGGTATTTCGGCGGTCGGATCCTTTCTCAGCAACATCTCCGGGTTGGCGGTCGAAGAGCTGTCCCCCCACCTGTTCACCTACCACCACGAAGAGGCCATCGGTCACCTGCTGCGGGTTTCCGCCGGCCTCGACTCCCTTGTGCTTGGTGAGGGGCAGATCCTGTCCCAGGTGAAGAAGATGGTGCGCCTTGGGCAAGAGCACCGCTCCGTGGGGCCGATTCTCAACCGCCTGCTCAACCAGGCGGTGAGCACCGGCAAGCGGGTTCGCACCGAAACGAATCTGGGCACTGGTGCGGTCTCCATCAGCTCAGCGGCCGTCGAGCTGGCCCAGCTGAAAGTGGGGCAGGGCCGCGGTGCCGACGATTTGGTGCCCCTGGACCAAGAGCAGGTCGCGGTGGTGGGTGCGGGCCGCATGGCCCGCCTGCTGCTGCAACACCTTCAGGCCAAGGGCTGCCGTGGAGTGGTGCTGCTCAACCGCACCGTCAGCAAGGCTGAGCTGCTCGCAGCAGACTTTCCCGCCCTGCCGGTGCAGTGTCGTCCCTTAAGCGACCTCGACCATTGCCTCAGCACCTGTTCCCTGGTGTTCACCAGCACCGCCGCCGATACGCCAATCATCACGGCGGAGCGTCTGAGTGGCCTAAACCGGCGCTCCAGCCTGATGTTGATTGACATCGGCGTGCCCCGCAACATCGCTGCAGACACGGCCGGACTGCCAGGCGTGCAGTCCTACGACGTGGATGACCTGCAGGAGGTGGTGAACCGCAACCAGGAAGCCCGGCGAGAGATGGCCGCCGAAGCCCAGGAGCTGCTGGAGGAGGAAGCCAGGCTGTTCCTCGAGTGGTGGGATGGTCTGGAAGCCGTGCCCGTGGTCAACCGGCTGCGCCGACAGCTCGAAGACATCCGCGAACAGGAGCTACAGAAGGCCCTCAGCCGCATGGGCCCCGACCTCTCCGCCCGCGAGCGAAAAGTGGTGGAGGCACTTAGCAAAGGCATCATCAACAAGATCCTGCACACCCCCGTTACAAATTTGCGGGCCCCCCAGCCACGTCAGCAGCGCCACAGCGCCATGCGGATACTCGAAGAGCTGTTTGAGCTCCGTGAACAGCCCCCTGAGGGCTGATCACAGACCCACTCGCTCTGCAACAGTTCGTGCTGGCGATCATCCAAAGGGTCGCGCTGAGGCGGGCTGCTCCAGTACGGTCAGCGTCGAGAGACGCCGGCAGCAAAGGTTATGAGACGCGTACTGGCGATCATTTTGGGAGGTGGTGCCGGCACGCGCCTCTACCCGCTCACCAAAATGCGTGCCAAGCCAGCCGTACCGCTGGCTGGCAAATACCGATTGATTGATATTCCGATCAGCAACTGCATTAATTCAGAGATCAACAAAATCTATGTTTTAACGCAGTTCAATAGTGCTTCGCTGAATCGTCACCTGACGATGAGCTACAACCTCTCGGCTGGATTTGGCCAGGGATTTGTTGAGGTCTTGGCGGCCCAGCAAACGCCTGAAAGCCCGAGTTGGTTTGAGGGCACGGCTGACGCCGTGCGCAAATACCAGTGGCTGTTCCACGAGTGGGATGTGGATCACTACCTGATCCTTTCCGGTGACCAGCTCTACCGGATGGATTACAGCCGCTTTGTGCAGCATCACATCGACACCGGCGCCCAGCTGAGCGTGGGGGCCTTGCCTGTGGATCAAGCCCAGGCGGAAGGGTTTGGCCTGATGCGCACCACGTCCGATGGTCGCATTCAAGAATTTCGCGAAAAGCCCAAGGGGCAGGCCCTTGAAGCCATGCAGGTGGACACCCAGGCTCTGGGCCTCTCCGCCGAGGAAGCGGCTAAGCGCCCATACCTGGCCTCGATGGGGATCTATGTGTTCAGCCGGGAGACCCTGTTTGATCTGCTGACCAGCAACCCCTCTGCTACCGATTTTGGCAAGGAGATCATTCCGGCTTCACTGGCGCGGGGCGACCGGCTCCACAGCTACCTCTTCGACGACTATTGGGAGGACATCGGTACCATTGGGGCCTTCTATGAGGCGAATCTGGCCCTGACGGATCAACCGAACCCTGCCTTCTCCTTCTACGACGAGAAGTTTCCGATCTACACCCGTCCCCGCTATCTGCCCCCTAGCAAGATGCAGGACGCCCAGGTGACGGCCTCGATCATCGGAGAAGGATCCTTGCTCAAGGCCTGCAGCATTCACCACTGCGTCCTTGGTGTGCGCTCCCGAGTCGAAGATGAAGTGGTGCTCCAGGACACCCTGGTGATGGGTGCTGATTATTTCGAGTCTTCCGAAGAACGGTTGATGTTGCGAGAGCGCGGTGGAATTCCAATGGGCGTGGGTAAGGGCACGACAGTGAAGCGCGCGATTCTTGATAAGAATGTTCGCATCGGCAACAACGTCACCATCGTCAACAAGGACCACGTTGAGGAGGCCGATCGGCCTGAGCTCAATTTCTATATCCGCAACGGCATCGTGGTCGTGGTCAAAAATGGCACCATCGCCGATGGCACGGTGATCTGAAGCCCAGCGCAGATGGCCCTAGGCGTAAACCATGGCTCAGCCCGGTAGCGGCGCACGGGCAACGGTTGGCACCTCGGGCTTAAAGCCAGGAGTTGCTGACACGTTGCCACCAAGTTGTGACGGTTGCACGGGATGGCTGAGCTGCCTCGCCACACTAATGGCGAATGGTTTCAGTCTCAGCCATGGGTAAGGCACATTTCGGCCTGATTGGTCTTGGTGTGATGGGAGAAAATCTTGTGCTCAATGCGGAGCGCAATGGATACTCCTCCGTCGTTTACAACCGCACCTACGCCAAAACCGAGGAGTTCTTGGCTGGCCGTGGCGCCGGCAAGGACATCATCGGAGCAGCCACCCTTCAGGAGTTTGTGGCGAGCCTGGAGCGACCCCGGCGGATCCTGATGATGGTCAAAGCCGGTCAACCGGTGGACGACACCATCGCATCCATCTCTCCTTTCCTGGAGGAGGGCGATCTGCTGATCGACGGTGGCAACTCCCTCTATGCCGATACGGAACGGCGGGTGGCGGAGCTGGAGAGCAAGAGCTTTGGCTACATCGGTATGGGGGTGTCCGGCGGAGCCAAGGGAGCCCTCGAGGGGCCGAGCATGATGCCAGGTGGCACCAAGGCTGCCTACGACGCCATCGAGCCTTTGGTGCGCAAGATGGCCGCACAGGTCAATGATGGCCCCTGTGTCACCTACATCGGCCCGGGTGGTGCTGGCCACTTCGTCAAGACGGTGCACAACGGCATCGAATACGGCATTGAGCAGATCCTGGCCGAGGCCTACGACCTGATGATGCGCGTGGCCGGTATGAACGGCGATCAGATGGCGGATGTGCTCGCCGGTTGGAACGACACCGAAGAGCTGGCCTCCTTCCTGGTGGAGATCACCGAGGTGTGCCTGCGCACCAAAGACCCCGACAGCGGCGCCGATCTCGTGGAAGCCATTGTGGATGCCGCTGGCCAAAAAGGCACTGGCCTCTGGACCGTGGTGAGTGCGCTGGAGATGGGCGTACCCGTCCCCACCATCTACGCGGCTCTCAATGCCCGGGTGCTGAGCTCGTTGCGCTCCGAACGGCTGACGGCAGGAGCACTGTTGCCCGCACCGGCGCCCCATGCCTTTGCGCTCGGAACCCCCGGCGACGGCATGGCCCCCCTGCGGGATGCCTGCATCGCCGCCTGCATCGTCAGCTATGGCCAGGGCATGGCCCTGCTGCAGGAAGCCTCAAAGCTGCACAACTACAACCTCAATTTTTCGGCTATCGGTCAGATCTGGAAAGGGGGCTGCATCATTCGGGCACGGCTGTTGCAACGGATTCAGAACGCCTATGGCGCCAACCCCGGCCTGGCCAACCTGATGCTCGATCCCTGGTTTGCTGAGCAGATCAACCGCCGCCTCCCTGGCCTGCGTCAGGTGGTGGCTGGAGCCGCCCTTGCAGGCATCCCCGTGCCCTGCCTGAGCAGCACCCTCGACTACATCGACAGCTACCGCAGTGGCCGCCTGCCCCAGAACCTGGTCCAGGCGATGCGCGACTGCTTCGGCTCCCACACCTACGAGCGGGTCGATCGCCCTGGCAATTTTCACACCGAGTGGCTCGACTGATGCAGTCACACCCCCCCTCCTCCAGCAATTCCCCAACCCGCTATCGGCTGATCGTGGCCGAATCGGCCGAAGACCTGGCTCGGCAGACGGCCCAGGCGATCGCTTCGGCCTTGGATCTGGTGCTGGCGGAGCGGGATCGGGCCCAGATCGCCCTGGCTGGCGGTGAGACCCCCCGGGCCACCTACAGGCAACTGGGCCAACAACATCTGCCCTGGGATCGGGTGGATGTCTTGCTGGGTGATGAGCGTTGGGTGAGCAGCAGCGACCCTTCCAGCAACGCCCGCATGTTGCGGGAGACCCTGATGGCGGAAGCACCCGGCAGCCACGCCTGTCTTCATCCGGTACCCACGGAGCTCAGTAGCCCGCAGGAGGGTGCTGAGGCCTATGCCGGCCTGGTGCAGCAACTGTGCGGGGGCACACCACCGGCCCTCGATCTGGTCTTGCTGGGGCTCGGTGACGATGGTCACACCGCCTCCCTGTTTCCAGGAACGGCCGCACCAACCATCACGGATCGGGCGGTCACCCTGGGGGAGGGCAAGGGGCTGCCTCGCGTCACCCTCACCGCCCCCACGCTCTCGGCGGCGCGTCAGGTGCTGTTCTTGGTGAGTGGTGCTGGCAAGGTGCAGGCCTTGCAGCGCTTGCTGGATCCCTTGGAATCGCCCGAGCGCACCCCAGCCAAGCTCGTTCAACCGGCTGATGAGGTGATGATCCTGGCCGATCGGGATGCAGCTGCAGGGCTGCAACGATGATCCCGGTTGCCGCAGGCGACGGTTTCAGCGGCTGGCATGCCCTCAACGACACCGTGATGGGCGGACGCAGCCAGGGCGCCTGCCGCATCGGCCCCACGGGCCTGGTGTTTGAAGGCACCTTGATTGCTGAGGGGGGTGGCTTCATCAGCTGCCGCTCGCCCCTGTTTTCACCGCCCTTGGATCTCTCCAGCTGCAGTGGCCTGGAGCTGGAGCTGGTGGGCGATGGACGCCGGTTCAAGCTGGCGGTGGCCTGTGCCGACGGCTTGGGCGGGCTCACCAATCTGATCCCTGGTGGCCTGCGTTGGGTGGTCGAATTCGGCACGGCAAACTCGGGAATGACGCTGGTGCGGATTCCCTTCGCCGACCTGACAGCCTCCGTGCGCGCCAAACCAGTCGGCCTGCCAGTGCGTTTTGATGCGAGCCGGATCACAAGGCTGCAACTGCTGCATTCCCGTTTCGCCGATGATGGGGGGTTGAATGCAGGCTTTCGAGCCGGCCCGATCCACCTGGAACTGCACGCCATCCGTGCCTACCCCTGAGCTGGTCAACAGCAACCTGCAGCAGTTGGTGGCCGCCGCGGCCGATCTCTGCCGCAAACCGCTGCGGCATGCGGTGCTGCTGGTGGGTGAAGCGGAGAGCTGTGACGATTGCTGCCTGCGGCTGGAGGCACGCCATTCCGATGGCGAGCGTTGGCCCGATGGCGATCTGGAGCTGGAGATCTACCGCAGTGGTGGCGATCTCAACCTCACGTTGGCGTGGTGTCAGGGGCCTGATCGCCCACTGTTGTGGCAGGGGAGCCATCCGGTGTGGATGGAGGCTGAATCGGGTCTGCGCTGTGAGCGGCCTGCAGATGGTGCGCCCCTGGAGGCCCTGGCGAGGCGGCTCAGGGCCCTGTTGATTCCCGTCGACTGAGGGTCAGGGTTGATCGGTGACGGCCCCCAGGCTGCTGGAGCTCACCTGACGGGCGTATTTGCCCAGCACTCCCGTTTTGTAGCGGGGTTCGGGCCTGGTCCAGGCCGCACGGCGCTGAGCGATCTCATCGTCGCTCACATTGAGCTGGATCAGCAGCTGGTTGGCGTCCACGGTGATGCTGTCGCCCTCGTTCACCAAGCCGATGGTGCCACCCACGGCGGCCTCGGGGGCCACGTGACCCACCACCAGGCCAAAGGAGCCGCCGGAAAAACGACCGTCGGTGATCAGGGCCACCGAGTCCAGCATCCCCTGGCCAACGATCGCGGCGGTGGGGCTCAGCATCTCGCGCATGCCGGGTCCACCAACGGGTCCCTCCTGGCGTACCACCACCACATCACCGGGTTTGATCTGCTTGTCGAGGATGGCGGCCAGGCAGGTCTCCTCGCTTTCAAACACCCGGGCCGGGCCAGTGATCACAGGATTCTTGACACCACTGATCTTGGCCACAGCGCCTTCTTCGGCCAGGTTGCCCTTGAGAATCGCCAGGTGGCCTTTCGCGTAGAGCGGATTGCTCAGGGGGCGGATCACGTCCTGTCCGGCGGGGGGCTCAGAGGGCACCTCAGCGAGCACCTGTTTGAGGGTCTTGCCCTCGATGGTTTTGCAGTTGCCGTGAAGCAGACCGGCATCGAGTAGCAGCTTCATCACCTGGGGAATCCCTCCGGCCTGGTGGAGGTCCACGGTCACGTAACGGCCGCTGGGCTTGAGGTCGCAGATCACCGGCACCCGTTGGCGGATGGTCTCGAAGTCGTCGATGGAGAGATCCACCCCGGCGGTGCGGGCCACGGCCAGCAGGTGCAGCACCGAGTTGGTCGATCCACCCACCGCCATGATCACGCTGATGGCGTTCTCAAAGGCTTCCCGCGTGAGCAGATCGCGGGGGCAGATGTTGGCTTTGATTGCTTCGACCAGCACCTCGGCGCTGCGGGCGGCGCTATCGGCCTTTTCGGGATCCTCGGCCGCCATGGTGGAGCTGTACGGCAGGCTCAGACCCAGCACCTCAAAGGCGGCGCTCATCGTGTTGGCGGTAAACATGCCGCCGCAGCTGCCGGCGCCCGGACAGGCGTTCTTCTCGATCGCCGTGAGCTCCTGCTCGTCAATGCGGCCGCCGCTGTATTGGCCCACCGCCTCAAAGGCGCTCACCACGGTGAGATCGCAGGCGCCGAGTTTGCCGGGCTTGATCGTGCCGCCATACACAAAAATGGAAGGAATGTTCATGCGGGCCATGGCCAACATGGCGCCGGGCATGTTTTTGTCGCAGCCACCGATCGCCAGCAGAGCATCCATGCTCTGGCCGTTGCAGGCCGTTTCAATCGAATCAGCGATCACCTCCCGGCTTACCAGGGAATACTTCATCCCCTCGGTGCCCATCGAAATGCCGTCGCTCACCGTGATGGTGCCGAACAGTTGGGGCATCGCCCCGGCCGCATGGGCAGCCGCTTCCGCCCGTTGGGCCAGCTCGTTCAAGCCGAGGTTGCACGGCGTGATCGTGCTGTAACCGTTGGCAATGCCGATGATCGGTTTGCTGAAATCGCCGTCACCGAAGCCAACAGCCCGCAGCATGGCGCGGTTGGGGGAGCGCTGGATCCCCTGGGTAATCGCGGCGGAGCGAAGCATGGGCGGCTGCGGTGTCTCTGATGGAAAACCTACCCACCGGCCCTGAGCCGCCAGTGGCCTCAGCCTTGGGTGTTCATGGATTCCAGCTGACGGCGCACATTGTCGATGGCCTGGTTGAGCTCGTGCACGCGATCGTGCAGGTCGCGCTCGTGCGGCTCGCTCGGCGTGCCTGTGCCAACTTCGGCGGACACCGGGGTCCGCAGGGCTGAGAGCCGTAGGGAACGTGGCTGGCGAGGCTGTTGGCGGCGCCGTTCAGCCTCCGACAGCAACCACCAGGCCAAACCAGCGGCACCGATCACGGCCCCGGCCATGACGCTGAGGGCCGATCCGCCGCCCCCTTGGGTGGAACAGCCGTTGCGATCGCCCATTGCTGACAGTTGCTCTCTTACCAGCCTAGGCATGGGCTGGGCTGGATTCCATCACGGGGTGGCAACCACCGTGCCGCCAAAGAGGCGCTCGGCCACCGGGCCGATACCGGGCACGATCTGACCCGGTTCATTGAGATCTGGATCGATCCCCGCCGTGTACAAGGTGAGGGCGCCATGGCGTTCTCCCACCGCCTTGAGACCGGGCCCCGAAGCAAGAGCGGTGACCACCCGCAGCCGATCGCCGCTTACGCCGAGGGTGGCCAATTGATCGAGCAGCTGGATTAACGACGTCCCGTCAGCCAGTTCAGCTGTGAACACCAGCACTCCACAGCGGGATTCAATCGGGCCATCCAGACCGGTCAGGACTCCGCCGTGGTCCCACAGGTGCCGCACTTGGGCCGCAGGAATGACGGTTTGGGCGCCCTGCCAGAGGCCTAGGCCCGCCGTGAGATGGGGCAGGGCCAGCAAGGGAATCGCCGGATCAACCAGATCGGCCTCACACGGACCGAGGTGGGTATCGAGCACCAGGCGCCGGTGGGGTAACCAATCGCGCAGGGCCTCATAGGTGAGCCATCGCCCGAGCTCAGCGGTGGCCGTGACGTAAAGAGCAGGGGGGGTGTGGCGATCCCGCAGCACGCCCAGCCAGTGGGCGATCAGGGGGTGGGACGGGACTACAACCCGCAAGGCCATCGCCATGGTTGACATAACTTGATGGCTCACCGTAAGTGCGCGCCCATGGGCTCCCATTCCTCCAGAACTGAGAGCCGTTGGTCCCGATGGGTTGTGGCGTGCCTGACGCTGGTGCTGGTGTGGAGCTTGGGGGTGGCGCCGGCCTCGGCCATTACGGCTCCGGAGCTGCGTAGCCAGCGTTCACTTCAGGATCTCCAGCCCGATATGCACGGCCGCAACCTGCAGCAGCAGGAATTTCTCAAAGCGTCGCTGGCGGGTTTTGATCTGAGCGCGGCAGATCTGCGGGGTGCGGTGTTCAACAGCAGCGACCTGCAGGGCGCCGATCTGCGGGAGGCCAACCTGGAGGACGCGGTGGCCTTTTCCAGCCATTTCGAAGATGCGGACCTGCGCGGGGCCCTGTTTCGCAACGCCATGCTGATGCAGAGCCACTTCAAGGGCGCCAACATTGAAGGTGCCGACTTCACTGATGCGGTTCTGGATTTGCCGGAACAGAAGGCACTGTGCAAACGCGCCGCTGGGGTCAACCCGGTGACGGGGGTGGAGACCCGGGACAGCCTGGCGTGCCGGTAGGGCTTCAGCCGGATACCATTAGCGCACCGGTTCCGGTGGGGAACAGCCACCGGAGGTAAGGGGGAAAGTCCGGTGCAAATCCGGCGCTGTCCCGCAGCTGTGAAGGCGCGCTTTTGATCGATCCGTCCCCTCCCGGGAACTGGTCTCGACCAGCCGCCCAGTCAGAACGCCCGCCGGTGTTGATTGATCTACGGCGCGGACCGGCCCCATGACACCTCTGGCTTTGCATCGTTTCGGCTCGCCCCAGGCCGCACAGGCATTGGGCCTCGGCCTGCTGGCGTCCCTGTTCCTGATCCCCTTCTGGAGCGCAGCTCCGGCGTTGGCTCACCACGTCGCCGATCTCAGCGCGATGCAGCCGACTGTGCTGAACGGGATCTTGAGCGGTCTGGCCCACCCGGTGTTGGGGCCAGACCACCTGCTCTTCCTGCTCGCGCTCTCCCTGGTGGGACTGCAGCGCCGCCTGCGCTGGGCCCTGGGCCTGCTGGTGGTGGGTCTGCTGGGCAGTGCCTCCGGTCTCATCTGGCCTGGCTTGCCCGGGGCCGAGATCCTCGTGGCAACCACCCTCGTTGTGGAGGCTTTGGTGTTGCTGCGTCGCCTGCCAGCCCTGACGCTGTTGCCTGCGATGGCCCTGCACGGCTACGTGCTGAGCGGCCCGGTGTTCGGCTGGAGCACCATGCCGCTCACGGCCTACGGCTTTGGATTGCTGCTCTCCCAGGCAGCTCTGTTGGTGATGTCTCTCGTGGTGCTGCGGCCTGCCGTGTCTCGCCTCTCCCCCACCGCCCTGCGCTGGCTGGCCTTGGCCCTGATCGGCTGCGGCGGCACCTGGGCCTTGGCCGGGCTGGCGGCCTGAGATGGCCAACCCAAGCGGACGCCTGCCGGTCACCGTGGTGACCGGTTTTCTGGGTGCCGGCAAAACAACCTTGTTGCGGCATTTGTTGCTGCACAGCGGTCAAAGGCTGGCTGTGCTGGTCAACGAATTCGGTGAGGTCGGCATCGATGGGGCCCTGCTGCGCAGCTGTGGCTTCTGCCCCGACGACGAGGTGGAGAGCCGGCTGGTGGAGTTGGCCAATGGCTGCCTCTGCTGCACCGTGCAGGAAGACTTCCTTCCCACCATGGAGCGGCTTCTGGAACGGGCAGACAAGCTCGATGGAATCGTGGTTGAGACCAGTGGTCTGGCCCTGCCCGAGCCCTTGATTGCCGCCCTGCACTGGCCCGAGATCCGCACGCGGATCCGACTCCACGGGGTGGTGGCCATGGTTGATGGTGAGGCGTTGACTGCCGGCAGCGTGGTGGCCGATCCTGCAGCCCTCGAAGCGCAGCGCCTGGCCGACCCCAGCCTCGACCACGCCACAGCCATTGATGCGTTGTTTGCGGAGCAACTGGAGGCGGCTGATCTGGTGCTGATGAGCCGTGCCGATTGCCTCGCCTCAGAGGCCATGGAGGCCGTGCATCAGCGCCTCAAGCCCCTGCTTCGGCCAGGGGCCGTTGTGCTTCCGGTTGCCCGCGGAAACGTCGATCCTGAGCTCGTCCTGGGCCTGGAACGCCGGGCCAGCAACGATCGCTCTGATGATCACGAAGGCCACCACGATGCGCATGCCCACCATGAGCATGACCACCACGACCATGAGCACCACGACCATGAGCACCACGATCACAGCCATGTAGCGATCGAAGCGCTGGCCCTGGATCTTCCAGGTGCGTTTGGGCGCCAGGCTTTGGAGCAACAGCTGGCGCAGCTGCTGCGCCAAAGCGCAGTGATCCGCCTCAAGGGACGGCTTTGGCTGCCGGGCAAGGCCCGTCCCCTGCAGATTCAGGCAGTGGGCCCCCGCCTGGAGTGCTGGTTTGACGCGGGGGGCGCTGCCCCAACTAACACCGCCACCCATCGCGCTGGGCTCGAGCTGGTGGTGCTGGGATTTCAACTCGACCAGGGGGCGATCGAAGCCTCCCTGCAGCAGGCCAACCAGCTCAATACCAGGGCCGCTTAGTCGAGGGGAATGTCACCCTGGGCGCAGACGCCGTTCCAGCAGAGGGCCGGGCCGGCGATCCAGGAGGTTTCCACGGCGATCCAGTCGCCACCACTCGATCCACGCTGGTGGCCGCGAATTTGGTTCTGCATGCGCACCATGCCCGAGCCGTCGTGGCGGAAGCCAATGCGGCGCTTGCCCACCACAAGGGTCCAGCTGGCTCCAAGCTGCTCCACCTCCATGGCGCAGCCCAGCCATGGCCCATCCCCAACCCTGCACCGAAGGGGCACGGCCACCGGCACTTCACGGACCGAAGGGCCGGCCAGGCTGGCCGCGGGGTGGAAGAGGGCTCCTGAGCAGCCCACAACAACCTACAGCGCGCCGCGATGCAGGTAGCGATGCAGGCAGCGCGGAGATGGGCTGCTAAGCCGGGACACGGCCGGAGGACAGGGGGCTGCCTTCAAGCTGATCAGCGGCGCGGGTGAAGGACCACCGGGCTGCCAAGATTTAACAAACCTCCAGCTCCTCAGGTGCCCGTTTTCCGCGCTCGCGTTCAGGTTTCGCTCAGGCCATCGGTGCTTGATCCGGCTGGAGAAGCCACCAGGGCCGCTGCCGCTCGATTGGGGGTGGAAGGCATCCGCCAGCTGCGCATCGGCAAATCGATTGAATTGGAGCTCGAGGCCCCCGATCGCCAGGTCGCCCAGAGCCAGCTGGAATTGCTCAGTGATCGGCTGTTGGCCAACCCGGTGATCGAGAACTGGTGCCTGGAGCTGCTGGATAGCAACGGGGAGCAGCAGCCATGACGGTGGGGATCGTGGTGTTTCCTGGCTCCAACTGCGACCGGGACGTGCGCTGGGCCCTGGAGGGCTGCGTGGGGCTGCCAACCCGCTTCCTCTGGCATGAAGACCGGGATCTCAGCGGCCTCGACGCTGTGGTGATTCCTGGCGGTTTCAGCTATGGCGACTACCTGCGCTGCGGCGCCATCGCCCGCTTTGCGCCCGTGCTGGAGTCGCTGCGGGAGTTTGCCCAGGCCGGCGGCGCCGTGCTCGGCATCTGCAACGGATTTCAGGTGCTCACGGAGCTGGGTCTGCTGCCCGGAGCCCTGACCCGCAACGCCAAACTCCACTTCCTGTGCGAGCCCACGGGTTTGCGCGTGCAGCCCGGATTGTGCCGCTGGTTGCAGGGCTACGCCCACGATGAGCAGATCGTGCTGCCGATTGCCCACGGGGAAGGGCGCTACCAATGCGACCCCCAACAACTGGCGGAATTGGAAGCCAACGGTCAGGTGGTGCTTCGCTATGCCAGCAACCCGAATGGATCGGTGGGGGATGTGGCCGGCCTGACCAATGCCACCGGCAACGTGCTCGGCCTGATGCCCCACCCCGAGCGGGCCTGCGATCCCGTCACCGGCGGCCTGGATGGTCACCGGTTGCTGGCGAGCCTCAAAGGCTGAGCGAGGGTCATAAAAAGGGGGCCCGTAGGCCCCCTGCG
The DNA here is from genome assembly GCF_024346435.1 of Cyanobium sp. Alchichica 3B3-8F6. NCBI lineage: Bacteria > Bacillati > Cyanobacteriota > Cyanophyceae > Synechococcales > Prochlorococcaceae > Cyanobium > Cyanobium sp. Alchichica 3B3-8F6. Next base: position 95,140 of record NZ_JAGQCZ010000006.1, on the reverse strand, counting down.
GGTGCTGAAGCTGCGCACCCGAACTGAACAAGTCAGTTGACAGCGGCGAAGAACTCCTTGCTCTTGACGGGATCAGGATTCATGGTCTTGTCGCCGGGGGTCCAGTTGGCCGGGCAGACCTCGTCGGGGTTGTTGCGGATGTGCTGGAAGGCCTGCAGCAGACGCAGGGTCTCGTCGACGCTGCGGCCCACGGGCAGGTTGTTGATGGTGCTCTGCATGATCACACCATCGGGATCGATGATGAACAGACCGCGCAGGGCCACGCCGGCTTCCTCGTCGAGCACCTCGTAGGCGCGAGCGATCTCCTTCTTGAGGTCGGCCACCAGGGGATAGGCGATGTCGCCGATGCCACCGTTCTTACGGTCGGTCTGCACCCAGGCCAGGTGGCTGAACTGGCTGTCCACCGAGACGCCCAGCACTTCGCAATTGCGGCTGGAGAAATCGCCGTAACGGTCGGAGAAGGCGGTGATCTCCGTGGGGCACACGAAGGTGAAGTCGAGGGGATAGAAGAACAGCACCACGTAGTTGCCGCGGTAGTGGGAGAGGGTGATCTCCTTGAATTCTTGGTCCACCACGGCGGTGGCGGTGAAATCGGGAGCCTGCAGGCCAACGAGCCGGGACATGCTGGATGGGGTGAGAAAGGATTGAACGCCGCTGGAATTGACCGACCGCTTCTGCCGCTCTCGCTTCCTGAATCCAGAGGCCTGGCAGACAAAGCAAGAAAGCACAGGTCAGGCCAAAGTCGGACCGACTTCCAGTTGCAACCTCAACAATTTATCACGGCTGGTCGGGCGCTGCGGCCATAGGCTGGCAGAAGTCCTGTTCCAAAGAGAAGAGCAACCATGGCCTGGGAGCCAACTGTGCTGCGGAAATACAACACCACTGGTCACTTTCGGCTGCTGAATCAGCTGCGCACCGAATTGAAGGGCAACCCGCTGGTACGCCCCAAGGAGGGGCAGAGCATTGGCGAAGTGAACCGCAGCAAGTCGCTGATCCGCGCCATCGAGGGGCGCTCCCAGGGCTATGCCCGGGCACGCCGTGCCGCCGCCGCTGCCGCACCCCAGCCCGTCCAGCTGCTGGCTGAACAGACCGTTGAAGAGTCCGCTTCCTTCCTGGCCCGGCTCAATGCCGTCGAGCTGCGCTGAAGGGGCCCGATGGCGTGCTTGCACGTTGTCAACAAAAAACCCCGCCAAGGCGGGGTTGAAAGCGCAAACGCGCAGATGGCTCGGGGGAGACTTGAACTCCCGACCTTGGGGTTATGAATCCCACGCTCTAACCAGCTGAGCTACCGAGCCGCGGTGACCTGACTTTATCAGGCCCTACTCCCAACCCCTGTCAGGCTCTGGGGGGCAGGAATTGGAGCGGATTGGCGGCACCTGCGCTGGGGGGATGAATCTCGAAGTGAAGGTGGGGGCCGGTGCTGCGTCCGGTGCTGCCCATGTGAGAAATCAAGCTGCCCTGTTCCACCTCCTGGCCCACCCGCACCATCAAGCGGCTGTTATGGGCATACAGCGAGCGGCTGCCATCGGAATGGGCGAGGGTGACCAGATAGCCATAGCCGCCGTCGTGCCAGCCGGAGAAGACGACACGACCTGCCTTGGCGGCCACGATCGGCGTACCGACATTGTTGGCCACGTCGATGCCCTTGTGCATCCGCCCCCAACGCCAGCCGTAGCCGGAGCTGAACACGCCCTTGGTCGGCCAGATCCAGCCTTGTGCTGAGCTCGGGCCGTCAAAGGGCTTGTTGAGCTCGTCGAAACCAGGCAACTCAGGCCAGCTGACTCCACCGCTGCTGGTTGGCTTGAGACCAAGGGTCATTCGGGTGCGGCCCGGCGCCGACTGGGCGAGCCGCACCTGACTGCCAACCACCAACCGAGCCGTTTCCAGACCTGGATTGAGGCGAAGCAGATCCTGCAGGGTCAGGCCGTAGCGCTGAGCGATCTTGAGCAACGTGTCCCCGAAGCGAACCTCGGTGCGCTCTTCGACGGGGGGCAGGGATTGCAGCGGTGGGGTACGACGCAACTCACTGGTGTCAATCGACGCCAGTTGCTTGATCTGACGGGTCTGCTGGCTGGGCACCACCAGCCAGTCGCCTTGTCGAAACCTGTGATCCTCGTTGACGTCATTGAGCCTGGCGAGGCGCTCCTCGTCGAGCTTCAAACTGCTGGAGAGTTCTTCAACGCTGATCGGCTGGCGCACCTTGACCCAGATCCTGTCGGTGCTGGGTGAAGGCAGGGCGGCGATCTCGATATCGATGGAAGCCTTGTCGATGTCGGCGGGGACCAGAGCGACGACCACGGCCGGAACGGCCACAGCACAGGGGATCAGGATTCGCAGACTCGTTTGCAAAGGCTTCATGCAGTTCTTCCCATCGGACAAAGCTCGTGGAGAAGCCGCCATCCCCGAGCCGGGCAGAGAGTAGCGGACGGAACCCAAGGCCACAAGTGATGTTGGCAACAACGGAGACGTTCCAAGGCTCTAAATGCTTGTGGTGGCCTGCGATCCCGGCAGCGTCAGGAAATCCTGTTGCCGCAGGCACTCAAACAGCACCACCGCCACCGCCACCGACAGGTTGAGGCTGCGTACCCCGCAGCGATCTGGGCGCGCCGCCCGGGCCATCGGGATCGTGAGGGCCACATCGGCGCAACCCAGCACGTCGCTGGGCAACCCATCACTCTCCCGGCCGAACAGCAGCCAGTCGTCAGGACCGAAGCGCCAGTCGAGATAGGACTGGCACGCATGGCTGCTGAGGGCAATCAGCCGTCCCCCTAAGGCTTTGCGGTGATCGGCGAACGCGGGCCAGCTGGCATGGCGCTGCAACGGCACGAGCGGCCAGTAGTCGAGCCCGGCCCGCTTGAGCTGGCGATCATCGATCGAGAACCCCAGGGGTTCAACCAGGTGCAGGGGGGTACCGGTCGCTGCGCAGGTGCGGGCCACATTGCCCGTGTTGGGCGGGATCTCTGGCTGGTACAGCACAATCTGCGGCATGGTCATCCCGCGGGCACGGCCACACTGTGGGCCCGCAGATCGAAGGCCCGGCCAGCTACCACCAACCACAGGGCGTCGCAGAGGGGAACCAGCTGCTGCTCCAGGGCACCGAGGCGATCCCGGAACAGCCCACCGATGGCCGTGGCGGGAACGACCCCCCAGCCTGCCTGCTCACTGACAAGCACCACGGGCACCGCACAGGCGCTGAGGCTGGCCGAGAGGGCAGCGCATTGATCCCTCCAGCTCTCAGCATCGTGGTCAAGGCCAGCCGCAACCCAGGTCCCGAGGGAATCCACCAGGGCCAGGCCAGGGGGCTGGAGGGCCTTAAGGGCTGAGCAGAGCTCGGCACCCACCTCGAGGGTGGTCCACCCTGGTGGACGTCGGTTGCGATGGGCCGAGACGCGGGCTTGCCAGGCCGGATCGTGGGCCGCAGGACGGGGGCCTGTGGCCAGGTAGGAGACCGGCAAGCCTGATTGATGTGCCAGATGTTCGGCCCAGCGGCTCTTGCCGCTGCGGGCCGGACCCAGCACCAGCGCAAAGCGCGGGCAAGTCTCAGCCACCACCGTTCATGTTGCGCAGAGTGGCCACGGAGGAGGGAGAAACGCGGTTGAGGTAGCGGAAGATCCAGTACTTGAACACCGTGGCCAGCACCACCGGGAATGTGGCAATGAACAACATGATGAAGTTCTCGCGGGCCGGTAATCCGAGATGGTGGGCAACACCATCGAGCAACACCGTCCAGCCCTCTGGACTATGGAAGCCCACGAAGATATCGGTAAAAAGAATGATCGCGAAGGCCTTGGCGCTATCGCTGAGGCCATAGACCAGCTCATCAAGGAAACCTCGCAGCACCTGTAGATCGCGACGACCGAACAGGCAGACCAGCACAAAGCCCAACAAGCCGCCCAGATCAGCCAACACGTTCTTGATGGCGTGGGTGCTCTCCAGATCAGCCTCCTCCTTGAGCTCCTGGGCCCGACTGGCCAACTGGGCCTGCAATTCCTCTCGGCTCGGTAAGGGGTTGCCGTTCAGCAGGGCGTCAAACTCAATTTCCGCCTGGAAGACCCTCAACTTTTCAACGGCCTGCTCCTCAAGCTTGGGTTTGGGGTAGGTGAGAAAGGCGTTATCGGGGGCAAAGCGATCAACCAGCGGTGACACGACATAGGTGCGGCTGATCTGCTGCACCAGCACCGGCACCAGAATCAGCAACAACAACACGCGAAGCGACACCAAGGTGGAGTCGCGCCGGCGGCGGAAGCCGGCCACCACATTGGCTTCCGCTTCCGGATCGAGTTGTCGTCGCACCTGGTCGACCACGCCGATCAGGCTGCGGGGCAGCACCTCTGGAGAGCGGCTAATCGCGGGCAGGGGCTCCCGTTTGGCGCCGTAGCGGGCCACCATGGTTTCAATCAGTTGAAACTGACGAATCTCCTGACCCGCCAGCTCCGCGCGGTTGGGCTCCAAGGTGAGGAGCGACTGACGACACACCTCCAGGGCCGCCCGGAAGCGGCGCAGCAGCTGGGCCTGGGCCGCCCGCGGAATGCGCAAGTCGAGTTCAGGCCGCACAGGGCGATCGTTGTAATGCTCCAGCTCAATGCTCTGGATCAACAGGGCCGATTCGTAACCCCGCTCGAGATCGTGGCTGAGATCGAGGGCCTGGGCCCGGCCGAAAGCCCCCATCCAATTGGTAGGTGCCATGGGGTCAGCGTGAAAAAACCCACCAGGTGAGCATCGGGACCAGGGTGCCCAGGACCAGCAGCACCACCACCCAGGTGAAGGCGTTGCTGGACGCTGTTTCCTCTTTGGTGGGAATGTTGGTGGGTTGGGTGACCACCTCGGCGGTGGCTGGTTCACCCGGATCGTCGCCGCCCTCGAGCACCGTCAGCAGACGGTTCATGGCGTCGAGACTGCCCTGGCGATAGCGACCGCCCTCACGAATCGGCTGGGCCATCGTGGTGCGTGCCGTGCTGCGCAGCAGACTCGGATCCAGCTGGCCATTGAGATTCGGCGAAGCCACTACCGCAGCGCTGTTGGTCTGACTGTCGATCAGAAACAGCAGCTGCAAGGAGTCGGCGCCGGCCTCCGCCCAGCGCTCCAACACCTGGGCGCCGAGCTGGGGCAGGCTGAGGCCGTAATCCAGGCGATTCACCGTGATCAGGTGGGCATCCACGCGATCGGCGGAAAAACTCTCCAGGGTTTTGCCGAGCTCACCGATGGCAGCGCGGCTCAGCACATTGGCGGTGTCCAGGATGCGCTCCTGGGGAGGCGTGTCGGGTAGGCCACTCGCCGCGATGGCCAGGGCGGGAGCGGGCGCAAGGCAGAGAAAACCTCCGAGCAGGGCAGCAATCAACCCCTGAAGGGAGAGCCAGCGGCTCTTGTGAAGTGAGGGCGCCAACGAATCGACCCAGCGTGGCCCTAGTTTGCCGCTAACGGGCCCTGCTGTCGCCTCCTGCTTGCTGTTCATGGCCGCCTCCCTACCTGCGCGGATCTGTCTGGGGTCAGGTATCGGTGCCCTGGCCCTGGTGGTGCTCAACCAAACCAGCGCTGTCAACACAGATCCGGCCCTGGAGCGAGCTGCCGTGCTGGCCAGCTTTCTGGCGGTGGGGTTGATGTTGGTTGGGGTGTTGTGGACGCGGGCCGTGCCCGAAGCGGCAGGCCGGGTGGCCTTGGAGGGGCGCCAAGGGGTGGAACTGGCGGAGGGTCTGCCACCCGAGCTGGCCGAAGAGCTGGGCTGGGGCAGCCAGATGCTGCTTACCGCCAGTCCGGCGGCTGTGGTTGTTGTGCTGTGGCAGGGGCGCTGCCTGCTGCGGCGGGGTCTGCTGGCCGACTGCAGCTTCACCCCTGGGGTGATCTGTGCGCGCACGCAGGCAAAGGGGAGAGCCATCTCCCTGGTGGACCTACGCCTCTACCCGGGCCGCGACGAATTCACCAGCCTGCTGCCGGGCCTGCCCTCGGCGGTTGTGCAACCCCTGGGGGAGCAGGGCCTGGTGGTGTTGGGTGGCTGGTCACCACGCTGTTTCAGTCGCAGTGATCTGGTGTGGCTGGAGGGCTGGGCTCAACGCATCACAACCCGAATGGTGGCGCTTTCGGGGACTGCTTGCGCGCGTCTCGACGGGGCGGCGGCACCTTCAACTGGCTCTCCACCCGACTCCCCGGACTGCTGAACACCACCTGCCCCTGCTGGGTTGCCACACCTTGCAGTTGCTGGGCTCGGGTGACCTGCTGGAAGGCCGAGCGGCGCAGCTCCACCGAACCCTGCGCCGTCACCTGGTTGGTCTGCCAGTTCCAGGTGCAGCGATTGGCGACCAGGGAATCGGTGGGTTGCTGGAGTCGGCACGCCTGGGGAATCACCAGAGTTTGACTGCCACCCAGGGCCTCAAAACCCTGCCCACTGAGCCGTGACTGGTCGAGCTGGGCACGGAAAGGGTGGGGGCTGCTGATCCGCTCCACATCCAACTCCAGCCGGGTTGCCCTGGCATCCAACCGCGCCTTGCGGCCCGGATCGAGCACTTGGACGGGAGCCTGCAGGTCGATCACTTGGCGCAAGGAGTTGCCGGTCAGCGAGGGGGACGTGAGGGTCTGCAGACCACTGCCAGCCAAGCGCCGCTCACCCCGAACCGGTCCGCGACCGATCAGCTCGCCAGTGCCAAGGAACCAGTCGGCGGAGGTGAGGGCCAGGGTCCAGGTGCCTTCGTCGGAGCGCTCCAGCAGCGGCCGGCCCCGCAACTCGAGTTTGTCCTGCTGAATCCAGAAGCGGGCCCGCCTGGCGGTGAGACGGAGATCACCCTGGCTGGCGCGGGGGCTCCGATCGATTTCCATCCGCTCCTGGCGCGGATACCAGCGCACGCGGGTGGCCGTGACCACCAGCGGCTTCGGCCCCACCCGAACCAGCTGGGTCGGCCCTTCCAGCTGCACCACTTCGCCGTCATTGATCACCGTGCCACTGCTTGCTGTGATCGTGTAAAGGGGCTTGCCTTTGGCATAAATCGTGCCGCTCAGGTCCCGGGCCTGGGCCACCCGGCGGCTCAGGTCATAGCGGGCCTCCGGGCTGCTGATCTCCCAGAGGGGGCGACCGCTGGGATCTTTCTGCCGCAGGTTGAGGGAGCGGAACACAAACGGTTGGGCTGGTTCCTCTTTGGTGGCGGGCGCCTGGCAGCCGGCCAGCAGGGTGGGCACCGCAAGGCCCGCCAGGCTCAAGACCAGCAGGAACTGCGGCAGCCGCCGGTAGGTGCGCATGGTCACAGGGGGGTCTCGAGCTCGAGCCGCTGCATCACCGGCTGGGGTTCGATCAAGGCCAGTCCAGGCTCCAACGCGCCCCACCGCTGAGCCGCACGCCACGGCGATGGCGTGGTCACGCTGGTGCCAATGCCACTCTCAAAGGGCTGCTGACCGAGCTGCACCAGCATCCGCTCGGAGAGTTCGGGCAACAGGGGGGCCAACAGCACCGCCACCCAGCGGGTGGCTTCCAACACCGCATAGAGATCCGCCGCCACGGCAGTCTCCTGACCCTCCAGTTTCATCTGCTTCCAGGGGGCTTGGTCGTTGAGGAAGCCGTTGGCCGTGATGGCCAACTGCAGGCTGGCTTCAGCGGCAGCGCGGAAATCCAGGGCATCCAAGGCGGTGTTCACCGTCTCACCGGCGGCCAGGGCCGCCACGGCCAGGGGGTGGTCGGGTTGGGCGGCAGGCCCGGCGGGGGGCACCGCATCAGCAAACCAGCGCCGCGCCATCGACGAGGTGCGGTTCAGCAGGTTGCCGATCGTGTTGGCCAGGTCGTTGTTGACCAGATCGGTGAAGCGCTGCTGCTGAAAGTCGCCGTCGTCGCCGAAGGGGATATCGCGCAGCAGATACCAGCGCACCGCATCACGCCCACAGCGCTCGAGCAACACCTCCGGATCGAGCACGTTGCCGAGGGACTTGCCCATCTTCTGACCCTCCCGGGTCAGGAAGCCATGGCCAAACACCCGCTCGGGCAGGGGGAGTCCCGCCGACAGCAGCATTGCCGGCCAGTAGACCGCGTGGAAGCGCAGGATGTCCTTGCCGATGACGTGCAACTGGGCCGGCCAGCCACCCTGGCTGATCAGCTCCAGGTTGACCGGATCCTCTGGGGGGATCAGGGCCGTGAGATAGCCCAGCAGGGCGTCAAACCATACGTAAAAGGTATGGCCGTCATGGCCAGGCACCGGGATCCCCCAGGGTAGATCGATCCGGGAGATGGAAAAGTCACGCAGGCCCTGGGCGACAAAGTTTTCAACCTCTTTCTGTCGGCTGGCCGGGGCGATGAAACCAGGTCTGCGGATCAGCTCCTCGATCTGGCTCTGGTAGCGGGAGAGGCGAAAAAACAGATTCACCTCATCGCGCCACTCGAGCGGTTTGCGGTGAATGGCGCATTCCGGGTCTTCACTTCCCGGGGCGTCATCCTTGAACTCCTCACAGGCCACGCAGTACCAGCCCTGTTGGCGGCCTTCCACCACATCGCCGTTGGCCTCGACCCGGGCAAAAAACTGCTCGACCAGGGCTTGATGGCGAGGGTCGGTGGTGCGCACAAACCGGTCGTTGCTGATCTGCCAGCGGTTCCAGAGGGCGCGGTAGCCCTCGCTGACCGCATCGCAGTGGGCCTGGGGACTCAGCCCCGCGGCTTCAGCGGTGCGTTGAATCTTTTGCCCGTGCTCGTCACAACCCGTGATGAACAGCACTTGCTCCCCCTTGAGCCGCTGGTAGCGGGCCACCGCATCGCAGGCCAGCGTGGTGTAAGCACTGCCGAGATGGGCGCGATCGTTGACGTAATAGAGGGGTGTGGTGAGGGTGTAAGACATGCGACCGGGAAGGGTAGCTCGCGGCGCCGCGACCGCGACCCACCCTGCCACGCTGGGCTGCACCATCCCCCGTGCCGGTAGCCATGGCGATCCCCCCCGCGCAGGTTGACGTGCTGGTGTGGGGCGGTGGCACCGGTGGGGTGGCCGCTGCCCTGCAGGCTGCCCGCGGCGGCGCCACCGTGGTGCTGCTCACGCCTGGGCCCTGGCTGGGGGGCATGGTGAGCGCCGCTGGCGTCTGCGCTCCCGATGGCAATGAGCTCACGCCCTGGCAAACCGGGCTGTGGGGCGCCTTTCTGCGGGAATTGCAACGGCGGGAGCCCGAAGGACTCGACCACAATTGGGTGAGCTGTTTCGGCTACCGCCCCGCCACCGCCGAAACCCTCCTGCGCGAGTGGTGTTCGGCAGAGCCGTTGCTGCATTGGTCCCCGGGGGCACGGGTGACCGGTGCCCATCGCCAGGGTCGGCGTCTCACGGCGCTCGATGTGGAGGTCGCAGGAGAGGCGCAACGCATTCAGCTGCAGGTGGTGATCGATGGCAGCGATCGCGGCGACCTGCTGCCGATCTGTGGTGCCAGTTACCGACAGGGGTGGGAAGCGCAGGAGCTGTGGCAGGAGCCCAGTGCCCCGCTCCAGGAGCGTCTCGATCAGGACTCTTTTTTTGCGAAGCATCCGCTGCAATCCCCCACCTGGGTGGTGATGGGGCAACTGGCGGATGAGGCCGGTGCCGGCACCATGCCCGGGCCCCCGGCCGCTAGCCCTGCAACCTTGCCGCCCCCGTTCAAGCAGGCCGACCAGGCCTTTGGCCTGGAGCGCACCATCAGCTACGGCCGTCTGCCCGGCGGGTTGGTGATGCTCAATTGGCCGCTTCACGGCAACGATTGGCATGGCCACGGCCTGGAGCTGCTGGAGCGCGAGGCCGCTGATGGGCCGATCGGAGCAGCGATGCAGGCCCACAGCCTTGCCTTTGCCGATGCCCTGGAGCAGGCCTCCGAAGGCTGGCTGAAGCCAGCCGCCTGCTTTCCAACAGCGGGGGAGCTTGGCGCCAGCGCCGTGAGTGGGCCCTCACCCCTGGCCCTGTTGCCCTACTGGCGCGAAGGGCGCCGCTTGGTGGGGAACACGGTGGTGCTGGAACAACATCTGCTGCCCCTAGGAGTCGGCGAATCCCAAGGACCGTTGCCTTGGGATGGCACCGGGGCACTCGAAGCCGTGGCGGTGGGCAACTACGCCAACGACCACCACTACCCGGGCCCCGATTGGCCGCTGGCAGCCAAAAGCATCCGCTGGGGTGGCCGCTGGAGCGGCACCCCCTTCACCGTCCCCTATCGGGCCCTGCTGAGTGCCGATTTCGACAACCTGCTGGCAGCCGACAAAGGCTTCAGCGTCAGCCACATGGCCAATGGCGCCACACGTCTGCAGCCGCTGATCCTCAACATCGGTCAGGCAGCCGGCGCAGCCGCCGCCCTGGCGGTGCAGCGGGGCGTTCCCCCCTGCGATCTGCCGGTGCGCGAGCTGCAGGAGCGACTCATTCACGATCCCCTGGCCCCGGCGGCGGTATTGCCGCTCTGGGACACGCCCTGGCATGCGGCCGACTGGGCCGCTCGCCAGCTGCTGTTGCTGGAGTCTCCAGATCTGCTCCAGGGCGATGGCCAGCTGCAGCGCCGTGCGGCGCGAGCCAACGATCCCAGGGCAGGTGCAGCCGAGTTCGGCGAAGCAGCCTGGCGCGGCACGGTGCATGCTGATGGCCAGGGGGGCTTTCTGTTCAGCACAGGCAGCACCGCATGGCCATTGATCACCCTGGAACCAGGGCTGAACTGTTGGCTTCAGGATCTGGAGCGGCCCACAACCACCACGTTGGTGGGTTGCCTCAATCCCTGGGGCCCATGGCTGCGGGCCTCGCGGCTGGCGGGGGATTAGCCGCTGGCCAGCAGGCGCAGCTGATCCCGCAGCGGATCCACCGTGTGAACCCGCAGCTGCAGCAGATCGCCCGGATCGGAGCCGGCCGGGCAGTCGGCGGCCAGATCCATCGCCAGGCTCTCGACATGCACCAGGCCGAGGCGATCCTGGGGCCGTAGCCAGCGCAGGAAGGTGGCCGGCCAGTGGTCGCTGCGATGGGCATCGAACCACACCTGTTGCCAGTGGCGCTGGTCTTCCCGACTGATCTGCTGCCCCTGCCGCAGCGGACCCTCAAGATCGGTCAGGAGGACCTGAAGGGCCTCGGACTCCAGGGGCTGGCGTTGCTGCTGCAGGGCCAGCAGTTGACGTTGCACCACCAGGTCGGCGTAGCGGCGGATCGGCGAGGTGGCCTGCACATAGGCGGGAAGCCCCAGGCTGAAGTGGCCACTCGGCTGGGTGCCGGTGTGCCCGCGGCTCAGGCAGCGCTTGATGGCCGCATGCCGCACGGGCCCGGCTGGCAGGGCGGCCAGCTCCGCCTCGGGGGGCAAGGCAGCCGGCAACTGGCTCCGGTACGGCAGGGCGAGGTTGTGCTCACGGCCCATTTCGGCCACCACCGCACCGGCCAGGATCATGGCCTCGGCCACGAGCAGCCGAGCCGGGCTGGGCTCAGTGATCTCCAGCAGGGGTTCTTCGCCGCCGCACTGGATGCGCCCCTCCGGCTGGTCGAGCAGCAGGGCGCCATGGCGCACTCGCCACTGGCGGCGTCGCTGCAACAAGCCATGCAAATCGGCGAGATCGCGCTCCTGAGGGGGCGCCAGGTCGATCAGGTCGTCGGCATCTCCGTAGGAGAGCCGGTAGGTGGGCTTCACCCAGCTGCGTTGCAGGCCGGATGCGGCGATGGCACCTTCGGCATCGAGCTCCACCCAGAGACTCCAGGCGGCACTGCGGCACCCAGCTCTCAGGCTCATCGGGCCGGTTCCTAGCTGCTCGGGAAACATCGGCAGGATGCCGCCGGCCAGGTAGAGGCTGCTGCCCCGGCGTCGGGCCTCCTGATCCAAGGGCGAATGGGCTTCAATCAGGCGGCCGGGATCCGCCACGTGGATCCAGATGCGCTGCTGCCCGGTCGGGGTGGTTTCCAACGCCAGGCCGTCGTCGATGTCGCGGGTGTCGGCATCGTCGATGGTGACGCTGCGCTGGCCCATCAGATCCACACGGTCGATGTCGCCGGGGCGATCAGCCTCGGCCATCTCCAGCAGACGATCAGCCTCCGCCAACAGCTCCGCCGAAAAGCCCTGCTCCCAGGTGGTGGCGCGCAGCGATGGCAGGTGATGGGCTTGCCAGAGGCCCAGGTCAACCAGCAGATGGCGGATCGAGCCGGTGTCGGCCGTGCACTGGGCCGCGTGGAGAGCCTGTTTGAGCTGAGTGGGCAGAGGGCTGGTGCAGTCGCCCCCGGCCCAGCACTCCAGGAGTTCGAGTTGCTGCCGGTGCTCGCTTGCCAGGTCGTGGGGATCCAGGGGCTGGCGGAGCCGCAGGGCTTGGTGCCAGCGCTGCTCCGCCTCGGCCTGCAGTTGCTGATGACGCCGCTCTCGGCGCAGCTGCCGCAGGTCGTTGAGGCCACGGGCCTCCACCTGGCCCTGGCGCAACCGAAACAGGGTCTGGGCTCCGTGGCACCATCGCCAGCAGGCCGCCACGGTGAGGCCATCGCGGCGGGAGCACACCAGATCCACCCAATCGGGCAGGGTTAACGGCTGCCCATCCGCCTGCATCAACAACCAGGCCGCGGCCACATCACGCCTGGAGGGCACGGCTGCCGTTAAAGCGTCTTCCGTGATGTGCCAGGGCAGTTGCTCCAACCGCTGGGGCTGGGCCCCATCGCCAGGGCACGCGCCGAGCAGCTGCAACTGGCGCAGCGGTTGAATCTGTTGACGACCGGATGCACCGATCGCCAGCGAAGCCTTGTTGGACTGAACACTGAGAACGACAGCAACCTGGGGGCCGCGCTCGTCGCTGAGGCCCACCAGATCGCCGGGTTGGAAGGTTGCTGAGGCCAGCGGTCGCGCCTCAGCCTTCCGGATTCACAAAGGGCAGCAGGGCCACGATGCGGGCACGCTTGACCGCATTGGTGAGATCCCGCTGCTGCTTGGCGGTGAGGCCAGTGAGACGGCGGGGCAGGATCTTGCCCCGCTCGGTGATGAATTTCTTGAGCAGATCGACGTCCTTGTAGTCGATCGGATCGCCGGGCTTGATCGGCGACAGACGCTTTTTAAAGAAGGAGCTGGACATGGGTTCGAACGGAGGGAAAAACGAACTGGTGCCTAACCGTGCAGAGGCGTGACGGAGACCAAGGAAATCGGCTTCAAGCTGACGTTGAGTTGACGTTGAGTTGACGTTGAGTTGACGTTGGTGCAAGCGCAACCGAGTAATCGGAGCGCTAGGCGGCCAGGTCAGTTGAAGATCACTTGATTTCCTTGTGCGTCGTCGAGGCGTTGCAATGGGGGCAGAACTTCTTCAGCTCGAGCCGTTCGGTGGTGTTGCGGCGGTTCTTTTCGGTGGTGTAGCGAGACACACCTGGAGACCGCTTGGCGGGGTTGGACCGGCATTCCGTGCACTCAAGAGTGATCACGATCCGGACGCCCTTGTTTTTAGCCATGAAGGACGTTGCGCCGCTGGTGCGATGCGAGAGGACAAGTTGCCACCATACCTTCCGGCAGTTCCCCTGCCTGTTGATCTCTAGGATCCCCCTTCTTGAAGGGATGGGCTGATGCGGGTCTCGCTCCAATGGTTGCAGGAGCTGGTGACCGGCCCTGAGCAGGCCCTCGCTGTCGACGTTCTGGCCGAGCGGCTTTCGATGGCTGGCTTTGAGGTGGACGCCATCGACGACCTGGCGGCCCAGGCCCAGGGGGTCGTGGTGGGCTACGTGCGCGACCGGCAAGGCCATCCCAACGCCGACAAACTCAGCGTCTGCCAGGTGGATGTCGGTGCCGCGGAATCGCTGCAGATCGTCTGCGGGGCCGCCAACGTGCGGGCTGGCATCCACGTGCCGGTGGCCCTGGTGGGGTCTACTTTGCCCGCCGTCAATCTGACGATCAAGCCCGCCGAACTGCGTGGCGTGGCCAGCAGCGGCATGATCTGCTCCCTGGCGGAACTGGGCCTGAGCAGCGATGCCGATGGCATCGCCGAGCTCGATCAGCTGCTGGAGCAGGTGCCACCGGTCGGTAGCCCCGTGGGCCCGTGCCTCGGCCTCGACGACCAAGTGCTGGAGTTGGCCATCACCGCCAACCGCCCCGACGGGCTCTCCATGCTGGGCATCGCCCGGGAGGTGGCGGCCCTCGTCGGCGGACAGACCCACACCCCCGTGCCGGCTGGCGCCGCCCTTGACAGCCAGCCATTGCCCGTGGCCGCTGCGGATCTCGCCGCGATTGAAGCCGGCGGTCTGTTCAGCGTGACGGCCCTGGACGGCCTCCAGGTGGCCCCGTCGCCCCGCTGGCTGCAACAGCGCCTCGAAAAGGCCGGCGTACGCCCGATCAACAACGTCGTCGACATCACCAATCTGGTGATGCTGGAAACAGGGCAGCCCCTGCATGCCTTTGACAGCCAGCAGCTGGCGGCTATCAGTGCCACATCCGCCCCCCAGGTGGACGCCCTGGGCCTCAGGCAAGCTCACGACGGGGAGCCGTTCACGGCCCTGGATGGCAGCGAGCACCAGCTCAGCCCCGAAGCCCTGGTGGTGACCTACAGCGGTCGGCCCATCGCCCTGGCCGGCGTGATGGGTGGTGCCGAGGAAGCGGTCGGTGAGGGCACCTGCGCCATCTGGCTGGAAGCCGCGGTGTTTGCACCCCAGGCCGTGCGCCGCTCAGCCCGCAGCGTCGGACTGCGCACCGAGGCCAGCAGTCGCTTTGAGAAGGGCTTGCCCCGGGACAGCACCCTGGCAGCGGCCAACCGCGCCGTGGCACTGCTGCAGCAGCTCTGCGGCGCCAAGCTGGTCGGGCGCTGGCTGCATCAGAGCCCGCAGCTGGCCACCCAGCCCCTGCAGTTAAGGCGGGATGCCCTGCACAACCTGCTGGGGCCTGTGCAAGACGGAGACGCGTTCAGCGACCTCAGCGATGACCGCATCCTGCAAACCCTCACCGCTTTGGGCTGCAGCCTTGAGGCCGATGCCGACGACGAGGGTTGGCTGGTAACCGTGCCGGCTTCCCGTTCGATGGACCTGCAGCGGGAGGTCGATCTGATTGAGGAAGTGGCCCGCCTGGTTGGTTACGACCAATTCGCCTGCCATCTGCCCGATCCCCTCGAACCCGGCGGTCTGGACCCAGCCCAACAGGTGGAGCGCCGCTTGCGGCGTCAGCTCTGTGGGGCTGGGCTGCAGGAAGCCTGCAGCTTCTCCCTTGTTGCCGCTGCTGCAGGGCGCATCCCCCTGGCCAATCCCCTGCTGGCCGACTACGGCCACCTGCGCGACAACCTGCACGGAGAGCTGCTGGCGGCAGCGCGCCGCAACCTGCAAAGCGGCCAAGCCGGCTTCTGGGCCTTCGAGATCGGCCAGGTGTTCAGCACGGCGGCCGCCCAACCCGATCGCCAGCTGCTGGTGGGGGTGATCTGCGGGGAGCGACGCGGTGAGCGCTGGAGCAGCAGTGGCAAACCCCAACCGCCCAGCTACCACCAGGCCCGCGGCGTGCTGCAGCAGGCATTGGTGGCCTCGGCGATTCCCATCGAGGATCGGCCGCTGACGAGCCACCCCTTGCTGCATCCGGGCCGGGCGGCCGAACTGGTGGTGGAGGGCCGCCCCCAGGGTTGGTTTGGGCAGCTGCATCCTGAGCAGGCCGACGCGCTCGACCTGCCGGAAGCCACCTACGTGTTTGAACTCGAGCTGGCGGCCCTGCTCACCGCCGCCACGCGTCGCAACCGATGGCAACCCGCCTTTGCCCCCTACGCCACCGTGCCCGCCTCAGAGCGGGATCTGGCGGTGGTGGTGTCAGCTGAGATCCGCTCGGCCGACCTGCTGCAGGTGATTCGCAAGGCTGGCAAGCCCCTGCTGGAGCAGGCCGAGCTGGTGGATCGTTACGCCGGCGACCAGCTGGCCGCCGGCCAATGCAGCCAGGCCTTCCGTCTGCGCTACCGCGATCCCAAGCGCACCCTGATCGACGAAGATGTGGAACGGGCCCATACCGCCATTCGTTCCGCCCTGGAACAGCAGCTGGGAGCTCAACTGAGGGCCTGAGCCGCACCGGCTGTTGCACCCTGCGGTGGTGCCCCACGGTGCAACACGGCCAGCGTTTCAACGTGACTGGTCTGGGGAAAGAAATCGATCGGCTGGAGACTCGCCAGCTGGTAGTGGCAGCTCTCCACCAACTGGGCCAAGTCCCGGGCGAGGGTGGCAGGATCACAGCTGAGATAAAGGAGATGGGCCGGAGGATTCGCCACGATGGCCTGCAGGGTGGCGGGTTCGAGACCTTTGCGTGGCGGGTCGAGGAACAGCACGTCGCAGTGGGCAAGATGCTCCCCGAGGCACCCTGAAACCACCCCCGCCTCAAAGGATGCCCGTTCCCCCAATCCGTTCTCCTTGGCGTTGGTCTTGGCTTGATGCACCGCCTCCGGGCTGAGTTCGATGCCATGCACCTGCCACCCCGCCGCTGCCACCGGCAGGCTGTAGGTCCCGATGCCGCAATACGCATCCACCATCACGCCGGCCGGTAGGCCGTCGAGGGCCGCCAACACGAGCGGCACCACCCGTTCCGCTTGCTGGGTGTGCACCTGGAAGAAGGTGTCGGCCGAGATGCGCAGGCTGAGATCGCAGAACCGTTCCTCCACCCAGCCACGTCCGACCACCACCCGGGTCTCAGGGCCCAGCAGGGTATTGGTGGGGAGTGGTTGCAGGTTGAGGCACACACCCACCAGCGCGGGCCAGCGCTGCATCCACTGGGCCGCCAGGATCTCCAGGCCATCGAGCTCATCGTGACTGCTCACCAGGGTGATCAGCAGCTCGCCGCTGTGGCTGCCCAGGCGCAGCGCCAGATGGCGCAGACCACCACCCTCCTGGCAATCGCGATCGACGGGCCAGTCGCTGGACTCCAGATCGGCTTTCAACGGCGCGATCAAGGCATCCAGGCGCGGATCGAGCACCGGACAGTGGTTCATGTTGACGATCCGGTGGGTGCCGCGGCGGTAGAACCCCGCACGCAGGTGGCCGTCTTCACAGCGCTCCAGCGGAATGATCGCCCGGTTGCGGTACCCCAGGCCCTCGGGAGCTGCCAACAGGGGGGCCACTGGATGGTCGAGGTGAGCAATGCGACGAATGGCATCCACCACCTTCTGGTGTTTCCAGTGCTGCTGGCCGGCATCCTCAAGGTGTTGCAGGCTGCAGCCACCGCAATGCTCCGCCAGGATGCAGGGCGGCCGGCGCCGATCAGGAGCCGACTCCAGCACCTGCTCCAGCTCTGCCAACCAGTGGCGGCGGGCCTTGTGGGTCAGGCGCACCTGCACCTGCTCGCCTGGCAGGGCGCCGGCGACAAACAGCACCCGATCGGACAGCCTGGCCACCCCCTGACCATCGTGGGACAGGCCGGTGATCGACACTGTGACCCGGTTGCCGGTGGCCAGGTCTGGCTTGCTGTTGCTGATGTTGCTGCTGCTCGACGCCACGCCCGCCCGCCAATCGTTCACCCTACGCCGTGCAAAGGGGCGTTACACGTTGCAGCCAGGGAAGGGGTTCCTGCTGCGGAGTCGATACAGTGAAGCTCGCGTGTGGCCGCTGCGATGAGCGTCGTTCGGGATCTGATCCTCCAGGCAGATGATCAGCTGCGCTATCCCAGCGGCGGCGAGCTGCGCTCCATGGTGGAGTTCCTCAGCGGAGGGGCCGAGCGCCTTGCCGTGGTGCGGGTGCTCACCGACAACGAAAAAAAGATCGTCGACGAAGCGGCCAAGCAGCTGTTTCAGCGCAACCCCGACTACGTCGCGCCTGGCGGCAACGCCTATGGCCAAAAGCAGCGGGCTCAATGCCTGCGGGATTACAGCTGGTATTTGCGCCTTGTCACCTACGGCGTTTTGGCTGGCAGCACCGAGATGATTCAGCAGATCGGCCTGGTGGGAGCCCGCGAGATGTACAACAGCCTCGGCGTGCCGATGCCGGGCATGGTTGAAGCGATGCGCACCATGAAGGATGCCGCGATTGCCCTGCTCAGCACCGAGCAAGCAGCAATGGCCGGCCCCTACTTCGACTATCTGATCCAGGGCATGCAAACCAGCACCTGAACACCACCCGCCTAGCCTCCTTTCACCCCGGTTTAGCATCCGTCTCATCCGGGGCTCTTTATTGGACCCACTGAGAATCCCGAATGGGATTATTGAGACGCTGGCCGAAGCGAAGGCTGTCGTCGATCCGTCCATCACCGCATCCACTCCTGCGCCGACAGATGCGTGCGTGATCGGCGAGGAAGAGTCGGTGTTGCGAAGCGCGGTCGGCTCATCATCACGCTCACCCCTTCAAACCGAATGCGTGGATCTGGCCAGATCAAGAGCCCCAAGCCAAGGTCAGGCTGCCCCCACTTCCGTCTCAGGTTCTTCGCCTAAGACTTGTTTCTGGTCTCAGGCTAAGTCTGGCCTTGGTTAACCGAGAGAGGCGGTCGACTATCCGATGCCGCGGGCGTCACGCCACTCCTGCTGACCATTGTTCAAGCCGCGTACCTGCATTAGACACAGGTACTCGTAGTCGAAAAGCTTTATCATTGCTCGTCTTCATCACTGATTCGAGCCACTGGACAGCGTCCTATCCCCACCCTGGACACAGTCCATTGATCGTCGTTGTACCCAGAAACACCAGCCGGCATTCTGTAAAGGAGTATCTCCCAGGCTTGACCCAGGCAGAATCACTGAAATATTCAAGTCTCAGGAGACGGCATCCGAGATCAATGCTTGGACGCCAATGGAATCAGCACGCTCCGCGAGGCCCCACGGCCCTGGCGCGCGCAACTATTCGCCCGTCTGATCTGAGTCCGCATTCAAGACTCAAAACAGGACACAGGCGAGACCACCAATTCGCCATTGGAGCGATTTCGTGGTAAACAAGATGGAGAAGCCCGCACGAGCAAGGCTGAGCAGCGCAACCGAGCAGCAGAACGCATTTCCTGGATGAGTCTTATGTAAAGACCAATTTTGCGTCGCAAAAGAGTCTGCTGCGCAACTGCCGATCGGCCCGGCGGAGCAAGGGTCACTCAGGAGCTCCTACTGATCTCACTCAAGACCCATCTATAGTCTCAATGAGTGGCTCTCACGAGCCATGCGAGACGCATTAATGATTGCGGTACAACTCCTTGAGAAGTTGGTAGGCCTCATTCAGCCGGCGCATCGTCTCTTCGCTGCCGCCGGAATCGGGATGGTGGCTCATTGCCAGGTCGCGATAGGCCTCGCGGATCTCAGCCAGGGTGAGTCGATGGCCCGGAGCGGTGGGTAACTGCAACAGCTTGAGCGCCCCGTGCAGGGTCATGGTGTGCTCGAGGGTCTGGAACGATGTGCCTTTGCGTCGCTTGCGGAAGCGATGCACAAAGCGACGAATCAGGGTGGGCAGTCGCACCTCCAGGGTGGACGTGCTGAAAGGATCCTCCAGCAGACCGGCCATCACCATCACCCGCTCAAAACTGGCGGGCTCGTGCCCCCAACTGGGCGCCGTGTTGGCCACCACCTCGCAGGCCAACGACCAAGTGAACGGTCTGTTGTCACTTTGATCACTCTGGGCCCAGATGTCTTGGGCTAACCAGACCATCGCCGCTTCCAACACGGCGTCATTGGCATCCTTTCCGTAGAGCTCGATCCAGTGGTTGCGGGCCCGCACCAGGGCCCTCTCCACCATTTCTCCACCCACATGGGGCAGGGGTTCGACGGACGCTTCAACGGTTTGCTGGCGCGGCTGAAGACTGCGCTTGAGTTGATCCGACTGGCGCCTCACAAACCCCGGCAGGTCGATCCCGCCCGAACGCGGCGGAGCGCTGACGCGCATCGTCTCCCCAAGGGGGAAGTCGATGTCTTCCAGATCGAGGCAGAGCTCGCCCCCCGAACCTCGGCTGACGAGCACCAACGCACCCTGCTCGTTGAATGTCGACGCATGATCGGCATCGCCAGAGGCAAGCGTGCCCTTGGCAGAAGCCTGATCAGCCGCCAAGTCGTTCTCCCCATCCTCATTGCTGGGGAAGAGTTCTTGCAGCAGGCGCTCGACAATGTCACCGCGACTGCGCAGGCCCCACTCCGCCTTGAGGCCGTCAATTTTCCCCAGCAGCTCAACCGGGAGCTCCAGGCTGAACCGACGACGTTGGGGATCACCTGGGGAAGCCATCCCTAACGGTCCATCAAGCTGCGCATCATTTGTTGTTGCGCCTCAAGCGCTTGCTGATAGCGATCCACCAGCGACGGGTTCAGAGGTGACGACGAGGCCCCAGCGGCGGAACGCGGTGACAGGATCGCCGGCGGTGGTGGTGGCGGTGGATTGGACCGTAACGGCGGTAGGCCCGGCAGGGGGGTCTGAAGGACAAGCGGGGGCATCCTCTCCGCTGGATCCGCGTCAACGCCAGTGGGATCGGGGACAGCGGGAGGGATCGGAATCAGGGCGGGAGCGGTGGTGGCTGCGGTGCTGCGGGCAATCTCGAGCTGGCGCTCCTGGTTTTGCACCATGGTGAGTTGGCTTGCAGGAACCACACTGAGCAAATGGCCGGGTGTGGCATCCGCGGGATAAACCAGGCTCACACGCACCGGATTGGGAACTCCAGGCCGCAGGTTCAAGGTTGTGAGGGCAACACTCTGGCCGGAACGCAGGCCTGCGTGCATTTCCTGCAGCCCATCCTCAGAACGCACCTGAAAGGATCCCCGAAACGCGGTGAACGGCTTACTGCTGCCGGTGCTGGAGGGGTGGCTCAGCACCAGCTCGTAGGGACCGGACCCCTTGAGGTTGAGATCGACGTCAAAGCGGACCCCGTAGGTGCCGACGTTGTCCAAGGAGGAGTCGACCATGCGGCTCACCAGCGGATTCACTTGCACCTCTCGGGTGCCGAAGTTGTGGCGGTGGGTGCTGGTGAGGGGCACATGCAATGGGCCCTGCTGGGTCAGATCATGGTCGAGGCTGGCCCCGTAGCCATCGCCAATGGCAACACCACCCACTCGGGAGAACACACGCCGCCTATTGATATCAGCGATCCGATTGAGATAAACGCGGCCTGGGGCTAAGCGACCCCGGTCGAGCACAGCCAGCACATCCCAATCGCTTTGGGGGTTTTTGGCCGCCACCACCGCCATTTGGAAGGGCCCATCACTGCGTCCCTTCAGCAGGGCATTGGCGATGCCCAAGGCAGGCAGTTGGGTCTGGAACAGCACGATGCGGCTGCGGGCCGGAATGGTGATCTCCTGGCTGAGTTTGGAATCGAGGCGCCCCCGCAGAACCTGAATGGCGGTGGCATCACCCGGCCCTGTGTTCCACGGCCTTGGCCCCAACGGCCTCACCCCCATTTTGTACTGCTGGAGATAGGGGGCTTCAAAGCTGTTGCGCACCGCTCCGTTCTCAAAACGGATGTGCACAGGACGTGCACCCGGGTTGATCAGAATCAGACCGAGGGTGAGTTTGGGACGCCTCGCCGAGGCTGAAATCTGGCCACGGTTGGGAGGGAAGTATTTGTGGTGCATGTGCACGCCAAACTCCCCGTTGAAGGTGTACTCAGCGTTGCGCAGGGGTTGGCCAGTTTCGGAGGCATAGGCATAGCCAGGGGCCGTATTGATCAGGATGCCGGCGCCCTCCACCTCCTCGGGTTGGTTGGAATGCAGCACCGGGACTTTGTTGAAGCTGCCATTCAGGGGGCGGGCCTGCTGTCCAGCCATCAGCGCCACATAGGCGGATGCCGGCTGCACCTGAAGCAGCACCACAGGCACTCCCAGGGCAGTAGCCATCAACCAGGGGAACGGACGCATGCGAGCTCCGTGACCGACTCCCCCCACGCTGGAGGGCTGAAACGACTGGGCTGAAGAATCAATGGAGTGCCTTCCCAATGGACGCGAAAGGCCTGTTGCAAATGGGATACAGAGGCTTGTCCAAAGGTGTTTCAAGGCCATTGCTGGGGAGGAAACACGACACTCGGGTGACCCGCGCAGCTCGCTAGAACCTTTGGGCACTCTTCCACTTTCTCATGCTTCCCCCCCTGGGCTGCTGCGGCATCGGCGACGAAGGAGGTCGCGACAGCTGGCGGCGCCATCAGCATCGCAAGCTGCGCATGCTGCAGTTCTGGCGTGATGGTGTGGAGCGCCAGCTGGCCGCCGTCAACGCGGCGATCAGCACGCTGGAGCAACAGATGCAACGGGATGCGGCCTCCGCCGAGAGCTGAGTTCAACTGCTGCGGGAGGGGTTAGCGTCGCCCGCAGCAACGCCAGGCCCCGCTTCAGCCGACGCTGCACGGTCATCGGGCTCACCTGCATCCGGGCCGCGGTGCGCCGATAGGTCCAACCCGATAACACCACCTTCTGAATCACCTGTCGCACGCCAGGCTCAAGGTTCAGGAGTTGCCGCTGCAGGAGCTCCCGCTGCTCCTCTGGCTCTTGGTCCAGGTGGGATTCATCCTCAGCCAAGCCGCTGCCTAGACGCCAAAGGGCCAAAGGCTCATCTCCTCCGGGCTCAAAGGTCATGGGGCGTCCCATCGCCTGGCCCCGCAGCAGATCTTGCCACTGGGTTGGGCTTAGCCGCAGAGCCATGCGCAGATCGGTTGCACTGGGCTCTTGGCCGTGCTGGGCACACCAGCTCGCTCTGAGTTGTCGCAGCTTGTCGTGCAGCTCCATCTGGCGACGGGGCAAGCGCACCACCAGAGCTGAATCCCGCAGGTAGTGGAGAATCGCGCCGCGGATGTGCGGCCTGGCAAAGGCTTCAAAGGGTGTGGTGGTCTGGGGCTGGTAGAGCTCCGCAGCCCGAAGCAGGCCGAGCAGGCCCACCTGGACAAGATCGTCGAGAGGTTCGGGGCAACGGCGGCCGTAGTGGACAGCGATGGGCGTAACCAGTCCGCGGTAGAGGTTCACCCGCTGGTTGCGTTGTTGCAGGGCCCGGCGTGACAGGTTGCCGGTGGGGTGGCTTGGACGTTTCGTGTGGTCGGTCATGGGTCAGTGGTCGTTCGACAAGGGGCCGCAACCCCTTCCTTTCCAACCAGCCCCAGCCGCATCGGCTTTGGCAACCGAGAAATTACGGAACGGCGCTCAACGGATCGGCAGCGGCGCACTGGCCACCGCCTGCAGCAAGGCCCAGGGCCCTTCCCGTGCCAGCCAGCTGAGATCGGAGCGCTCGGTGCACAGCAGATAGCCCGCAAAGGCCAGGGCGTTGAGGCTGAAGCCCGCACAGTGCTCCTGGCGGCGCCGCACCGTTAGCAACCAGTGATCGTCGAAGAGCAGGTTGTAGGGATGGAGGGGCTGGGGGTCGTGCTGGGGGCAACCCAGGCCCAGCTGCGCCGCATGCTCCCGGTACAGGCCCTCCAGATCGCTGTTGCCTAGGGGATCGATTCGCCGACTCAGCCGATAGGCCCAGGGCATCGGCGCGGCGCCAGGCATCGACTCCCCTGGGGGCTCCAGTTGGGCCGCAAACAGCGCAGCAAGGGGGCAACTGGGTTCTCCGGCATGGCGTGGCAACACTTGAAGATGCCGATGGGGTTGGCTGGCACCAGCGGCGGCGCAGCTGTTGAAGAACCACAACCCCCCCGTATCCGCGTCAAGCTCTGCCACGGCCTGCCAGTCGACGGCTGTCAGCCAGCCGGACTGGGGCTGCCAAGCCTGGGTGATCAGCAACAGGTGGCCCGGTTGCACGGGGTATTTGTTGAGCAGCACCACATGGCTGGATCCCAGACGGTCCACCTCCAGGGCTGGTTCCCAGGGGAGGAAGGGGTTCGGCTTGGGCCCCCCACCCCGTAGGTGTTTGGGGGTACGGCTGAGCAGACGGCGCAGCACAAAAGGCTCCAGCTCGGGGGCCTGTACCACTTCTGTGGCCAGGGGCACCAGGGCTCCGCAGCGCTGGGCCTCCCCGCAACGCTCCAGGGCCCGCTGCCAGGTGCGCTCAGCCCGCACCGGCCTTGAGACGGGCCAGAGATGCACCCTGGTAGTAGTGGCCAAGGATCTGGTTGTAGCGGTAGCCCTGTTGAGCCAGATCCTGGGCCCCGTGCTGGCTCATGCTGGCGCCGAGATGGCCGTGGGCTTCCAGGCTGATCTGGCGGTTGGCGGCGTAGAGGCTTTCGACGATGGCGCCCTGGTAGCTGAGAATCAGGCCAGCGGTGCTGGCGGCGGCCTGGCGGGTGCGGTTGTTGCTGCTGGAGAGGCCCTTGTAGGCCTGCCAGCGGGTCGTATCGCCCAGGTGCCAATGACGGTTGGCCGGGCGAGCCATGTGGGCCAGGGCATAGGAGCGAGCGGCCACGGCCTGGGCCCTGAGGGCCTCCATCGACCAGCTGCTGGGCATCTCAGCCCCCACCACGGCGGCGATGTAGGTCTCCAGAGCCAGGTGGTTCACCAGCCGCGGGCCCTCGGTATCGCGGATCAGCCGCAGCCGGCCGCCGTAGGGGCGTCCATTGACCAGCAGCGACCCACCCTTGGTTTGCAGCCAAGCCTCCGGGCCTTGCTGCCACACCTTGGCCAGATCAACCCGACTTTCGGCATCTCCTTGCTGCAGCAGCTGGCCATCTCGGCTCAACAACTGCCAGGGGCCAGGTGCCGTCAGATCCGGTGCCGCACCGGCGCTGAGCAGGGCGACGCGTATCTCCAGATCCACGCCCGGCCCCGCTTCGGGCTCCACCAGACCCACGCTGGCTGCGCTGCCCTGCGCGGGTGCACGACGGGCCTCCAGGCGCCGCAGCTGCTCCGCCGCGGTGGTGGTGTCGGCGGCCGGTGGTGGTGAGTCGATCAGGGCATCCAGCAGCTCGCCCTGGGCGGCGCCATAGGGCCGGGGCACCAGGCCCTGGGCCGCAAAACCAACCGCCACCGCCGCCACCGCCATGGGGCCCGCCAGCATCAAGCGAGGGCGCACAGGGACGACCAGGCCTCGGCTCCGGAGCCATCGGCGTGCACCCGCAATGTGCCGTTCCACAGGAGATGGCCCGTACCGCTTAGCCGGATCATGCCTGAGGACGCCGGTTCGCACACCACCTCGCAGACCATGCCGCCGGGACGCGGGGAGCATTGCCAACCCACCACGGAGCTGCGGCCCAGCCGCTCCAACCAAAAGGGCGCCACCAGGGCGTGGGCCGAACCGGTCACGGGATCTTCATCGATGCCCAGTCCCGGCGCGAAAAACCGCAGTTGGTAATCGGCTGGTTGACCCAACACGGTGGGGGGCGGCTCGGCCGGATCGTCGGCACAGGCCTGCATCAGCACCAGGCCAGCCCGATCTGGACCCTGGAGCTCCCCGGCAAGGCCCGCCATGGCCTGCAAGGGCGCAGCCGGCAGCAACGCCACGCGATACCCCATGCTCGAGGCCCAGTAGGCCAGCGGGGTGACACCCAGATGGGCCTGCAGGAGCCGAATCAGCGGCGGGGACGGTTCGGCCGGCAACAAGCCGGCACTGGGGAGCACCAAGCGTCCCGAGGCACCACCGGGGTCGAGCGCCACCGCCAGGGGGCCGCTGCGGCTGAGCAGCTCAACCTCCTCGTTGGGACCCAGCAGCTGCCAATGGCCCAGGGCCAGAAGGGCCGCCAGGGTGCCGTGGCCACAGAGGGGCACCTCGCACCTGGGGGTAAACCAGCGCAGGCACCAGCGGTCCTGCTGGCGCAGCAGAAAGGCCGTTTCCGATTGGTTGAGGCTGCGGGCGATGCCCTGGAGGGCCTGGTCACCCATGGGCTCGTCCAGGAGCACCACGGCGGCACCATTGCCGCAGCAGGGCCCATCGGCAAAGGCCTCCACCAGCACGGCTGGCCGCTGCACCAGGCCACGAACCAGCTTCGGCTCAACCCGTGGGGGGCTGCTGGTCATGGCTGGGCCCATTCCGGCCGCAGATCGCGCTCCATCAGGGCGCGCACCGCATCCGCCGGGGTGGCGGCGCCATCGAGCACCTGCACCACCTGCTCACAGATCGGCAGGTGCCAGCCCTGGCGAGCGGCCAGCTGGAGGGCCGCCCGGGCGGTGCGGGGCCCCTCCACGGTGGCGGCGATCTGGTCGTAGGTCTGCTCCTCGCTGCATCCCTCCGCCAGCAACAGGCCGCAGCGGTAGTTGCGGCTGAGGCGACTGGTCGCGGTTGCCAGCAGATCGCCCAACCCAGCGAGTCCGTAGAGGGTGCTGGTGACCCCACCGAGCCCCTCCAACACCACGCCGATTTCGGCCAGACCGCGGCAGAGCAGCGAGGCCTTGGCATTGGCGCCCAGGGCCAGGCCGTCGGAGATGCCGGCCGCCACGGCCATCACATTTTTGAGAGCACCGGCCGCTTCGGTGCCAATCGGATCGCTGTTGGTGTAGAGGCGCAGGGCCCGATCGCTCAGCTGTTGCTGCAGCAGCTGGGCCAGCGCCTCATCAACACTGGCCACCACACTCGCCGCTGGCAGCCCCTGCTGCACCTCCGTGGCGAGGTTGGGGCCGCTCAACGCTGCTAGTGGTGTGCTGGGCAACTGGGCGGCCCAGAGCTGGGTGGCCGTGGTCAGCTGGGTGAGGTCCAGCCCCTTGCTGCAGCTCAGTAGCGGCAGGCCTGCGGGCCAATGGGGGCCAAGCTCCTGGGCCAGGGGCGGGACGCCAGCCATGGCCACTGCCGACACCACCAGATCCTGCTGGCTCAGCAGATCCACAGCGCTGCCGCCGTCGCGCCGGGACCAACCCGACACCGTGTGGCCCTGGCGCTGCCAACGCTCCGCCAGGGTCTGCCCCCAGGCCCCCAAGCCCAACACAGCAATGCGAAGCCCCATCGGTACCTGTGCAGCAGGCCATTTGGCGCTGCCATCATGCGCCAGGGCTGAGGTCGTGTCGCCAGTCCAGGATTTGCGTGTCTTCAGCTCCCCCTTGCCCCAACCCCCTGCACGCCTGGCAGGGCAGCGCCCTGGTAGTGGGCTGTGGCGGCATCGGGCAGGCGCTGCTGCAGGAGCTCACGCGGCGAGCACCTCAGCTGCAGCTGCTGGGGGCCTCGCGCCGCGACTGGCGACGAACGGGGGATGTCAGTTGGCAGGGCGTGACGCACCTTCCCCTGGATCTGGTCGACGACGGCAGCCTGGCCCAGCTGGGTCCCACCCTCGGAGCCTTCCCTCCCCTGCGGCTGGTGATCCACACCGCCGGATTGCTCCATGGGCCTGGCTTGCAGCCTGAAAAACGCCTCAGCCAGGTGAGCCGTGCTGCCCTGGAGCAGAGCTTTGCGGTGAATGCCTTTGCGCCCCTGCTGCTGGCCCAGGCCGTGGATCCCGCCCTGCCGGCCCAGGCCCCCTTTCACTTCGCCAGCCTTTCAGCCCGGGTGGGCAGCATCGGCGATAACCATCTGGGCGGTTGGTACGCCTACCGGGCCGCCAAGGCCGCCCAGAATCAGTTGCTGCGCACCTTGGCGCTGGAGTGGCGGCGCAGAAAGCCCCAGGGTTGCGTGAGCCTGCTGCATCCGGGCACCACCGCCACGGCCCTCTCCAGCCCCTTCCAGGCGGGTGTTGCGCCAGAGAAGCTGTTCAGCCCCGCACGGGCCGCCAGACAGCTGCTGGACGTGCTGGAGGGGCTCACGCCGGAGCAGAGCGGCCAGTTCTGGGCCTGGGACGGCCAACCCATCCCCTGGTAGGCGGTGGTGCCGGGCCAGAGCGCCAGCCTCAGGCTGCGTTGGCCTGC
Source organism: Cyanobium sp. Alchichica 3B3-8F6 (assembly GCF_024346435.1). Lineage (NCBI taxonomy): Bacteria > Bacillati > Cyanobacteriota > Cyanophyceae > Synechococcales > Prochlorococcaceae > Cyanobium > Cyanobium sp. Alchichica 3B3-8F6. The sequence continues at coordinate 67,683 of NZ_JAGQCZ010000006.1, read as the reverse complement.
AACAACTCCAGCGGAATCACCTCCAGGGCTGTGTTCTCCGTGGCCTCCAGACGCACCGGCGGGGCCATGCCGTCTTCGTAGGCCTCAAGCCAGCGCGGGGCGCAGACGCACCAATGGTCGCCGGGCTTGAGGCCGGGGAAGCCGTAGTCCGGAGCCGGGGTGCTCAGATCGTTGCCCTGGGCCTGGCTGTAGCGCAGGAAGGCTTCTGTCACCACGCAGCAGACGCTGTGGCGACCCAGGTCGGCCGCATTGGTGCGGCAATGACCATCCCGAAACCACCCGGTCATCGGCTGACAGCCGCACACCACGAGGGGTTCGCCCAACACGTTGAGGTCGGGGCTGGGTCCGGCGCTGAACTCGCTCACGGGATGACGTTCTCTGGGGCGGTGGCCCAAGTCTGGCCAATGGTTCGCGCCGTTGCAGGGCCTTCGAGGCGCGTCGAGACCCAAAGGTTCCAAGGCAACACACCGGCACAAAGTTGGCCAGGGTGGTTGACGGATTCCGGGGGGTAGGCGTTAAAGGTCGGTGAGCGCGTTCACCTTGTTTTTCAGCGCGGCCCCCTTCATGAGCTGGGAATTCACCGAAGATGCGGCCTTTCTGGCCCTCTGCGACGCCTACAAAGAAAGCGGTGAACCCTCCGCCATGGAGTTCCTCGCCCACGGCGAAGGGGCCTTCCATTTCCAGGAACTCACCCAGAACGCCGCCGGCGAGGGCATCGATCTCAGCGACTCCTCAAATCTGGAGGAGTTTCAGCAGGAGGTGATCGATACCCTTGAGGACATGTGCAGCTAGAGCTCAGGAGTAGAAGAAGGCAATCTCCTTCGGCTTGAGTCCTTCCCATCCCGCAGCCTGCAATCGAGCATCGAGGGTGGCCTGATCAAAGTGCTTGGAGCCCGTTTTCACGATCCGGTTGCGCATCGATTTCTTGACGCCACTGCGGGCACGCTGGCTCTCCAGGTCCATCACCTCCGTGTAGAGGGCCACCATCTCGGCGGGGATCGGAGTGTCGTCGAGGTCGATCCCCGCGGCGATGGCAGCGTCAACGCCGCCGGGTCCGGCAATGGCCATGGCCGTGCTTCACAAGAACGATCAGGCTAGAAGGACCCACACGCGCTCCCAGGCCAGAACGGCCTTGTTTTCAGGCCGAGAAGTAGCGGGCCTGGCTGTGCAGCGCCACCAGAGCCGTGGTGCTCTGCTCCGGCTCCAGCTGTTCGCTCTCGTCCATCGACAGCCCAATGCGATCAGCCCCGAGCCAGGTGAGCTGCTGGCGGGAGTCGGCCACATTCGGGCAAGCCGGGTAGCCGAAGGAGTAACGGCTGCCGCGATAGCGCTGGGCCAGCACATCCCGCAGCGGCATCTCGGCTGGATCGGCGAAGCCCAGCTCGCGGCGAATGCGGGCGTGCACCCACTCCGCCAGGGCCTCCGCCATCTGCACTCCCAATCCGTGGAAATACAGATAGTCGCTGTATTGATCCGCCTTGAACAACTCCTGGGCGAAGCGGGTGGCCCGTTCCCCCATGGTCACGGCCTGCATCGGCAACACATCGGTTGGCCTCGCCGCGCCATCGGCTCCCACGGCGAGATCGCGGTAGAAATCGGCGATGCAGTAGCGGTTGCCGGAGCGCTGGCGCGGCAGCGCAAAGCGGCCGAGCTCGCGTCCATGCTCAACGGGGTCGAACAGCACCACCGCATTGCCGCTGCGACCACAGGGGAAGTAGCCATAGGCCACGCGAGGCGACAGCAGCCCTTCCGCCAGGCAACGCTGCTTCCACTGCTGCAGAACGGGCTCCGCCTTCTCGGCCAGCATGGCGTCGTAGTCGCTGCGGCTCTGCTGCTGGGTTTTGCGCAGCTGCCATTGGCCGGCGAACAGGGCATTGCGATCGAGGTAGGCAAACACCTCCTCCAGATCGATCTGCTCCTCGGTCAACACCGCACTGCCCCAGAACGGTGGCTCCAGGGCGGGCTCTTCAGGCACGGCCTCGGAGCGCTCGTCGTTGGGGGCGAGCTCCGGTGCCGTGCCCGCGGTGGCGGGCTCGGCTGGAGCCACTGGCTCCGTGCTGCTGGCCGGCGCATCTGCAGCATCACTGGCTGCCAGGCCCAGGCCTTCCGGGATCGGCCCCAGGAAGCCCTGGTGATCGTTCCAGACATCGGCGGCCTTGGCCTCCATCAATGCATCCATGAAGCGCAGATCGGCAAAGGCGTCGCGCCCGTAGATCACCTGCCCGTTGTAAGCGGCGCGGCAGTCGCCGTTGACGAAGCGGGGCGTGAGGGCGGCTCCGCCGAGGATCACCGGCACAGCGATGCCGGCCTTGTTAAAGGCCTCCAGGTTGTCCTTCATGAATGCCGTCGACTTCACCAGCAAGCCGCTCATGGCGATGCAATCGGCCTGGTGTTGTTGCTGGGCCTCGATGATCGCCTCGCAGCTCTGCTTGATGCCGAGGTTGATCACCTCGTAGCCGTTGTTGGTGAGGATGATGTCGACAAGGTTCTTGCCGATGTCGTGCACGTCACCCTTCACGGTGGCGATCAGAAACTTGCCCTTGGCCGAGCTCTCCCCTTCAACCGTCTCCATGTGGGGCTCAAGCTGGGCCACGGCCGCCTTCATCGTTTCGGCGCTCTGCAGCACGAAGGGCAGCTGCATCTGGCCGGAGCCGAACAGGTCGCCCACCACCTTCATGCCATCGAGCAGGAAGGTGTTGATGATCTGCAGGGGCGGGTAGGTCTGCAGCGCTTCATCGAGTGAGGCTTCCAGGCCGATGCGTTCGCCATCAATGATGTGCTGCTTGAGCCGCTCCTCCACCGGCAGGTCCGCCAGGGAGGGTCCTGAGGCCCGGGCCTCCTTGGCACTCACGCCCTCAAACAGGGTGGTGAGCACCGTCAGGGGGTCGTAGCTGCAGATTGCGCCCGGCTGGTCGGTTTCGAAACGGCGGCGGTCGTAGATCAGGTCGCGGCAGACCTGCTGATGTTCCGCACTGATCTTGGCCAGGGGCAGGATCTTGGCGGGGCTCACGATCGCCGCATCCATGCCGGCTTCGCAGCAGTCGTGCAGGAAGACGGAATTGAGCACGATCCGCGCCGCCGGCGACAGACCGAAGCTCACATTGCTGACCCCGAGCACCACGTGCACTCCGGGCAGATCCGTGCGAATGCGTCGGATCGCCTCCACGGTGGCCGCACCATTGAGGCGGTCCTCCTCGATGCCGGTGGAGATCGGCAGGGCGAGGGGGTCGTAGAAGATCTCGTGGGCGGGAATCCCGAACTCGAGGGCATCGCGATAGGCCCGCTGGGCGATGGCAAACTTGCGCTCCGCCGTTCGCGCCATGCCCTCCTCATCGATGGTGCCCACCACCACACCGGCGCCGTAGGCCTTGGCGAGCTCCAGCACCTTGAAGAAGCGTTCATCGCCGTCTTCGTAGTTGGTGGAGTTGAGGATGCACTTGCCCCCGGCCACCTTGAGGCCGGCCTCCATCTTCTGCCACTCCGTGGAGTCGAGCATCAGCGGCAGGTTGACGTTGGTGACCAGACGGCTCACCAGCTCATGCATGTCCCGCTCGCCATCGCGACCGACGTAGTCGACGTTGACGTCGAGCACGTGGGCGTTCTCCTTCACCTGGCCCCGGGCCACGGCCACCAGGCCATCCCAGTCTTCTTCAGCCAGCAGCTCGCGCACCTTCTTGCTGCCACTGGCGTTAAGCCGCTCGCCGATGATCAGGAAGGAGTTGTCCTGGTGATAAGGCGTGGTGCCGTAGATCGAGGCGGCTGCAGGCTCTCCCTGCAACAGGGGTCGCGCGTGCTGGCTTTCGGGGGTACGCACCGGCCTGGGCGCCGCCTGCAGCTCGGCCGAAAGGTCTGCCAGGGCGCCGATGTGAGCGGGCGTGGTGCCGCAACAGCCGCCGATCACCTGCACCCCGAGGTCTTCGACGAAGTGCATCAACTGCATCTTCATCTCCACCGGCGTCAGCCGGTAATGGGCCACTCCGCCGATGTTCTCCGGCAGGCCGGCGTTGGGGATGCAGCTCACCACAAAGGGGCTGTGCTCGCTCAGGTAGCGGATGTGCTCCTTCATCTGCTCCGGGCCGGTGGCGCAGTTGAGGCCGAGCACATCAATCGGAAACGGCTCGAGAATCGCCACCACAGCGGCGATGTCGGAGCCCACCAGCATTGTGCCGGTGGTCTCCATTGTCACGCTCACCATCAGCGGCCGGCGTTGGCCGGTTTTGCTGAACGCGGCCTCAATGCCCTGCAGCGCTGCCTTGATCTGCAGCACGTCCTGGCAGGTTTCGACGATGAACAGGTCGACGTCGCCAGCCAGCAGCCCTTCGGCCTGCTCGGCGAAGGAGGCCTTCATCGTGTCGAAATCGACGTGCCCCAGGGTCGGCAACTTGGTGGTGGGCCCCATCGAGCCGGCCACAAAGCGGGGCTTCTCGGGGGTGGAGAAGGCATCCGCCATCTCGCGGGCCAGTTCGGCAGCGCGCTGGTTGAGGGCAAAGGCCTGATCGGCGATGTCGTATTCCGCCAGCACCAGGGAGGTGGCTCCGAAGGTGTCGGTCTCGATCACATCGGCACCCACCTCCAGAAACTGGCGATGCACCGCCTGCACCGCATCCGGGCGGGTGAACACCAAGACTTCGTTGCAGCCCTCCAGCGCTGGACCGCCGAAGTCGTCGGCGCTCAGGTCCATCTGCTGCAGCGAGGTGCCGGTGGCACCGTCGAACACGAGCACGGGCCGCTCGGGCGCGTGCAACCGCTCCAGAAAACCCATCCTCTGTCCCACCCGGGGTGCCACCGCCGTGCCCATCTCGCTCAACCGTCCACGCGGATCCGTGTCACCCAATGGTCATAGGCGGGATCGCGGCCCTCCGTGATCGCTGTGAGGCGCTCGCGAATCGCCTTCATCACCGGCCGATCGCTGGGCAGGTCAGTGGATTCGACGCGACGCACCGGGGTGACCTTGGCGGCGGTGCCACTCAAGAACACCTCATCGGCAATGAACAACTCGCTCTTGTCGACGGGGCGTTCCAGGGTGGGGATGCCCATCGACTTGGCCAGCTCCAGCACGCTGGCGCGGGTGATGCCCTCAAGGATGTCCTGATCAACGCCGGGGGTGATTAACACGCCATCGCGCACGATGAACAAATTCATGCCGCTGGCTTCGCTCACCTTGCCGCGGCTGTTGAGCAGCAGGGCTTCATCGAAGCCACTCTTGACCGCCTCCGTTTTAGCGAGGGAGCTGGTGATGTAGGCGCCGCTGATTTTGCCGCGCAAGGGCAGGGAACGATCTTCCTGGCGGGTCCAGGAGCTGATGCGGCAACTCACTCCCTCGGGGGAGAGATAGTCGCCCAGCTCAAGCCCATAGATCAGGAAGTCGGTTTCGATGTTGTGCAGCCGTGGGGCGATCCCCAGGTCGCTGGTGTAGACAAACGGCCGCAGATACACCGGGCAGGTGGGCTTGTTGGCCCGCAGAAAGACGCCGATGGCGTCGTGAATCGTCTGCTCCGGCAACTCGGTGAGCAGCAGCCGGGCGCTCTGGCTGAGGCGCCGGGCGTGTCGGTCGGCGCGGAAGAGCAGGATCTCAGCGGGGTCACTGGGATTGGGCAGGGCCCGCATGCCCCCGAAGGCGCCGGTGCCGTAGTGCAGGGCATGGGTGGCCACCGACAGAGTGGCTTCGGCAAAGGGCACGCATTTGCCACCAAACCAGGCGTAGGGCAGGAACTGGTGCATGGTGGGGCGAAGCGGGCGGAGCTGAGGCGTCGGCCGGAGGCCGTGATGCCCCGATCTTCTCACTGCAGCAAGCAGGATGGGGCCATGCATCGCTTGGCATCGGTACCGGGAGGAGGGGAGGCAGCCGATGTCGGTGCCCTGGTGGAGCAGCCCCCCGCACCGGTGCTGCTGCTCAGCAGTGCCGACACCGACCTGCTGGCCATCGACCAGTTGCTGACGCAGGAGCCGCAGCTGTTGGGGACCGAACTGCGGGGCCTGAACCTCGCGGCTCTGGCCCATCCCGCCCAGATCGACCACTACCTCAGCTCCACGGTGCGCCATGCCCGGCTGCTGGTGGTGCGGCTGCTGGGTGGGCGGGGCCACTGGAGTTATGGACTGGAGCAACTGCAGCTCTGGGCGGCAGCCCAGCCAGACCGCCAGTTGCTGGTGCTGGCCGGCACGCCGGAGGAGGAAACCGCCCTGGCCGAACTGGGCACGGTGGCGCCTGAGCTGGCGGTGGGCCTGGCCCAATGCTTGCGGGAGGGCGGGCCGGCCAACCTGCGTCGCTTGCTGGTGTGCCTGCAGGGGCTGCTCGATGGCGAAATCCCGCCACCACCTTGCGCCGAGCCCCTGGCCGATCCCCTCCCCCACGACTGGCGCGAGGAGCCGGGAGCACGGGTGGGGGTGATCGCCTACCGGGCCCTGCTGCAAGCCGGCGACCTTGCGCTGATCGAGGCCACCCTCGCGGCCCTGCGGGGGGCTGGTCTCTGCCCGCGGGCGCTCTGGGTGAGTGGGCTGCGGGATCGGGCCGTGCAACGGGGCGTCGCCGACCTGTTGCACCAGCAAAGGGTGCAGGCGGTGCTCTGCAGCACGTCGTTTGCGTCGGTGCAATTTGAGGAGGCCGGTTTGGGGGCTCCCCTGTGGGAGCAACTCGGGGTGCCGGTGCTGCAGTTGCTGTGCAGCAGCCAGCCCCGTAGCCAGTGGCAGGCCAGCAGCATTGGCCTGGGCCCCATCGACCTCAGCCTGCAGGTGGCTCTCCCCGAACTGGATGGCCGGCTCACCACCCGCATCGGCGCCTTCAAGGAGACGGTGGGGGCCAGTGAGCGCCTGGCTTCAGCCCTGCAGCGCTACCAACCAGACCTGGAGCGCCTGGCCTGGATTGCCCAGCTCAGCGCCAATTGGATTCGCCTGCGGCAGACCCCAGCCAGGGAGCGGCGCATCGCGCTGGTGCTGGCCAATTACCCCGCCCGCAACAGTCGCCTGGCCAATGGCGTGGGGCTCGACACGCCGGCCTCCACGGCCCTGATGCTGCAGTGGCTGGCCGAGGTGGGCTACCAGCTCAGTGAGGGCCTGCCCAGCAGCGGCGAAGCCCTGATCCAACAGCTGCTGGCCGGCCGCAGCAACGATCCCGAAAGCGAACACCGCCCGCCCCTGGCCCTGTTGCCCCTGGCCGACTACCAGGCCTGGTATGCCGGACTGCCGCGGGAGGGACGGGAGCTCCTGGAGGCCTGCTGGGGGCCACCGGAACGGGATGCGGGTCTGGTGAGCGCCCCCGGCCCTGGGGCCGCGCTGGGGTTCCCGATCCGCGGACTCCAATTGGGCCATGTGGCCGTGCTGATCCAGCCGGAGCGTGGTTACGACCGCGACCCCGCCCTCAGCTACCACAGCCCCGACCTGCCCCCCACCCACGCCTACCTGGCCCAATACCTGTGGCTGCGTCAGACCTTTGGGGCCCATGCCGTGGTGCACGTGGGCAAGCACGGCAACCTGGAGTGGTTGCCCGGCAAGGGTCTGGGGCTCTCAGACCAGTGCTTCCCGGAGTGGGCCCTCGGGCCGCTGCCCCATCTCTACCCCTTCATCGTCAATGATCCGGGCGAGGGCTCCCAGGCCAAGCGCCGCAGCCAGGCCGTGATTCTCGACCACCTCACCCCACCGCTGGGTCGCGCCGGGCTGCACGGCGCCCTGCAACAGCTTGAGGTGCTGCTCGACGAATACTGGGAGGCCAGCCAGCTGGGCAGCGAGCGGGCCGCACCGCTGCGGCAGACCCTGGCGGAACAACTGGAGACCCTGCAATTGCCCCTGGGCACCGCCGCGGAGCTGGATGCGCGCCTGGATGCGGCTGATGGCTACCTCTGCGAACTCAAGGAAGCCCAGATCCGGCTCGGGCTGCACACCTACGGCACCCTGCCGGAGCCCCAGCGGTTGGCGGAGCTGCTGCTCTGCCTGGTGCGCTGCCCCCTGGCCAACCAACCCGGCCTCACCCAGGCCCTGGCCCATGACCTGCAGCTCAGATTCGACCCCTGGGCCGATGCCGATGCCACGGCGCTCGAACCTGGCGACCAGCTTCGCCTCCAGGCCGCTTTTGGGGGTGAGTCGCCTCGCCTGGTGGGAGATGGCGTGGCTTTGCTCGAGCGGCGGGCCCTGGCGCTGGTGGAGCAGGAGCTGCGGGAGGACGGGCCAGGGCCAGTCGAGGCCGGTGAGCTGGGGCCAGCCGTGCAGCAGGCCTTGCAGCATCTGCGTCAGGCCGTGCTGCCACGGCTGCTGGCCTGTGGCGCCGCTGAGCGCGAAGCCTTCCTGCGGGGGCTCGACGGGGAGCGCATCGCCGCCGGGCCCTCCGGAGCCCCGACCCGAGGCCGGCCCGATCTGTTGCCCACCGGCCGCAATTTCTACAGCGTCGATCTGCGCGGCCTGCCAACGGAGGCCGCCTGGGACCTGGGTCGTCGCAGCGCTGAACTGCTGCTGGAGCTGCATCTCCAGGAGCAGGGGGAGCACTTGCAGACCCTGGCCTTGTCGGTGTGGGGCACGGCCACGATGCGCAATGGCGGCGAGGACATCGCCCAGGTGCTGGCGTTGCTGGGCGTGCGGCCGGTGTGGGATGGCCCCACCCGCCGGATGGTGGACCTGGAGGTGATCCCCCTGAGCCTGTTGGGTCGGCCGCGGGTGGATGTGACCCTGCGAATCTCGGGGCTGTTCCGCGACGCGTTCCCCCAGCTGGTGGGCTGGGTCAACCGGGCGACAGCTCTCGTGGCGGCGCTCGAGGAGCTGGATGCCGACAACCCGCTGGCGGCGGCCTGGCGGCGGGACGGTCACAGCGCCCGGGTGTACGGCTCAGCCCCAGGCGCCTATGGGGCGGGGCTGCAGGGCCTGATCGACAGCGGCCAGTGGGAGCAGCGCGGCGACCTGGGCGAGGCGTTTCTCAACTGGAGCAGCTGGCGCTACGACAGCCAGGCGGGCATTCCGGGCCAAGCGGGCATCGAGGCCCAGGCCGATCGGGACGGCCTCGAGCAACGGCTGGGTGCCGTCCAGGTGGTGTTGCACAACCAGGACAACCGCGAGCACGACCTGCTGGATTCCGACGATTACTACCAATTTCAGGGGGGACTCAGCGCCGCCGTGGAAAAGATGTCGGGGCAGAGGCCGGCCCTTTGGTTTGGCGACCACTCCCGCAGCGCCCGGCCAAAGCTGCACCGCCTGGAGCGGGAATTCGACAAGGTGCTGCGCAGCCGCGTGCTTAACCCACGCTGGATCGAGGCGATGCAGCAGCACGGCTACAAGGGCGGCTTCGAGATGGCTGCCAGCCTCGACTATCTGTTTGCCTACGACGCCAGCACCGGCCGGGTGCCCGACTGGGGCTATGGGGCCCTCTGCGACCAATGGCTGAGCGATCCCGCCGTGCTCGCTTTTCTAGAGCGGAGCAATCCCTGGGCCCTGCGGGACATGGCCGAGCGGCTGCTGGAGGCCCACAACCGTGGGCTCTGGGACGGCGCACAAAAAAACCAGCTGGAGCATCTGCGCCAGCTGGTGTTGGAGAGTGAAAGCTTGATCGAACAGAACTGAGCTGAGCCAGCTGAGCGAAGCACTCAGCTGTTGAGATCTCTCACCATCTGCTTGAACGGATCGATGGCACCGGCCTTGCCGGTGGGCTGCTGGCTGATCTGGGGTTGGGCCTGTGGCTCGGCCTGCACCTGCTCCTGCTCCTTCTTGATGGCGGCAGTACCCCCGGGCACATTCACCCCAAAGGCCGTTCCCTTCATCCGTTGATCCAGCTCCGCCTGGGACATCGTCTGGGCGAAGGTTTTCTTCACCGGCTTGGGGATGCCACCGGTGAGGTTGATCGACTCCTGCTGGCTGGTCTGGCCGCCAAGGCCTTCGGACATCTTCTCGAGCTTGGCCTCCATCGAGGCCACCTCAGCCACCATCTCCTTGTTGCCGGGGCTGTCGACGGTGCCGGGGAAGGTGCGGCGGATGGTGTTGGAGCGCCGCATGAACTCGACATTGCCCATGCTGCTGGAGGCGTCGGCATCGAGGAAGAAGGTTTCGGCCTCCTTCTTCGGCTGGGCGGGCACATTACCGTTGTTGGTGTTGCCGCCACGGGCGGCGAACAGGCGATCAAACAGACCCATCGGCTGGCACGGGAAAGCGTCGCCAAACCCTAGCGGCCGTGAAGCGCTAAGCCATGGGTATCCGTACCACAACTCATCAAAAGGCCCCGTTGCTGGAGGTCGGCGGCGATCGCTTCGCACACCACCGGTGTGGGCGCCCAGCGGGGCTGCATCTGGTAGTCGTACCAGGCCTCTGCTCCATCAAAGCCCAACCGATCGGCGGCGGCGATCAGCCGCTGGAAAGGCAGGCGGTAGCGGGCCGGATGGGCGAGCAACAGCAACGCCCCGGCCTGGCGGCCGGCTTCCAGCACGGCTTCGGCCTGTAGCGCCGGACCCACCACGGACTGTCCGTGCAGGTAGGGCCCCAGGCTGGAGTGATGCTCGCCAAAGCCCAGCGCCAACACGTGCACCAGGCAGCCTTCGAGCAGGCAACTGATCTCCACTCCCCGCCAGAGCCTCGGCACCGATTGGCCTGAGTGGGATGCAGCCTCAAAGTGTTCCAGCACCGGCCCGTAGGCGGAGATGCTGTGGTGGTCGGTGATCGCCAGGTGCTCCAGGCCCAGAGCGACGGCCTGCTCAGCAAGCTCCTGGGGGAGCAGGCTGCCGTCGCTGCAAGTGGTGTGGCAGTGGAAGTTGACCCGGCCCGGGCAACAGCGCGGCGTCAGCTGCTGCAGCACGGTCCGCAGCGGATGGTGGGCTGGCTGGGGATTAAGCACCGGCAGCCAGGCGTTCGGCCCGCAGCCGCCGCCAGCGGGCATAAAACTGGATCGAGGCCGCCATGAACACCACCAGCGCCACGATGAACCAGGTGGCAGCACCTGTAGGAAACTGGTTTTTGAACACCACCAGCATCACCACGATCACCAACAGCAGGGTGGGCAGCTCGTTGAGGGCCCGCAGTTGTTTCGGGCTCCAGCTGCACTGGCCGGACCGCAGCTGCCCCATCAGCCGGTAGCAAAAGACGTGATAGGCAAGCAGCGCCGCCACAAAGGCCAACTTGGCGTGCAGCCAACCCTGCTGGAGCCAGGCCGGGTTGACGCTCAACAGGCCCGCCGCACAAACAACAGCTACCACCATGCCGGGGGTGGTGATGATGTTGGCCAAGCGGCGCTCCATCAGCCCGTATTGCTCCTGAAAGGCCAGGCGCAGGGGGGTATCGAGCTCCTCAGCTTCGCGGTGGTAGATGAACAACCGCACCAAATAGAAGAGTCCGGCAAACCACACCACCACACCCACGATGTGGAGCGTTTTGAACCAGAGATAGGCCTCCGGGGGCCAGCTCAGGGCCAGCAGGGGCATGGCGGTGGTTGTCAGGGCGAGCCACAACGTAAAGCCCCAGGCCCCCTGGCCTGGGTGGCGCAATCCATGATCCCATCAATCCCAGCGAGCTGGATCCTGGCTAGGGCGGAAGCTGCCGAAATCCAACGGCCGTTGCATCAAGTCGTTGGTGATCGTGCTGCAGATGGCATTGAGGGGTAGCGAGAAGCTGCTGCCATCGCGATCAAAGGGTCCCTCCACGTAGGAACCGATCCGCTCGGCGGTGAGAAAGCCCATGAACAGCACCACCCCAACCAGGATGTGGCTGGAACGTTGAAATTCCAAGAGCAACTGCAGGCCATAGAGCCAGGTGATCATCCGCACGAACACGTCGTAGGACGCGGGAATGGGTGTGTTGCGAATGCGTTGCAGACCACCAATCGCGTCGTGGCAGAGGTTGCTCACCTCGCTCAATTGTTGCCGGCCCCAGCCATCAATCCAGCCATCGCGATGCAACCGCTCGATCGCCTGGGCCCGTTGCCGGCAAACCTCCTGCAGGGAGGTGGCGGGCTGGAGCTGCAGGTCGGCCAGCAGGCCCTCAACGCCGCGGTGCAGATCGGTGCGCCAGAAATTGCGCAACTCGAAGTTGAGCAGCCACACCTGGGCCACCTGATACTCCATCAGGCAGCGTCCCCGCTGGGTGGCGAGCTGCCGCTGGGGCAGCAGGGCCAGAAGCACATCGCGCCACTTGCGGCTGTGGTTCACCATCGCTCCCCAGAGGGTGCGGGCTTCCCACCAGCGGTTGATGGCCTGGGTGTTGCGAAAGGCGATGAAGATCGACACGGCGATCCCCAGCACCGAGATCCCCATGGGGGTGAGGCCCCAACGGGTCGGCAGGGGGCCGCGCCACACCGCAACGGCCACCAGGAGCCCAAATAGCAGCAGATCGAGGCGCATCCTCCAAAACAGCTGCAGCACCACCAGTCCGTAGTCGTAACGGCGGGTGCGGGGTGGATCACCATGACCACCCGTCAACAGCGTGGACATGGTGGGACGCGAACGCCCGACCATCATCCCGGACACGCTTCAGCGCCCAGGTGGGCCTCAGCTGCAGACCGGATCGCGACAAGTTCGTCGTGAGGGATTTTCTCGAGCTGCTTCATCACCAGGCCCATGCGGGGATTGCGCCGCAGGGTTTCGGCGTGGCGGCTCAGAAAGTCCCAATAGAGGGCATTGAATGGGCAGCCCGTCGGGCCCGTGCGCTGCTTGGGGTTGTAGCGGCAGCCCTTGCAGTAGGTGCTCATCCGGTTGATGTAGTTGCCGCTGGCCGCGTAGGGCTTGCTGGCCAGCAAACCGCCATCGGCAAACAGACCCATGCCGAGCACGTTGGTCTGCATGACCCAGTCGTAGCCATCGACAAACATCCTGTGAAACCAACCGGTGAAGGCCTGGGGATCGAGGCCGGCGATCAGGCCGTAGTTGGCGAGCACCATCAGCCGCTGGATGTGGTGGGCATAGCCGCTGCTGTCCAGCTCAGCCAGCACCGTGTCCATGCAGGTCATGCCACTGCCGCCCAGCTGCTCGAGCCACACCGGCAGGGGGCGATCGGCGCCGAAATGATTGCGCTGGGGATAGTCGGCCCCAAACCACCAATACAGCCCGTGGGTGTATTCACGCCAACCCAGGATCTGGCGGATCACCCCCTCCAGCGACGCCAGCGGGGTATCCCGCTCCAGGCCCGCCTGCTCCAGCCGCCGGATCACCTCCAGCGGGTGCAGCAGGCCCAGGTTGAGGTACGGAGAGAGCAGGGCATGCCAGAGGGTGGGCTGGCCACTCACCATGGCGTCCTGGAACGGTCCGAAACCATCGAGGCGGGTGGCGATGAACTGCTCCAGCACCGCCAGGGCCTGGCTGCGGGTGACGGCCCAGCGGAATGGTTCGCTCTGTCCGGGTAAGTCCTCGGCGCCACTCGCCGCCAGTTCCGCGGCCAGGCGCTCAACCTTGGCGATCACCGCCTGGGTGGTCGCATCGGGCGCGAAACCCAGCGGTTCTGGGCCGGCCAGCCCCTTGGGCGGGGCCTTGCGGTTGTCATGGTCGAAATTCCACTGGCCGCCCAGCGGCTGGCCGGCGTCGCCCATCAACACACCAAAACGCTTGCGGCCCTCCCGGTAAAACAGCTCCATGCGTAGCTGCTTGTAGGGCTGGGCCCAGGCCGCGAAGTCCTCCTGGCTCCAGAGGAAGGCAGTGGAGCGCTGCCACACCAACGGCACCGTCAGGTCCAGGCGCTCGATGGCCGTCCGGAAGGGACGCTCGGCCGGGTCCATCAGGTGCAGCTCACGGATGCCGTGCTGCGTGATCCAGGTCTGCAGAGCAGCGGCGAAGGTGGTGGCTTCGCAGTAATCCACGCTCCAGCCCAGCTGACGCAGCTCAGCGGCGAAGTGGCGCATCGCACTCCACACCAGCACCAGCTTCTGGCGGTGATAGCGGCGCTGCTGCAGCACCGATGTGCTTTCGATCAGCAGCACCCGAGCCTCGGCAGGTGCGAGGGAGGCCAGGGCCGGATGGGTCTGCGAGAGCTGGTCGCCCAGGATCCAGATGCCGGCAGTCATGCGGCGGAATCACCGGCCAAGCGGCAAACCCGTCGCGCCACAGCGGCGGCATAGCCCCGCTCCACCGGACCAGCCAAGGGGCTCACGACCCCATTGCGGCAATCCACCACCAGGCGCTCGTGCTGGCCCTGCTGGTCGCTCACCCGCAGGCGCAGCTGCCAATGGTGCTTGGCGCTGCGGCTGATCTCATCACCGCACACTGGGCCGACGCAAATCCCGGGTGCTGCCCAGGCCGGACCAACCCTCCCCGGCAGGAGCTGCAGCAGCAGCACCAGCAGGGGAAGCAGCACCACAGCAGCAAGATGCCTCAACTGGCCAATTCCTCGCCGGCGAGGTCGTCACTGGGATGAAAGTAGTCCCACACCTGGCGGGCCAGAGCCGGCCCCACCCCCGGGGCCGCCGCGATCTGATCGGGACTCGCCAGCTGGATGGCATCGATCGAGCGGAAGTGGGCCAGCAGCTCCTTCACCCGCTTGGGGCCCAGGCCGGGAATGTCGGAGAGGCGGGAGCGCTTCATCCGCTCGCCCCGCTGCTGGCGATGGAAGCTCACCGCGAAGCGGTGGGCCTCATCGCGCAGGCGGCGCAGCAGCTGCACCCCCAGCTGGTCGGGTTCGCTCTCGAGCGGCTGCTTCGCCCCCGGCACGAACACCTCCTCCCGCTGCTTGGCCAGCGAGCAAACCACCAGCTCCTCGTCCAGGTTCAGCTCGCGCAGAGCCTCCATCACGGCGGAAAGCTGGCCCTTGCCGCCGTCGATCATCACCACATCGGGCCAGTCGTTGAGCCCGCCGGAGTGCAGGGCCGTGTTGGCCGCCCGACGCAGGGCCCTCAGATCCGCTCCCTCCGCTTTGGCCTGGGCCCAGCGCCGGAAGCGCCGCCGCATGATCTCGGCCATGGCCATGAAGTCGTCGGAGTGGCCGGCGCGGATCGAGCTGCTCTGGATCTTGTATTTGCGGTAGTGCTGCTTGGCCGGCAGCCCATCGATGAACACCACCTGGGAGGCCACCGCATCGCTGCCCTGAATGTGGCTGATGTCGTAGCCCTCGATGCGCCGCGGCGGACCGGGCAATTCCAGCAGCTGGGCCAGGTCTTCGGTGGCCAGCAACTGCTGTTCAGCACCCCGTTGGGCGCGTTGCAGCTCGTAGCTGGCATTGCGCTCCAGCAGCTCGATCAGATCGGCCTTCTGCTGCCGCTGGGGCACGGCCAGCTTGACGCGCCGGCCGCGGCGCTCGACCAGCCACTCCTCGATCAGGGGCTGCTGGGGCAAGGGGTGCTGCAGCAGCAGCTCGGGCGGAATCTCCACCGGCTCCACCTGGCTGTAGTGCTCCTCGACCACCCGCTGCAGAATCCGGCCGGGCTCCAGGGGCACGCCATCGGCGCCAACGGCATCGGCGGTGAACCCCAAGCGACCCACCAGCTTGCCGGCCCGCATCTGGAACAGCTGCACGGCCGCCACCCGCGCATCGGCCGCCAGGGCGAGCACATCGCGGCTCACCGAGCTGTCGCCGAGGCTCATCTTCTGGTCGGCCGTGAGGGTGTCGATGCCCTGCAGCTGGTCGCGCACCCGGGCGGCACTCTCGAAGTCGAGCCGCTCGGCGTACTTGCCCATCTGCTCGTGCAGCAGCTCCAACAACTCCTCGTTGCGCCCCTGGAACACCATCGCCACCTGGCGCAGGGTGCGGTGGTAGTCGTCTGAACTGATCTTCTCCTGGCAAACGCCCGGGCAGCGGCCGATGTCGAAGTTGAGGCAGGTGCGGTCGCGGTAGAGCGGCTGGGGCCGCTGGCGCAGAGGGAACACCCGTTTCACCAGGGTCAGGGTGCGGCGCAGCAGGCCCACATCCACATAGGGGCCATAGAAGCGATCGAGGGGTGAGCGGAAGCGGCGCCGCCTGGTGATGAAGATGCGCGGGTAGGTCTCACTCCAGGTGATGCAGAGGTAGGGGTATTTCTTGTCGTCTTTCAGCAGCACATTGAAGTGCGGCTGGTTCTGCTTGATCAGGTTGGATTCCAGCGCCAGCGCCTCGGCTTCGCTGTCGGTGACGATGAACTCGATCTCGGCCACCTGGCGCACCATCAGTGAGATGCGCGGGCTATGGGCGTGGCCGCTGCCGCTCTGGAAGTAGCTGCGCACCCGGTTGCGCAGCAGCTTGGCCTTGCCGATGTAGAGAATCCGATCGCTGGCGTCGCGCAGCAGATAGCAGCCCGGCTCGGAGGGAACCTCCCGCAGCCGGGCCTTGAGCCGATCGGGCTGCTGCAGCAGGGGCAGGCTCAACCGCCGTACTGCCAGCCGGTGCCTCCCAGCTCCAGGGCAGCGCCATCGCGGTGCAGGGTGGCGCTTTTCACCTCGCCGACAAACACGGTGTGGTCGCCATGGGCCACCTGCCCCACCAGTTCGCACTCCACCGCGCCCAGCGCGTTGTCCAGGATCGGCAAGCCCAGCTCCCCGAGCTGGAACGGGGCGGCGTCAAAGCGCCCACCCACCCCTTTCTGGGGCTTGAAAAACACGGCAGCCAGGTCTTTCTGGTCGGCAGCCAGCACGTTCAGGGAAAACTTGCCGGTGCGCTGGATCATGCCGTTGCTGGTGCTGTCGGCCCGCACCGCCATCACCACCAGGGGCGGCTCAAAGCTGCCCTGGGTCACCCAGCTGGCGGTGAAGCCGTTCACCTCCTCAGCTTCGGCCACCCCGCAGATGAACACCCCATGGGGAATCTTGCGCAGCAGCGTCTTCTTGGCTTCGGCGTTGAGGGTGGCAATCGGGGCCATGGCGGCAGAGGCGCCCGGGGGCGCGGGGAACTGGCCCAACTCTAGAAACGCTGGGGGCGCCCATAGGCTGGCTGGATGCGTGCCCTTTACCCCGGCAGTTTCGATCCCCTCACCCTGGGCCATCTCGATCTGATCGAGCGGGCGGCCCGGCTGTTTGACGGTGTGGTGGTGGCGGTTCTGCAGAACCCCGGCAAACAGCCCGCCTTCAGCCTGGAGCAGCGCCTGGAGCAGATCCGCAGCGCCACCGCCCACCTCAATGGCGTGGAGGTGGGCAGTTTTGATGGGCTCACCGTGGATTTCGCCGGTCGCAGCGAGGCCCAGGTGATCCTGCGCGGGCTGCGGGCCCTGAGCGATTTCGAATTCGAGCTGCAGATCGCCCACACCAACCACAGCCTGGCCCCCCAGGTGGAAACGCTGTTTCTCGCTACCGCCGTGCGCCACAGCTTTCTGAGCAGTTCGGTGGTGAAGGAGGTGGCGCGGTTCGGTGGCGATGTGCGCCACATGGTGCCTCCTGGAGTGGCGGATGACCTGGCCAGGCTTTTTAATCGGACATCTGTTTAGAGCCGTCCATGGCCGAGGCCACCATCACCGTGCTCGATCAGCTCGATCAACTCGAGGAGATCGTGCTCGAAGGCAGCCGCATTCCCTTCAGCGGTTGCCGCCTGGTGAACGAACAGGACGCCATTGAAGTGATGGATGCCCTGCGGGAGGCGCTGCCAACCCAGCTGAGCCAGGCGGTCGAGCTGATCCGGCAGCGGGAGGACTTCATCGGCCAGGCCCGCCAGCAGGCCGACGAGATCATTGCCACCGGCAAGCGCGAGCGTGAACAGCTGATCAACGGCGCCGCCATCCGCCAGGAGGCGGAGCGACAGGTGGCCGAGTTGCGCGACCAGGCCCGCCAGCAATGCGAGCAGCTGATGCTGCAGGCCCGCCAACAGGTGGCCCAGGCCGAGCAGGAACACCAAGCCCGCACGGCCCAGATGGAGCAGCAATTTGCGGCCCGCCGCCAGCAGCTGGAGCAGGAGGCCGCCGAACGCAACCGTCAGCTGCTGGAGCAACACGAGCGCAACCGGCAACAGGCGATGGCGGAGCTGGAGCAGGTGCGCCAGGAGGGGATGCGGGTGCAGCGCGACAGCCAGGCCGAAGCGGAGCGGCTGCACAACGACGCCCTGCAGTTCCGCCAACAGACCCAGCAGCAATGCGATGCCCTGGTGTCCCGCAGTCGCCAGGAGGCCGCCGCCATCCAGGAAGGGGCAAACCGCTACGCCGAACAGGTGCTCGGCGAACTGGAAGGGCGCCTCAAGGAGATGAGCCAGGTGGTGCTGGGAGGCCGGCGCGAACTGGTGCGGCTCCAGACACCGGAAGTGGCGTCCGCCGGTAGTGAGGAGCCGGTCAGCCGCCGCCGCCGGGTGGCCAACACGCTCAAGCAGCTGGCGGGTTAGAGCGGGCAGAGCTGGGTGTTCTGCGCCTGGCGCAGCACCCGGCCGATGGTGTCGTTGGGGGAGCTGGCGCCATTGCTGATCGCACTCACATAGCGAGGGCCAGCACTGGTGAGCAGCACGCCACTGATCGATCGCACCCCGCTGATGGTGCCGGTTTTGCCGAAGAATTGGCCCTGCAGAGGGCTGCCCACGTAGAGATTGCGCAGGGTGCCTCGCTGACCAGCAACAGCCATGGAAGCCAGGTAGGCACGGCCGTAGGGGTGTTGATCCATCCGCAGCAACAGGGCCGTCAGGAAGCGACTGGTGAGGCGATTGGCCCGGTCGAGGCCACTGCCATCGGCGATCCGCACGCCATCCATCGGCAGGCCCTGCTCACCCAGCCAGAGGGTTTGGCGCTGGGCGGCCTGACCCAGATCCCAGGTGCCGGCAGCTTGCCGCAGCAGCACCTCGGCGGTGAAGTTGTGGCTCTCGGTGTTGGCCAGGCTCAGCAGGTTGTGCATCGGCGCTGAGGGTTCCTGATGCAGCAGCACCGCATCACCCGGCAGGGGCGCGCGCGACGACACCTGAGACACCTGCACCTTGCCGCCCTGCTGGCGCACGGATTTCTGCAGCAGGGCTTGCAGACGGGAGGGCGGATTCATCACCGAGTCGTGGATGGCATTGCTGGTGACGGCCAGCCGGGTGATCGGGGCCCCGTAGGCGTAGTAACGATCATCGGGATGCCAGCCCTGGGGCCACCACGCCTGGCGAGGCTCTTCGGCGATCTGGAGGCGCACCAGCGAAGGGGTCTCGCCGCTGCTGCCACCCGATCCCAGGGCCAACTTGGCAAAGCGTTGCAGCTGGGGCAGGGCCAGATCAGGGTCGCCCTCACCGGTGAGACGGAAGCTGCCGTCGCTGAGAAGCCAGAGCTGGGTGTTGAGGCGGTAATCAGGCCCGAGCCGATCGAGGGCATAGGCCGTGCTCAGCAGTTTCTGGTTGGACGCCGGAATGCGCGGGCGGGTGCCGTTGAGATCGGCCAGCAGTCGCCCCTGGCTATCGGCAATGCTGATGCTCCAGACCGGTGCCTGGCTGCCCACCGTGGTCAGGAGCCGCTGCTGCAGCGCCGGGCAGCTCACCTGCAACTGCAACTGGGGCAGGCCCACCGGAGGGGGCAGCGGCGGCAGGGTGGCCAGCGGTGCCGGCTCCAGCGCGTAGGCGGTGATCGCCGGGGCTTGCTGGGCCAGGGCTGCCGCTGGCAGCACCGCCAGCGTGATCAGCGCCCCAGCAGCTTGAACGGAACCACAGATGGTGCCCATCTCACTGGCCTCCGAGTTGCAGGCCACTCACCGTGCCCCCAACGCGGTACTGCAACCCCTCAATTTCCACGGGGGCGCCGACCTTGAGGTTTTGGTTGCCGAAGACGACGCCGCCGCCGCTCTTGCGGCCCTGGCCCTGCAGCACAAAGCGGGCATCCAGGCTGCCCAGGGTGGCCTGGTTCGGATCCACTGCCGTCACCACCGTGCCGTTCGGCTGCACGGCCGTCAGCAAGCGCTGCAAGGGCAGAACCTGCTTCACGTCCACCGAACCATGGGGCTGGTTGCGGATCACGATGGCCACCTTGCCCTCGCGCTTGGCCGCCTGAATCAGGGCGGCGGGATCCGCCACCGGCACACCGCGCACATCCACCAGCACCGTCACCGGCGTGAGGGCACCGGTGGCCTGGGCCACAGCGCCACTGAGCTTGGGACTCCAGATCACACCAACAGCGGCGAGCACCACCGCGGCTGCGGCGCCGAGGTCCACCAGGCTCCAGGAGCGGCCGTTGCGTGCAGATGACAGGTCGCGCTCGGGGGCCATCGGGCTGTGCAAGGGTACGGCGCAGTGTACGGAGGTTCGCCGGGTCCCACCAGAGCCGATACCGGCCAGCGGCAGGCCAGAACCTAGTTGCGCAGCCCCTCGATGAAGGCATCCATCACCTTGAGGTTGCCGCCGAGCCCCAGCCCGCCCCCACCGGCCAGAGCCAGGGCCTGCTGCTCCGCATCCGGTTTCTGATCGAAGTGGGCCACAAAGCGGTAGCCGTCGGGATCGCAGCGGTAGAGCTCCCAGGGATCAGGGCAAGCCCGGCGCAGCGCCCCATCGCCGGAGGGGATCAGGGCATAGGCGCTTTGCCAGCCCGACAAAAATCCTTTGCGGCGCTGCCGGGCGACGCTGCCAATGCCCACCGCTGCATCCTCCAGGCTGCCGTTGAGCAGCACCACTGCCCCACGGTGAAGGGCGCACACCTGCTCCACCTCCTCATAGTCGGCGGGGGAGGGGGCCACCAGCAGCAGCACGCCCTCGCTGCCGCCATCGGCCTGTTGCAGGCGCATCTGATCCCGCAAGCTGGCGATGCGGGCGGCGAAATCCGGGGCATCGCGCTGGGCCAGGGCCGTGGCGCCGGCGTCCGGGCACAACAGCCGCAGGCTCGGCTGAGCCGGGCTGAGGGCCGCCTGCAGACGCAGGGCCAAGGGCAGTATCCGCAGGCCCTCAAAGCGCAGCTCCACGGTCCACAGACCCTTGGCACCGCCGCTGAGGGCTGCCTGGACCGCCGTGATGGCTTCAGCCTCGGCGCTGCGCAGGTCGGGGGGGAGCATCAAGCCAGCACAGGTCGGCTGACCCTAAGGGCTCCCTGACCAAGGCGTCAGTCTGCTGGATGTTCAGCTTGCAGCCACAACCGGGCCTGCTCGAGCGCCGCGGGAACACCCGCCAGATCGGCAGCGGTGAGCCAGGGCCCCAGGCTCAGGCGCACACCACTGGCGGCCGCCGCATCGGCATAGCCCATGGCCTGCAGAATCGGACTGGGAGCCAGCCCCCCCGGCTGGGCAGCGCGCCCACTGCTGCAGGCCGCACCACTGCTGACCGCATACCCCTGCTGCCAGAGGGCCTGCACCAGGCGACGGCCCGACAGGGGCGTGCCGCATGGGCTGGCCACCAACAGGCTGAGGTGGTGGGGTAGGCGGGGAGGATCGCCGGGGTGGCGGGGATCGGGGCCGCTGAGGCACACCCCCTCCAGCGCCAGCACGTGGGCCAGCAGGCCATCACGCAGATCCGTGATCGGATCACGGCCCCCGTGGGCCTGCAGGCGCGTTTGGGAGAGCTCCAGGGCACGGGTAAGACCCGCCACCAGGGCCACCGGCTCGGTGCCACCTCGCCGCCCATCTTCCTGGCCGCCCCCGCCGATCAAGGGGGACAGCGTCAAGCCTGGGCGCACCAACAGGGCGCCGACGCCCCGGGGCCCCTGCAGCTTGTGGGCCGCCAGGCTGAGCAGGTCGATCGGCAGGGCGTCGAAGGCCAACGGCCGATGGCCCAGCACCTGCACCGCATCCACATGCAACAGCACGCCGGCATCGCGGCAGCGGGCCCCGATCGTTTCGATCGGCTGGATCGTGCCCACTTCGCTCTGGCCCCAGATCAGCGACACCAGCCGTGTGGGCGGCACCAGCAGGCGATCGAGGGCCTCGAGATCAATCACCCCCAGGTGGTCCACCGGCAAGATCTCCACCTGCCAGCCGAGCCGTTGCACCTGTGCCGCAGCAGCCAGGGTGGCCGGGTGTTCGACCGCTGAAATCAACAGCCGGCCTGGCGTCCCCTGCCCGGCAACTCCAAGCAGGGCCGTGTGGATCGATTCGGTGCCCCCCGAGGTGAACACCAGCTGACTGGCGGCACAGCCGAGCAGCTCGCTGAGTCGCCAACGGCTGCGCTCCAGCTGCTCGGCGGCGGCCAACCCAAAACCATGCAGGCTTGAGGGGTTGGCCCAGGCATCAGCCTGAACCGCAGCCATGGCCTCGAGCACCTCCGCTGCCGGTGGGGTGGTGGCGCAGGCGTCGAGGTAGATCGGTGCGAAGGCAGCCGGTGCGGAGGGTGCCAAGGCGCTAGCTGAACAAACCGCTGTCCCGCTCCACCCGAGCCCGCGTGCGCGACTCCAGGGAGCTGGTGGCCAGGGCCACCAGGTCGTCGAGGGAGCTGCTGCTGAGCAGGGCCGCCACCCGGGCCCGGGCCTCCGCGGACGGACAGGCATCCGGCCGCAGACAACCGTTGATGCAGACCGTGGCGCAATCGATCTCGGCCTCTGCCGACCCGGCAATCGCGATGTCCTTCGCTGGTTGTTGAACGTTCACCGGGAGTCCTGTTGCAGGCTCATCAGAGCCTTCGAGGTCTGCGGCACTTTCACCCCACAGCTCGGGGGTGACGACACCGTCAAACACCGCCACCGCCGGACCGGTCATAAACAGATGGCCGCTGGTTTCATCCCAGGCAATCTCCAGCGGGCCGCCAGGCAGATCCAGGCGGGCGCAGCGCTCCGCCAAGCCGAGGCGATGGGCCACCACCAAGGTGGCGCAGGCCCCGGTGCCGCAGGCCAGGGTCGGCCCAGCACCCCGCTCCCACACCCGCATCACCAGATGGGTGGGGCTGAGGGCCTGCACGAAGTGCACGTTGGTGCGGGCGGGGAAGGCCGGATGCACCTCCAGGGCGGCGCCGTAGCGCTCCAGATCGACAGCCGCCACATCGTCCACGGGAATCACCACATGGGGATTGCCCATGCCAGCGGCTCCCACCGCGAAGGTCTCACCCGCAACCTCCAGGCTGCCCTGGGCGATCCCGGCATCGCCAAGCGCCAGGGTGGTGGGGATGGCCGCCGGCTCGAGGAAGGGGGCGCCCATGTCCACCCGGATGGTGCCGTCGGTGCAGAGCTCGGGAACGATGCGCCCGGCCAGGGTTTCGATCTGCCACTGCCGGCCCGGGGCATCCCCATCGCTGTCGGCCAGGAAGCGCGCCAGGCAGCGGATGCCGTTGCCGCACATCTCCGGTTCGCTGCCATCGGCATTGAAAATCCGCATGCGCAGTTCTCCACCCTCCCGGGGCGGAAGGGCCAGGATCACCCCGTCACCGCCCACGCCGAAGCGGCGGTCGCATAGGCGTTGAATCCGTTCCGGAGTGAGGCCCAGATCGCTGTCGCTGCTGCCCGCCCCCCGGGCATCGAGCATGAGGAAATCGTTTCCCAGACCTTGATATTTGCTGAACTGGAGCACGATGGGGGCAAACGCAGCCACCGCCAAATCCTATGCAGAGCTTTTTCGAGAAGCGCTTGGCGGCTCTCGATACCTCCCAGCCGAGCATTCGCCATCTGCAGGATCTGATCCGCCACAAAACTCCCGTGGCCATCCAGGTGATGGGTGTCGGTGAACTGGAAGGAACCCTGCATTGGCAGGACGTCGCCTATCTCGCCCTCAGCCAGGCGGAAGGCCGTCCTCTCACCTTGATCAACCGTGCTGCGGCCTGCACGATCCGCGCCCTGGGCTGATCCCGCCCTCACCGACTGGGCTGTGGCACGATCACAACTCTGATCCAGGCCTGGCTGCTGTGAGCGACGCACCCCGCTACCAACCCCAGGCCCTTGAATCCCGCTGGCAGCAGCAGTGGGATGCCGCCGGGCAACACCGCACGGCCGCTGCTGATGGCGAGCCCTATTACGCCCTGTCGATGTTTCCCTATCCCTCGGGGAACCTGCACATGGGCCATGTGCGCAACTACGTGATCACCGATGTGATCGCCCGGGTGCAGCGCATGCGCGGCAAACAGGTGCTGCATCCGATGGGCTGGGATGCGTTCGGCCTGCCGGCGGAGAACGCCGCGATCGAGCGGGGCATCGATCCGGGCGTGTGGACCGATCAGAACATCGCCTCCATGCGCGCCCAGCTGCAGCGCCTGGGTCTCTCGATCGACTGGGACCGGGAGGTGGCCACCTGCCACGCCGATTACTACCGCTGGACCCAGTGGCTGTTCCAGCAGTTTCTCGAAGCCGGCCTGGCCTACCAGAAAGACGCCACGGTCAACTGGGATCCGATCGACCAGACGGTGCTCGCCAACGAGCAGGTGGACAGCGAAGGCCGCTCCTGGCGCTCCGGTGCCCTGGTGGAGAAGCGCAAGCTGCGCCAATGGTTTCTGAAGATCACCGCCTACGCCGACCAGCTGCTCGACGACCTTCCCAAGCTGCAGGGCTGGCCGGAGCGGGTGCGCACCATGCAGGCCAACTGGATTGGCCGCAGCACCGGCGCCGAGCTCAGCTTCCCGGTGGTGGATGGCGAGGGCGCAGACACCGGCGAACACATCACCGTGTTCACCACCCGGCCGGACACAATCTTTGGCGCCTCCTATGTGGTGCTGTCCCCCGAGCACCCTCGGGTGGCCTCACTCACCACTGCGGAGCAGGCGATCCACGTGGAGGCTTTCTGTGATCTGGTGAGTCGCCAGAGCGAGCAGGAGCGCACGGCCGACGACAAACCCAAGCGCGGCGTGCCGATCGGTGCGCAGGTGCGCAACCCCGCCAACGGCGAACTGATCCCCCTCTGGATCGCCGACTACGTGCTGGCGGACTACGGCACAGGCGCCGTGATGGGGGTGCCCGCCCACGACCAGCGCGACTTTGTGTTTGCCCGCCAGTACGAGCTGCCGGTGCAGCAGGTGGTCATCCCGGAGGGCAGTGATGAGCACGCTTACGAGGGTGGCGCCTGGACCGAGCCCGGCGTGCTGATCCACTCCGGCCGCTTCAATGGCCTAGCCAGCGCAGAGGCCAAAACGGCCATCACCGCCGCTGCGGAAGCCGAGGGCTGGGGTCGGGCCCGCATCACCTACCGCCTGCGCGATTGGCTGATCTCCCGCCAGCGCTACTGGGGCTGCCCGATCCCGGTGATCCATTGCGACAGCTGCGGCGTTGTGCCCGTGCCGGCGGAGCAACTGCCGGTGGAGCTGCCCAAGGGCGCCAACCTTGAGGGCAAGGGCGGCTCGCCCCTGGCCCAGCTCGAGAGCTGGTGGCGTGTCGAGTGCCCCTGCTGCGGTAAGCCCGCGCGGCGCGAAACCGACACCATGGACACCTTCATGTGCTCCAGCTGGTACTTCCTGCGCTACAGCGATCCCCACAACTCAGCCCTGCCCTTCAACCGCGAGGCGGTGGATTCCTGGCTGCCGGTGGACCAGTACGTGGGTGGCATCGAGCACGCCATCCTGCACCTGCTCTACTCGCGCTTCTTCACCAAGGTGCTGCGCGACCGAGGCCTGCTGGGCTTCGATGAGCCCTTCGCGCGCCTTCTCACCCAGGGCATGGTGCAGGGCATCACCTACAAGAACCCCCATAGCGGCAAGTACATCGCCCCGGCCGATGTGGCCGATCCCAGCGATCCCCGTGATCCGATCACGGGCGAGGTGCTGGAAACCTTCTACGAAAAGATGTCAAAGTCGAAATACAACGGCGTCGATCCCGCCGTGGTGATCGACAGATACGGCGCTGACACCGCCCGCATGTTCATCCTGTTCAAGGCGCCGCCCGAGAAGGATCTCGAGTGGGATGACGCCGATGTGGAGGGTCAGTTCCGCTTCCTGCAGCGCCTCTGGCGCCTGGTGGATGGGGCCGTGGGCCAGGGCCAGGGGCTGGGGGATGGCGGCTCCAGCACCGCGTCCAGCAGCCTCAGCCCGGAGGACAAAGCCCTGCGCCGCGCCGTTCACACCGCCATCAGCGAGATCAGCGATGACCTCGACGGCGACTACCAATTCAATACGGCCGTTTCGGAGCTGATGAAGCTGAGCAACGCCATGGGCGAGCACCTGCAGGGGGCTTCCGCGGCCGTCGCCAGCGAAGCCCTGCGCACCCTGCTGGTGCTGCTGGCGCCGTTCGCGCCGCACCTGGCCGAGGAGCTCTGGCAGAGGTTGGGGGGCAATCCCGATGGCCAAACGAGCGTGCACCACCAGGCCTGGCCAAGCGCTGATGCCAGCGCCCTGGTGCGCGACACGATCCCGCTGGTGATCCAGGTGAAGGGAAAGGTGCGCGGCAACCTCGAAGTGCCCGCCGATGCCGACAAGGCCACCTTGGAGCAGCTCGCCCTAGCCAGTGAGATCGCCACCAAATGGCTGGAGGGCAAAGCCCCCAGCCGAGTCATCGTGGTGCCAGGCAAGCTCGTTAACCTGGTGCCCTAAGGCGTCAGAACCACTCGGCGACTGCGTCCTCCACGGTGTTGACGTTGGCTTCGGGGGTGGAACGGCTGAACTCGAGGGTGATGTGGCGGCGCTGCTCGCCATCGGCCGCCACTGCCGTGATCGGATACTGCTGCTGACCGTCGCGGAACGGCACCTGGATGCGGAAGGTGCCGTCTTCGGCGAGGGGTACCAGCTCCTCGCCGATGCGCAGGGTGGCCGAGGGATCGGTGGCGCCGTAGACGATCAACTCGGCATCGGCAACCAGCCAGAAGGAGCGCTGGCGTGAGGCAACCCCACCGGCACCCGATGCCGTGCGGCCGCTAGCCCAAAGGCCAGCACCGGAGGCGTTGAGCCCCTGGCTGGAATCGGCGAAGGTATCCACCTCATGGAAGGCTTCCGAACCGCGACCCGTCGCCCTCCAGGTGGAGGTGGCCACCTGGTAGACGCGCTCGTGAATTCCCGGTGCCGCCTCGGAGATCAGCGGCGCAGCCGGGGCCTCGGTCACCGGAGCCTCGAGGGTGAAGGGCACGAATTGATCCAGGATCAGCTCGCTGGGATGGAGCGAGGGCACGTGGGCCACGGCGGAAAAGGCCAAGGAACGCCAGGCACCGCCCGCAACCCGATAACCCAGTTCAACCCGGTAGGCGCGGTCACTCAGGGGCACTGGCAGGTACCACTCGGTGGCGTGGCTGTTGACCACCACTTCCTGCATGGTGTGGGGATGGGCGCCGCCTTCACCAAGTCCAGTGACATCGGCGATGCGCAACACCAACTGGTTGGCTCCGTCGGCCATCGCCTGGCGTCGGTCGGCATCAGAGAGCTCCCAGAACACATAGGCCCACTGGGGATCACGGGGCAGAAAGACCACAGACGTTTGGGCCTCCGGCCGAGGGGCCGGAGCCATGCCCGCCTCCAGGGCGCGGAGGTCGGCTGGGCCCTGCCCAGGCTCGCCCGGAGAGGGCGCCTGACGCTCGATGGCCCGCAGCAGCTGATCTTTCAACATGCGGCTGTAGCGCCCGATGCCGAGGCTGCTGGCCAGGTGACGCAACTGCCGCAGGGTGAGGTCGCTCGCCTCAAGACTGTCACCGGAGATCGGGAAACCTGAGGAACTCGCCACTGCGCATATCGAAAAAAGATGCGGCAATTTTGTCGGTCTTCCGCGTTTTTGGTCGAGCGTGTCAGCAGATCACTATCCGGGAGCAGCAAGTCAGGAGCTCAGCCGGGCTTTGCTGTCAGCGGGAGCAAACCAAGGCATCACGGCCATGACGAAGCGATTTGGCCTCAGTCGTTGGCGCTGAGTTGCACCCAGCAGCGCGGCAGCACCTCCCCGGAGGGAAACACCAGATGGTCCTTACGCACGAGACCTAGATCCTGTAGCTCCTCTCCGGCATGGAGACGAACCAGCACATCGGCAACAAAAGGATCCAAAAGCTGCTTCAGATCGAGCACCTCCACCAGGCTCTCGTCGTCGGCATCACGCAATTTGAGAAACATCAACTCCTCCCCTCTATCGCTATCAACAGTCTGATGCGATCTTGCGGAGTTGGATACACGCAATCTTGCAGCTCGCGTGCTGCAACGTGCTTTAGATCAAACTTTCTGGCTGAGCCGCCACAACTCATTGACGTGCTCACCAGATTCCACTGCCCGCAGACGCTTGACCAGCTCAAACACCTCACTGGCGGCCAGCTCACCGTTGTCTTGCCATTCCAGGCTGCGGGGCTCGAACAGATCACCGCTGGAGTTGAGCTCCTCCCGGGAAGCCATGACGAAACCGCACGTTTTGTGGACCCTATGGAGATTTGGAGCTGATCGAGGCTGGAGCCGCAGGTTTTCTACGGAAGATTGTGTGAAGAACAGCGCCTAACGGGTCGAAGCCCCCTAGGGCATCGCCAAGGTGCGGCGGCCAAGAGCGGCCTGCTGCAAACCCGCCTAGGCCTGACGACCTAGGCCTGATCCAACTTGGCCGCGAGCACCGCATCGGCGCGGGTGAGCCCATCCACCTTGTGGGTGTACACCAGCGCTTCAGCGTGGCCCCAGCCCAGAGTGAACTCGGCGTGATGGCCCTGTGCCTCGCAGATCGCGCCAGCACGGTTGACCCAATCGAGAGCCTGCTGAAAATCGGCAAAGGTCCAGGACTTGTGCAGGTGGTGCGCCTCGATCACCTGCCAACCCGGCAGCTCCGGCAGAAGGGCGGCGAGCTCGGTGTCGCTGAGGGTGGGCGCACCATCGGTGCAGGGAATGCAGGTTTCCTGAGAGAGAGCCATGGGATCGCAGCCAGTCGGGATCCCTCAATCATGGCGAGATCAGTCTGGGTGAGATGGGCGCAGCCGCAGCTGTTGCCTCCAGCCGGGGAGCCCGCTTCCGAACAAAGGGCCTTGCTCGCCCTGGGGGAACAGGACGTCGATCCGGCTGGTCTGGGCCCACCGGTTGGGGTGACGATCCGGGGAGCCTCGAGTGATCACCTGGTGGTCGGATGCACGGGCACCGCTCCCCAGGTGGGCGATGAACAGCGCTACCAGCTCAGCTACAGCGCCCTGTTGCGCGCCATGACGTCACCCGTTGTCAGCCGTTGTTTCATCAACGACCGTTCCTAGGGTTGTTAATTGGCACGATTCCCCGATGCAGTCGCCCCTTCGCTCCGCCGCCAGTCCAGAGGGGCCGGGAGCAGCCTTCAGCCTGATCATTGCCGTGGTGGTCGGGCTGGCGATCCTGCTGAGCCAGACCGTCTTCATTGTTCCGGCCGGCAACGTGGCCGTGGTCACCACCCTCGGCAAGGTGACCGGTGTTCCGCGCAATCCCGGCGCCAACATCAAGGCGCCGCTGGTGCAGAACACCTCGCTGTTTGACGTGCGCACCCAGGTGCGACCCGAGCAGTTTTCCACCCTGACCAAGGATCTGCAGGTGATCCAGGCCACGGCGACGGTGAAATATGCGATGAAACCGGCCGAAGCCGGGCGCATCTACGAAACGATTGCCACCGACGACCAGCAGATCTACCCCCGGGTGATTCAGCCATCCCTGCTCAAGGCGCTGAAATCCGTGTTCTCGCAATATGAGCTGGTGACGATTGCCACGGAGTGGAACTCCATTTCCGAGCTCGTGCAGGAGAAGGTGGCGGAGGAACTGCGCAAATTTGACTACGTCACCGTGCAGGGCCTCGACCTGACGGGCCTGCAGATCGCCGAGGAATACCGCGCCGCAATCGAGCAGAAGCAGATCGCCGAGCAGCAGCTGCTGCGGGCCCAGACCGAAGTGCTGATCGCCGAACAGGAAGCCAAGCGCTACGAGACGCTCAACACCAGCCTCGATGACCAGGTGCTTTACAAGCTCTTCCTCGACAAGTGGGATGGCCAGACCTCCGTGGTGCCGGCGCTGCCCGGTGCCGCTGGCGGCTCTGGCAACGCGGTGATCGTCAACGGACGCCGCTAGACGTGGGTGGGCTCACGCGACTCATCTGCCTTGAAGACCTTCCTCGTCACCGGTGCCAACCGGGGCATCGGCCTGGAGTATTGCCGCCAGCTGCAGCAGCGGGGAGAGCAGGTGATCGCCGTCTGCCGCACCCCCTCACCTGAGCTGGAGGCACTGGGGGTGCGCATCGAGGCGGGGGTGGACCTCACCCGTGAGGCCGCTGTTGCCGATCTGGTGGATCGGCTGGCGGGCCTGCCGCTGGATGGGGTGATTCTCAACGCCGGCGTGCTGGAGGCCACCAGCCTCGAGCACCTGGATCCAGACAGCCTGCGGCGCCAGTTTGAGGTGAATGCCCTGGCACCACTGCGGCTCACTCACGCCCTGCTGCCCCAGCTGCAGCGCAGCTCGAAGCTGGTGCTGATGACCAGCCGCATGGGATCCATCGACGACAACACCTCCGGCGGCTCCTACGGCTACCGGATGTCGAAGGTGGCGTTGAACATGGCCGGCACATCGCTGGCGATCGACCTGAAGCCCCGGGGCATCGCCGTGGCGATCCTGCACCCCGGCCTGGTGCGCACCCGCATGATCAACTTCAACCCCCAGGGGATCAGCCCGGAGGAGTCGGTGCGCGGACTGCTGGCCCGCATCGATGCCCTCACCCTGGACAACTCCGGCAGCTTCTGGCATGCCAATGGAGAGCGGTTGCCCTGGTAAGGGGCTCCAGACCCTTCAGCAGCCGCAGCCCGTTGGCGATCACGCAGGATTGCTGCAGCACTGATCGGCAGGTTGGGGGCAGCTCCTCATGGGCTCTGGCGTCTTGCCTAAGACCATGTTGTTCAGGTCTGTCGTTATGGCTCAAACCACCACTCCCACCCCAACCCCGTTGCATGCCACGTCCCAGGAGGTGGCGATCCACATGATTGCCGCCGGTTGAGCGTGAACGAAGACGGCGAACCTGCGGATTAGCTGCCCCCGCCAGGTGCCGTCTGCTGCAACCAGCGCACCAGGGCCTTGCGGGGATCGCTGAGCTCGTCAATCGAGCCGTAGAGGGAATCCTGCCAACCGTGCTGCGGCAGGCCGCTGAACACCATCAGGTTGAGCGGATAGTCCTCCGAATCGCTGCAGCGGCGGAAATCGTCGCGATACAGAAACACCGGTTTGCCCAGGGCGATCGCCGCCCCCAGCTCCAGCATCACCCCCTCATCAGGAGGGGTTCCGTTGACGATCGCGAGCAAAGCATCAGCGTCGCGCACGTCCTGCAGGTCGGCCTGGGCCACCCGCCAGGCCCAGCCCTCCTGCGCCAGATCCACCTGGCCATTGCGGCTGAAGGGCTCCCACACCTCCAGCCCCAGGGCCTCGAGGGCGGTGATGAAATCCGGCAGCAACCGTTCGCGCCAGTGGGGCGAGAAGCCGTAGGGGGAGGCGAGGTAGAGGGTGGGGCTGGGCATCGCTGGCATCGCTGAGATCAGCTGCGCGAGCTGCGGTAGCGCTGCTCATCGGCGGCGGCGGCAGCCTGGGTTTCCCACGGAAACACAATCCAGTCGCTGGAGCTGGTCACCTCCACGGCATGCCACCACTGCGGTTCCGCCTTGCTGATCCACACCACCGCCTGGGCTTCGGGCAGCTGCCGGTGGGCCTCCAGGGTGAGGCCGGTCTCGTAGACATCGTCAACCAGCAAGCAACCAGGGCGGGCGTCAGCCAGCAAGGGCAGTGCCAGCCGGTGGCTCAGGGCCACCGCCAAGCACAGGCCACCGCGGGGAATGCCGTGAATACCGCTGAAGCGGCGCTCGGCGCAGCGGGCGGCGATGTGATCCACGGCGCGATCGAAATCGCTCCAGCTGAGCAGGCGCATGGTGCTGGTGCTGGCGCCCATCAGGCCACGAAGCGCTTGTAGAGCCAGCGCACGAAGCCGCCCACCAACGGCACCGGCGCAAAGGTGGGGCCAACGAAGTCGAAGTAGTCGCGATGGTCAACGATGCGGCCATCAGCCCCGAAGCGCAGCCGACTGGTGCCGGGATAGAGGAATTCGATCCCCTTGATCTTCAGGCCCATGCGCCATTCCACGAAGGCGGTGTCGCCATCAATGGCCACCGCATCGGCCTCCAGAAACACGTCATCGCAACGTTGCACCAGGCCCTGCTGGGCGGCGATGTAGGCATCCACGCCGTCTTTGCTCTGGGTGGGGTCTTCAAAGTGCACGGTTTCGGCGTACACCTGCCTCCACTGTTCAGCCGAGGGCGCGGCCACGCCATAGGGCTTGGTGAACAGCTGGCGCAGGCTGTCGTGGTTGAAGGGCGGGGTCAGGGGTGCGGACATATCAGGAGGGACAGGACTGGTGGTCATGATTGTGCTGCCGCATCAGGAGCCTGCCCTTCGGCACTAGGGGAGCTGCGGCGGCGACGGCAGCGGTCGGAGCAGTAACGCACCTCGTCCCACACGTCCTTCCACTTCTTGCGCCACTGGAAGGGGCGCTGGCACACGGGGCAGATCTTGGTGGGGCGGTCAGCGTGGTGGGGCATCGCAGAGGGGTAAGGGTCAGGGATTGAGGCGCTGCTCCGCCCAGCCATCCTCGCGGCACCAGCGGCGGCGGCGGTGGGGGTGGTTGGTGAGCTCCAGCAGCTCCACCTGCTCCAGACCGATGCGCAGCAGCTGGAAGCTGGTGGGGATCGGCAGCTCATCGCTGAGTTCGGCAGGGAAGCACGCCTCGGCTTCGAGCGGCTGGCCCGGGGCCGGCCAGCCCCAGAGCGCCCGGCCGCCCGGGGTGAGGCCCTGCCAGTGGCGTTGCCGCTCGCGGGCCTCCAGCTCCGCCGGAAGGTGCAGCACCGCGCCGCGCAGGCGGAACTGGCAGCGAGCCTTGGGCAGCAGCCAGCCCAGCTCAACCGCTGGCTGATGGTGCAGCTCAGCAGCCTTGGCGCTGCGGCCATCGGTGAGCAGATCCAGCTCCGTTGCGCCGGCCCAGCCGCGGAACACCAGGGTGCGCAACCGCGGCGTGCCGTCGGTCGCCACGCTGGCCAGCTGCAACCAGCGGGCCTGGGGGGAGCGCCCCTCCCGCTCGCGCGCCCCCCGCAACAGGGGCCGCCAGGGCGGCAGTGGATCAGCGCTGGCCATGGAGGGCGGCCTCACCCCGGCGGTGGATCTCCGTGGCGTAGTCGGTCCAGGTGCCCTGGCCCCAGTAGCGGAAGCAGCTGGTTTGGAGCAGCAGCAGCTGCAGCAGGGCCTCTTGATAGGGCGCCCTGCGGGTGACGGCGGGATCGGCCGCCACCAGGGCATCGAAACGCTGGTGAAAGCCAGCGCTGAGGCGGTTCATTGGCTCCAGCACGTTGGCGTAGCCCTCCACCCAGCTGAGGTTGTTGGTCCAGGAGGCACCGGCCATCGAGAAGCTGGAATCGCCGGCCTGGAGCTCGGCGATGGCGGCCTGCACGGACTCCGGGCTGGCTGGCCCATCCAGGTGTTGCCACAGCTTGTGCTGCTGCACCGCCTGGATCTGGGGGTAAGCCTCAGCTGTCACACCGCCAGCGTCCAGCAGTTCAAGGTATTCCGTGCCGTTGAGGGCCACCGTGCGCTCGCCTTCGCCGCCGCTGTCACCGGCCAGCTTGCGGTGCGCCTGGAGAAAGGCCTGAGGGAATTCGTTCATCATCACGCCGCCGTTTTCGCCATCAGCGATCTGGGACACGAGGGCGGGAATGGTGGTGTCGCCCAGCGGCATGCGCCCGAGGCTCAGGGCCTCGTAGCAGGGCTGCATCTGGCCCACCAGCTTGGTGTCGGAGCCCTGGGTTTTGATCAGGGTGGTGATGCTCACCGTGTCGCCGCTGGAGCTGCGTGCCACCAGCTGATTGGGGATGTACTTCTGCGCGTGGCTGAGGCCGGAGCCATCGAGGTTTTCGACGCTGTGTTCCTGCACCAGCAGCCAGCGGTAGCCGCACTCCCGCAGGGCCTTGACGAATTCATAGAGGGTGTCGGGGTGGTTGGGCAGGTGCATCTCCGGTGGTGAGAAGCCCTTCACCCGCTGCAGGGCCGCTTCACCAAACAGGGCGGCGAAATGCTGTTGCCAGGCCAGGATCTGCAGCTTCAGATCGGGGATCGGCGTGGAAGGAGCCACGGCGTGACTCCAAAAGGTGCCGAGCCACTCAACGTGGGGTTGCATGGTGGGATCGCAGGCCAGAAAGCGCAGCGCCTCGAGGATGTCGGCGCGGCCCATCTGCTCGAACCCCCAGAGCAAATTGCCGGAGTAATCGAGCATGATCCGCGGGTTGCAGCCCTCGCTGATCAGCTGGGGAATCAGCTCGGCGAGGCGCCGGTAGCACTGGGCGAAGGGTTCGGCGTTGTGGTTATCGCCCTCGCCGGGATGCTCGAGCATGTACTGCAGATGGGAGATCAGCTCCCCATTGGCCCCAGCTGGAATCGTGGGCTGGTGCATGTGCAGCGCACAGGCGAAGGCCGAGTGGATCTGCGCGAGATCGCGTCTGCCGGCGGGCAACAACACGGGCCGGTTCTGCTGCACCAGGGCCAGGATCTCGGCTTCTCGCCCGGCGATCGGCGGCAGAGCATTGGGATTCATCCAGATCAGACAGGCCAGCTGCCGCAGTCTGCAGGGAGCGGCGCGTCTGAACCTGGAGCAACCAGGGTTTTCGAGAAAATCGGCAGTTTTGGCAGGTTTACAGCGTTCCGCTGACGTATTTGTGCAGCACGCTGCTGATCAGGGTTTGGTACGGGATGCCCTCCTGCAGTGCACGCGTACGAAGAGCTTGCAGATCACCGCTTGAGATGCGGATGTTGATGCGCTGGTCTTTCAGGCCTGTTGCCTTGGCGGACTGACTGAGCTCTTGCAGCAGCTCTGGGCTGGATGTGCTGCGCAGGGCACCGGCTTCAAAATCGTTGAGCAGCTGGTGTTCCTCTGCATCCAGGCGAGGAGTGGCGGGAATCGTCTTCATGGTTCGGTTTGGTCGGTTTTTTCAGAGGTGTACTGCCGATGGGCCTTACGGCTGGGAATGATCGTTTTTAGAAAAAAATGCTCGTCGGTTTCCACAATGGGTACCAAGTGCACGTATCCCTCAAGGCGCACGATGAGGATCCGTTGGCCTGGGTAGCGCTGCGGGTTGGGATGCTCCAGCACATCCAGCAGATCTCCCCCCTCGATGGCGATGACGACAGCTTCGAAGCAGACTTGCCGCTCCACCATCAGCTGAGCATTTTTCTCAGGACTCCACGCGAAGGGCTTCATTTCACCAGCGTAGCGACTCTGTGTGCCTAATGTCCTCACCAAGGCTGCACTATGGTGGCTGCCTCAGGGGTTAGTGGTGACGCTCGAGCAGCTCAAACACTTCCTGGCCCGCGTGCAGCGTGATCCGGCCCTGAAGCGGCAGGTGGGAGACGCGATCACGGCCGATGAAGTGGCGCTGCTGGCCCAGGAGCTCGGCTTTTCGGTGTCTGGAAGCGACATCCTGCGCTTCTCCGGCCAGTCCGCCTCGGGCGTGCGGGTGCGTCGGATCGAGCATCCGGGCGAGTATCCCGGCCGGTATTACTGAATCCCGGGCTGTCGCCTGTGCACCACACCATGAGCCGCTACCAGATCCTCCGCGACGACGGCATCCGCGACGGCATCGCTGGTGAGCTGTTCACGAGCTACGGCGCAGCCCACGCAGTGCTGGAGCGGTACTACGCCGATCTGTGCTGCTCCGACGATCGGGAGTACTACCGGATTGAGGCTGTGGCCGACGAGCCTGGTGGAGCCTCCAAGGTGGAACACGATGGTTGACCTGCCTGCATCACCCCGGCCCCTGCCCAGCACCGGCGCCAGCACGGGCGCGCTGGAGGCCCTGGCGTTTTTCCGCGACGCAGACTTCGCCCAGCAGCGCTTTGAGCAGTTTGGCAACGTGTATGAAACGCGGCTGCTGGGCCAGCCGCTGGTGTTCATCCGCGGCGGCCGGGCAATCACCGATCTGCTGGCCCAGCCCGACGCCACCGAGGGCTGGTGGCCCGAGAGTGTGCGCCAGCTGCTGGGCAGCCGTTCGCTGGCGAACCGCAATGGCGCCGACCACCGCGCCCGACGGCGGGTGGTGGGGCAGTTGTTTTCGGCGGCGGCGCTGCGGCGGTACACCCCCACGATCGTGACGCTGGTGGAGGAGCTGGCCGCGGAGCTCAAGGCCGCCAACACACCGGTGCCGCTGGTGGCGCGCATGCGCCGCTTTGCCTTCACGGTGATCGCCACGGTGGTGCTGGGGCTGGAGGGCGACGACCGCGACGCCTTGTTTGCCGACTTTGAAATCTGGACCCGCGCCCTGTTTTCGATTCCGATTGCGCTGCCCGGCAGCCCCTTTTCCCGAGCGCTGCAGGCCCGCAGCCGCTTGTTGGCACGCCTGGCCGGGGTGCTGGAGCGGGCCCGCCAGCAAGTGGCGGAGGGAGAACCCCTGGCCGGTGGCCTGGATCTGCTCAGTGGCGGCCTCGATGAAGCAGGCCTGCCGCTCACCGACGACGACCTGGTGGAGCAGTTGCTGCTGCTGCTCTTCGCCGGCTACGAAACCACCGCCTCCTCCTTGAGCTGCCTGATGGCGGCGCTGCTGCAGCACCCGGAGGTACTCCCCTGGCTACACGCCGAGCTCGATGGCCTGAGCTTGCCGTTGGCCGAGCAGGAGGCCACACCACGGCTTTCGGCCGTGGTGCAGGAGGTGATGCGGCTTAACCCGCCGGTGGGCGGCTTCTTCCGCCGCACCACCCGCGACTTGGTTCTCGATGGCGTGCTGGTACCGGCGGGCCGGGTGGTGCAGGTGGCCCTGGCCGCCTCCAACCGCTTCAGCAGCGCTGCCGACGGCGGATTTGATGGTGGTGCCGGCGGCGACGATCTGGAGCAGTTCCGCCCGGAACGCCATCTCAATGGTGATAGCGGGCTCACCCTGCTGCCCTTCGGCGGCGGCGAGCGGGTGTGCCTGGGCAAGGCCCTGGCCGAACTGGAAATCCGCCTGATGGCAGTGGGCCTGCTGCGGCAACTGACCCTGCAGCTGGAGCCGGATCAGGACCTCAGCCTGCAACTGATCCCCAGCCCCAGCCCGCGAGATGGCTTGCTGGTGCGGGCTGAGCCCAGGAGCTGAACCGCACCCCTTTGCAACGAAACGGAAGCAATCCGGTGGATCATGTGGTATCAACCGCTACCAAGCGCTTAAATAGAGATACGTTGATCCACCCAGCGGTGGATGCAGATCGTTCCGCGCCAGGCAACGGGGACGCGGACACTGTGGAGAGCGTGATGAACGTGCTCGAACTGATCCGCACCCGGATCCTCAAGGCCCAGCGTCTCGATGACGCCCAATACCTGATGGCCAAGTCCTACCGGGGGGTTCCCTACGTGGATGCCCACCACGACGAGCCCAAGCCCGGCGAGGTGACCAAGCAACTCACCTACCGCGGCCACCACTACGCCCACCACTGATCGGCTGAGCTTTCAGCCGATCAGGAATCACAGGGGGGCCGCAAGGCCCCCTTTTTTGCGCCGAATGCTCAGCGCAGATCGGTGTCGGCAGTGATCGCCCGCCGCCCTTTGACGATTGCGTTGATACGGCTCTCCGGTACGCCGATCGCCAGCGCAAGGGTTCCGTAGCCCAGCCGGATCTATCGGTCCATCGGGTGCTCCACTCCAGCAGCGCAGTGGCCCGCCGAGCCAAGGAGCCTGGCTCCTTGGTGTACGAGGCCATGAGCGAGGGTGTTTTACGCGATGGCCAGGCCTGAAGCGCTGAGGCTGCAAGATCCCGTTTCGGTGCGGCCTCATCCTTCTGGATAGAAGTCACAGCACTGCGCTCAAGCAGACGTCCGCTGCTCCAGCCGACGGCGACGCGCACCGCCGAGGTCAAGTGCCTCGAGCACGGACTCGCCGGCATCGAAACGTTGATCGAAATCAGAACTGTTCATAGAGCTCCACCTCTTCTGGTCTGGACCGCCGAACGGAAATCAATCGGATGCACTGGTCGCGGTAGGTGATCACGGCCAGTCCTCACGCCGCGTCAAGGATCGGGCCATGCGCCCTCCTGTATCGGGCGTCCTTGTCGCCGCGCTGCGGCCGGCCGGTGGGGGTGGGGTTCTCCGCCGTCCCCCAGATGGCTTCCCCGCTTTCCCCCTCCCGCCGCCAGAAGCCGGCTCAAGCCCTCAGCCGCTCTGCTCTCAAGGCCCGCAATGCCTTGGTGCTGGAGCACCTGCCCCTGACCGATTCCATCGCTGCCAAGGTGGCCTGGCGCTTCTTCCCGCTTGTTGATCGGGAAGATCTGATCCAGGTGGCCCGGGAGGCCCTGCTTCTCTCAGCTCCCAGCTGCCGCGCCGGCGAGCCTGCAGCTCCCTATCTCCGCCGCTGCATCAGCGGGGCCCTGCAGCATCACCTGCGCGATCGGGTCCGCCTGGTGCGGGTGCCCAGGCAGGTTCACGAAGCAGGTGATTGCCCCCTGGGCCACAGCAGCCTGGATGCCAGCTTCGATGGCGAGCCGTGCCTGCTTGATCAGCTGGCCGCTCCAGAGCCCGAGGCAGCTGATGGGAATTGCGCCGATGGGCTGGCGCTGGAGCAGCTTGTGGAGCAGCTCCCCGCTGCCCAGGCGATGGCCCTGCGGCTCACGATCCTCGAGGGCCTCTCGCTGCGGGCTGCAGCCGAGCGGCTGGAGATCAGTGCCATGTCGGTGCAGCGGGCTCAGCGAAAGGCCCTTGCCGCCCTGCGCCAGCAGTTAGCGGCCTAGCGGCCGGCGCCAGGCGCCCTGCTGCAGGCCCGGTTGATCCGGGCCTGGCTCCATCCACTCGCTCCCGCACGGGATTGCGCTGCGGCCCCATCAACGCTTAGCCAGGGTTTCTACGGTGCGGCAAAGGCCCCAGACCTTAAGCATCCCGCCACCGGCGATCTGATCGTGTTGGCGGAGGGTGAGCAGCTCTGGCGGATCGACTGGCCTGGCAACCCCGTGCTGGTCGTCACCAAGAGCGGGCCCGATGGCAAGGCCCTCTACCGGCTGGCCGACCCGAGATGCAAAACCTGGAACAAGGTCGGCGACATGCGGCTGGTCCCCTGGCCGGATGCCACCAGCTGAGCCGGGCCGCGCCACCAGGAGTAGAACGGCTGTACTGCTACTGATGGCTTGATGTTGGCCGACCTGCCCATTGGCGAGCCTGTGCCGTGCCGACAGGGCTCACTGGAGGAGGACCTTGATCTCCACGCCGTCCTGGTGCCCAACCCGGTCTGCACCTTCTACATGCGGGTCAGCGGTAATGCCATGCGCCAGCACGGGATTCAGGACGGCGACCTGCTGGTGATCGACCGCAGTGTCGAGCCAAGATCTGGCCATGTCGTCGTCGTGGCCCACCAGGGCTGCTTCCTGTTGCGGCCCCTGCGGCGTCAGGGCGAGCAGTGGTGGCTGGAGCCGCTGCGACCAGGCGAGGCGGCGATTCCGCTGGATCTGGACAGCTTTGATCGCTCAGGTCTCTTTGGGGTAGCGGTGCATGCCGTGCATCACCTTGGCAAGAAGCGGCTGAGAAAAATCTGAGCTTGGGTGATCAGGGAAGCAAGCCGACTCAAACAACCGAAGTTCGAATGTTGGATCGCTCCGCGCTTCCACCCGCTTGCTCCCGCTCGGGGATTCCAGCTCTGCGCTCAACAGGCTGCAAACCCGGCCTGGCTCCACCCGTTCGCGCCTGCTCAGGGGTGCCGCTGCAACCAAAACAGCCCCAGACCTTGATCCCCTGGGTTGTCCACCAGTGGCTTGCTCCGGGCTTCCTCAGTCTGAGGCATTCCTGCGTCATGCCTCGGCTTCTGGAAGTCCCTTCGCTGCGCCCGATGGCGCAGAAGATCATGGCTTCTCTTTCAGCTACCGCTTCACCGTTCTGCCGTCCAGAAGAAGATCCGTTCCTGCTGCTCGAATCCACGCTCCGCTCGA
Source organism: Cyanobium sp. Alchichica 3B3-8F6 (assembly GCF_024346435.1). Lineage (NCBI taxonomy): Bacteria > Bacillati > Cyanobacteriota > Cyanophyceae > Synechococcales > Prochlorococcaceae > Cyanobium > Cyanobium sp. Alchichica 3B3-8F6. Next base: position 28,240 of record NZ_JAGQCZ010000006.1, on the reverse strand, counting down.
TTGAGGTGGTGCTGATGCTGCGGCGCGATCTGCCGCTGCGCCACACCTGGATCGAGCAGCCCTATGGAGAGGAGGAAATCACCCTCTTAGAAGAAGAGGTGCTGCCAGCCATCCGCCAGTGCCTGGCCCGCGTTGATGAGCTCGATGAGCGGCTGCTAGCACAGCAGGAGCTGCTGCATCGCTGCACGCTCGAGGTCCAGAGGCACGCCCTGGTCTAGGGCCCAGGGCCCAAAAGCTCAGGCCCTGCCGGGGGCCTAGTCCCGGCTTTCTTTCCCCTGTTGACCCACTGGAGTTCAGGGTCAGTAGTGGTGCACCGCAGGGGAGAGCACTTCCCAGATGGTTCGCCCAGGGGCCAGCACCCAGATCAGGTCCTGGGCTGGTAGTGCCGCAGCGTCAAGGCCAAGGCGAGCGCCCGTTTGGCTGCGCAGCGGGCGGCCTTGACCCGGCGGCTGGATGAGCGCGGGAGGGGGGCGTTTTTTCTCCTTCCTGCGATGCAAGCCACTTCCAAGCTGCTCCGCTCCAGCAGCACCAGGCAGCGCAAGCCGGCTCCGGCCGTTCAGCAGCTGCCCCATCCCACCCCTGGCGGCAAGGATCAGGCCGGGCCGCGGTTTCAGCCAGCGCACCTCGGTGCGACGCGGTCCTTGCCTCCTGGAGCAAGCCAGGGCCTGACGCGAGTGTCCCTCGCCTTCCTCGTGATGGCCACCTCTTTTCCCCGCTACAAAATCCGCCAGCTAGCGGTATGCGTCTATCCCGGCGGGATCAAGGCGCCCGATGCCGAGCGCATCACGGTCTTCTGTGACCGTCACGGTCACCCCGTAAAGAAGCCCCGCTTCATTCCGGCGCAGCTGGTCCATCAGCTGGCCCGCGACCTCCAGGCCCGGCGCCTCGGCACCGTGGCGGTGCTCTGAGGCCCTGGGGCTCCGGCCCCTTGCCCCGGTGGGTCTGCGGGCCCTCGGGGCTTTTCGCTACTGGTTGGAGCTGATCACTGTTTGATCACGGCCCGGCAGATGCGCTGGGCTGCCTCCCGTCCGCCGAACAGATTCCGGGCAGCAGGGCCGATTTGCAGGGCGCTGAGACCACCCATCACATGCACGGCGCTGCCTGGCCAGCTCAGGTCGGCGGCGAGCACGGGCCAGTCATTCACCAAGTCGATCGGACGCTGCTGTTGAAGCTGCCGCAACAGCGGCTGCTGGCTGACGCCCTGGCGGTGCCCTGTGGCGAGCCAGATCCGATCGACCTCAAGCCCATGGCCATCGGTGCAGCGCACAGACCAGTGACTGGCGCACCATCGCGCTGAATGCACCTCGCAGTGTTCGTGAAGCTGAAGCGCGCCTCCTCGTTGGGCCTGCCTTAGCTGGGCGGCCGTTTCCGGGGTGATGGAGCCACCGTCGCGGGCCTCCAGCACCTGCCGATGACGCCGCTGCATGCAGGGTTCGGCATGAAAGGCCTTGAGGTATTTGGGCCCGAGCCAGCCTGGATCGGCATCGAAGGACTTGTGCTTCAGGGTCCGGCGACAGAGCAGATGCACCAGCGCACCCCGCCGCAGCGCGCCCAGGGCCAGATGGGCACTGGTGAGCCCGCCGCCCACGATCAGGATCCGTTGGCTCTGCAGTGAGTGCAGCGACGGGAGATGGATCCTGTCGCTGTGCTGCAGGGCTTCTGGCGGATGGTTGCCAGAAATGGCCCCGGCCCAGAAGGGCAACTGAGGCGTTCCGCTACCTGTGGCGATCACAAACCTGCCGGCGGTCATGGTTGAGCCATCGCTCAGTGCCAGCTGCATCTGGCCGCTTCCCACCTGGGGAAGCCGGATGCGCTCCACACTCGCGGCCAGCACACCCTCATTCAGCTGGTACTCGCTGATGACCTGGCGGCAGAAGTCCCCAAAGAGACCGGTGTGGGGGAGGCCATAGGGACCCTCCAGCTGGCGGTTGCGCTGCTGCAAGTGCGCAAAGTTCCTCAGGGCATGGGGGTTCGGATGGGGGTGATGGGGCGAGGGTGAGCGCAGCCATGGAATCTCGTAGCACTCCATCTGCTGTTGCCAGCGGGTCAGCCAGGTGCCGCTGGGATCAACAATTCGCAGTCGGCGCCGCCATCTGGGGCGCTTCTGCAGCAACAGACAGCAGAGGGTGAGAGCCTGGGGACCGGCGCCGACAATCACTAGGTCAGCCATCCAGCCCAACCTCGACTTGCTGGCAGCGGCTGCAGAGTCCGTGGATTTCGAAGGTGTGAAACAACGGCCTAAACCCCTGCAGCAGCACCGCATTCAGGCCCAGGCTGCTAGTGCCAAGGGGGCAGAGCGGCAAGGGCTGGCTGGAGCCGCACTGCACACAGATCAGGTGATGCTCGTCACGTTCCAGCGGGGCGTAGACGGTTTCGCCGCTGGAGAGCTTGCGGCAGCGCACCAGGCCGGCCTGCTGCAGCAGTTTGAGCCCCCGATACACGGTGGCCAGCCCCGTGCCTTGTTGGGCATCCCTCAACCGCTGATGCAGCTCCTGGGCGCTTAGTTCGCCTTCCGCCAGCCGGAGCAGCTGGAGCAGACGCTGCTGTCTGGGGAGGGGAATCGTGGAAGCCATCGGCACTGACCCGGGCTGCCGCCGCTGCTAGAACGACAACCATTCTCACTCTTGGGCCCGACCCAGCCTGGCCATGGCCTTCTCCAGCCCCGTTCCCGCCGCCGAGCGCCTGCCAGTGACCGTGCTCACCGGTTACCTCGGTGCCGGCAAGACCACCCTGCTGAACCGGATCCTCACCCACGAGCACGGCCTCAAGGTGGCGGTGATCGTCAACGAGTTTGGCGAGGTGGGCATCGACAACCAGCTGGTGGTGGATGCCGATGAGGAGATCTTCGAGATGAACAACGGTTGCATTTGCTGCACCGTGCGCGGTGATCTGATCCGGATCATCGGCAACCTGATGAAACGGCGCGACCGCTTTGACCATCTGGTGATCGAAACCACCGGCCTGGCTGATCCAGCCCCGGTGATCCAGACCTTCTTTGTGGATGAAGACCTGCGCGATGAGCTGCGGCTCGATGCGGTGGTGACGCTGGTGGATCTCAAACACGTGGAGCAGCACTGGGATACGGAAGAGGTGCAGGAGCAACTGGCCTTTGCCGACGTGCTGGTGCTCAACAAGGCCGATCTGGTGAGCGACGCCGAGCGCGCTGCAATCGAGCGGCGCGTGCGCGCCATCAACCCCGTGGCTCGCTTGCTCACCAGCCACAACGCGGAGGTGCCGATGCAGGAGCTGCTGGGGGTGGAAGCCTTCGAGCTGGAGCGGGCCCTGAGTCTCGATCCGGGCTTTTTGGTGGATGAGCACGCCCATGAGCACGACGATGCCGTGGGTTCTGTGGCCCTAGTGGAGGAGCGGCCCATGGATATGGAGAAGTTGGGTAGCTGGATCTCGGAGCTGGTGAGCAGCCGCGGGCCGGATCTGTTCCGCATGAAGGGCATCATCCAGCTGGCTGGCAAGGATGAGCGCTATGTGCTGCAGTCGGTCCACATGCTGGTTGATGGCGATTTCGATCGCCCCTGGAAAGCCGGTGAGCGGCGCCGCAGCGAATTTGTAATCATCGGCCGCAATCTCGATGCTGAGGCCCTGCGAGCCAGCTTCCTGGCGTGTGTGGCCTGAGCAGGCGATGGCTCAGGCAACCCTGGAGAGCGAACGGCTCTGCGGTGATCTGCAGCAGCCGATCTCGGCGATGGCCTGGTCGGTTGATGGTGAGTTTCTAGCCATCACCAGCACCGGTGGTGAATTGCTGCTGCTCGATTTCCGCGCCGGCTGTGAGGAGCTGCTGCGGGGCGACCATGACAGCAGCCTTGACGTGGTGGGTTTCAGCGGCAATGGCCAGTTCCTAATGGCCGCTGGCCAGGCCGGCGAGCTGCTTCTCTGGGAGCTAGGTGGCACTGGAGTGCGGCCGCTGGCCATGGATCCCATCCCGCTGGGCAGCGGCTGGATCGATGCGGCGGCCTGGCAGCCGGGTGGTTTGCTGCTGGCAGTGGCGGCCGAGCGCGAGCTGCGGCTCTGGGATGGGGCCGCTCGTCAGTGGCTTGATCCACCGCTGGAATTGCCTGGAACCATCCAGGCCCTGGCCTGGAGCGCCGATGGGGTGCAACTGGCTGCCAGCTGCCACGGTGAGCTGGTGCTCTGGCAGCCATGTCTGAGCTCGCCGTCGGATCCGCCGCTGCGCCATGCCATCGCATCTGCGGGTCTTGCCCTGGCTTTTTCAGGGCCGGGTCACCAGCTGGCCTGCGGGATGCTGGATCGCTCCTTACTGGTGTGGCCGCAGGGCTGCCAAGGCCAGCCCTGGCAGTTCAGCGGTTTCCCCGCCAAGGTGCGCCAGCTGGCCTGGAGCGAGCAGCCCGGCCGCCTGGCCCCGCTGCTCGCTAGTTCTGCCGCAGAGGCCGTGATCCTGTGGACGCAGGTGAAACAGGGGGCCAAGGCCTGGCAACCCGAACAGTTGCTGTGGCACGAAAAACGCGTCAATGCGCTGGCCTTTGCGCCCGGCAGCACCCTGCTGGCCAGTGCCTCCAGCGACGGCACTGTGGCGCTCTGGGATGGGCGGGGTCAGCTGATGCAGCCCATCGAGGGGCAGGGCAGCGGCTTCAACGCTCTGGCCTGGCGAGCGGATGGACGGCATCTGGCCGCCGGCGATGCCAACGGGCGCTGGTGGTTGTGGCCGGTGGCGGTGCCGGCGCGTGAGCGTCAGCGCAGTTCCTCCGGCAGCGGCTTTGGCTGATCCGCACCAGGTGGCACCGGGTCGTAGCCACCAGGGTGAAACGGGTGGCAGCGACCCAGCCGGCTGAGCGCCAGCCAACAGCCCCGCCAGGGTCCATGGATCTCAATTGCTTCGATCGCGTATTGAGAGCAGCTGGGGGTGAAGCGGCAATTCGGCCCCAGCAGCGGGCTGATCAGGATCTGATAGCCACGGATGAGCAGCAACAGCAGCTGCCCCAGCCACGTACGCAAGGGTGACGTCACCATCAGTCGCGCGTGTCAGTCAGCCGATTCGGGCTGTAACGAGGAGTGATGATGCGAGATCTTCCACTCCCCGTCCTCGAAGACGTAGATAAAGCTGTAGCGCGCTTCCGCGCTGCTGCCATCGGCAAACCGAAAGGTGTAGAGCCCCGCATCCTGAAGCATGTTGCAGCCAATCAGGATTTCCCGCTGGCTGATTTCGCCATGGGGGCTCTTCTGTAAAAAGTGACTGAAGTAATCCACGATGCTGTCGTGGTCGGTGCGCGGTTCATCCGAGAGCGTGGGAAGCAGCAGCGCATCACGGCTGTACAGGCGCGCCACCTGCTTCGGATCCTGGCTCAGCAACGCCTTGTTCCAGCGTTCGAACAACAACTGAACGTCGCTCTGACTGATCAGGGCGCAGCCGCTGGGTCCCTTGTCCGGCAGCGACGGCTGGCGTGCCTCCAGTACTTCAACCTCCAGCCAGATCAGGCCGTTGCGAGACAGCCAGGGATGGCCCTCCAGAATGGGTGGCCGCTCGCGAGGCCCCAGGCGCCAACGCCTCAGCGTGCCGGGCTTCATGGAGGCCAATTCCTTTTCCAGCCAGGGGGGCAGGACGCCCTGGCCCACTGCCAAGGAGAGCAGCTGCCGTTCCGTTCGCCGCCCGCCTCGCAGTTCGCCGGCCTGCAACGCCACGGTCAGCACCGGCGCTGATCCTGTAATAGCGCTAGGGCCTTGCCCCTGGCATGAGGGAACCACTTGCTGCATCGCCGGGACCGACCCGAATCAGCGCGGTACTCTATGAGAACGATTCTCGTTCCTTCGTGAGAACCGTGCCACTGCCCCTGCGACGAGGGTCTGACCCATTGCTGATCTGATGACCTTGGATGGGCGGGACTTTGCTGAGCAGGACCCCTGGGAGCAGGAACCCTCAGCTGAAGAGCAGGCACGGTTCGATCGGCTCCACGATGGGTTGCTGCGCCGCCGGGGCAGCCTGAGGGGGCAGCAGGAGCAGCTCTGGGCCTGCATCCAGGCGATGCAAAGCCTGACGACGGCCGTTGTGCAGCAACTGGCCAGCGAGCCACCCTCTCTGGAGCGGCGGATCATCGGCCGGCAGCAGGTTCTGAGCGATCTGCGGGTGCTGCAGGCGTGGCTGCTCTCGGTGGAGGTTCTGCTCGAGCGCACCGGCCAGGTGGAGTGGCCGCCGATGGTCGAGCACCTGGCCCGAGAGCTGGTCGGCGAACTGGCCCCCGATCCCCACGACGCGCGTCGCTGGCAGCTGAATCAATTGCTGGAGCACAGCACGATGAGCCGTGATGACTGAATGCTCAGGTCTGGCGGAGCCGACGACCAAGGGGCCGGTGAGCCAGCAGCTTCGCGGCACTATTCAGGGCTGCGTCACTGGCTTGGCCTGGAGACCCCGGGCAGCCCAATTGGCTGTCGCCAGCTCATCTGGAGACTTCATCCTCGTTGATTTCACCGCTGGCGTGGATTGGCCCCTGCACGAAGCCGGTGAAACTGCTGCTCAGGGCTTTGACGCCCTGGGGTTCTCCAGCTGTGGCCGCTGGCTTGCCGCGGGCGGCGAATCTGGCGCGCTTTCGCTTTGGTGCCTGGACGGTGAGGTGCCGCTGCAGGTCACCGTGCCGGCAGTCGGGGGCTGGATCGATCAGCTGGCCTGGCAGCCGGCTGGCCCCCTGTTGGCCGTGGCTAGGGGATCAGAACTCTGGATCTGGCACAGCGAGGACAAGGTCTGGTTGCCGCCGCTGTGCAGCCCGGGAGGCGCGGTGATGGCCCTGAGCTGGAGCCCTGCGGGCGACCAATTAGCGGTGGGCACCGGCCAGGGCGTGTGGATCTGGAGCCTGCCACTGGGATCAGCGCGTACACCACGGCCCCAGCAGCTGGCAACGGGCTCGGCCGTGCTGCAGCTGGTGTGGGGCGTGGATCCGCCTTGGCTGGCGGCGGGCCTCGTGGATCGGCGCCTGGTGCTGTGGCGAGATCTGCAGCAACCCATGCTTGGCGTCGGTGACCTTCCCGGCAAGATCCACGCCCTGGCGCTGGGGCGATGGCCCAACGGGCAGAACGTGCTGCTTGTGGCGGCCGCAGAAGCCGCCGTCCTGTGGTCTGGTCATGGAGATGACCTGGAGGACTGGAACGCCGTGCTGCTGCCCTTTCATCTGGATCGGATCGCGGCGCTGGCCTGTGGTCCTGTCGAGGCCCCGATCGTCACGGCTTCACGGGATGGCACCGCGGCTCTCTGGAGCGAAGCCGGCTCCCTGCTGCAGGTGCTCGAACTCGATGGCCAGCCGCTCACCAGCGTGGCCTGGCGATTCGATGGCCAGGCCCTGGCCGCTGGCGGAGACGAGGGTGGTTGGGTGCTGTGGCCCCTCGATCCAGGCGAGGAGGCCAGGCCATGAACGCGAGTGATCAGTGGCCCGTCGCCTGCATCCACCACCTGCGTTTCAACAGCGATGGCTTGATCCCTGCCATCGCCCAGGACTGGCTCGATGGTGCGGTGCTGATGCTCGCGTGGATGAACCGGGCCTCGCTGCTAGCAACGTTTGAGACCGGCCAGGTGCACTACTGGAGTCGCTCGCGCCAGGAGTTGTGGCACAAGGGAGCCACCAGTGGTCACCTCCAGCTGCTGCGGGGGTTTCGCTACGACTGCGATGCCGACGCCCTCCTGCTGAGCGTCGAGCAGGTTGGCGATGTGGCCTGCCATACCGGGGCGAGGGGTTGCTTCTACGAGACCGGTGCCACCCCAACAGGAGGTGGTCCGGCGGCACTCGCTCCACCGGCGGATGCCCTCAGTGATCGTGCGCACCAGCGCCTGCTGGATCTGGTCGCCAGCCCCGTTCAGGAGCCGCTAGCGAAGCTGCATCAGGCAACTGAAGCGCTTGCTCAGCAATGGCAGCGGCCACCAGGGACGGATGACCTGGCCTGCGCCCTGGCGCTGTTGGATGCCCTGCAGGACAGCCTGGGCGCACGCGGTATCCCATGGCGCGAACTGCTGTGGCAGGCCCGCCGATCACCGCTAGAGTGAGAATGGTTCTCATCCTTGGCGGCCCGCTGTCGCCCTGGTTGCCTCCTGTCTCCGTCTTATCTACCGATGGCGCCCATCCACGTTCTGTTGACCCGCGCAGGGGCGATCACTCTCTCGCTGCTTCTGGCGGCCTGCGGAGCGCCCCAGCAGAAGGCTGAGAGTTCCTCCAGCGGCGCCAAGCTGCCGGTGGTCACCACCTTCCTGCCGATCACCCTGTTCACCCGTGCAGTGGCTGGGGATTGCGCCACGGTCACCGCCCTGATCCCGCCCAGCACTGGCCCCCACGATTTCCAGGCCAAGCCCGGAGACCTGAGCGCCCTGCGCCAGGCCAGGGTGCTGGTGAAAAACGGCTTGGAGATGGAGAGCTTCCTCGACAAGCTCGTGGCCTCCGCCGGCAATTCACAGCTGCAGGTGATCGATTCCAGCAGCGGCGTCGCCACGCTGGAAACGGATCACCATGACGCCGCCCAAGGCGAGGAGCACAACCATGGGCATGGCCATGCTCACGGCGCTGTGAATCCCCACATCTGGCTGGATCCCTTGCGGGCGGTGCAGCAGGTGGAGACGATCCGCGACGGTCTGGTGAAGGCCGACCCCAGTTGCGCTGAGGGTTACAAGCGCAACGCAGCGGCATACACCGCCGAGCTGAAGCAGCTCAACAGCGACATCGCCAGCCAACTTGAGCCCTATCGGGGCAAAACGTTTGTGGCTTTCCACGACTTCGCCCCCTACTTCGCCCAGCGCTATGGGCTCAAAGCTGATTACCTGGTGGATGTGCCCGAGCTCAATCCAGCACCGGCTGATCTCCAGCGGGTGGCGGCCGCGGTGAAGACCAGCCAGCTCAAGGCCCTGCTGAGCGAACCCCAGGAAGGCAACCGCTCCTTTAATGCCTTGGCTAAGGATCTAGGGGTGAAGGTGGTGGTGTTTGATCCGATGGAGACAGCCACGGAGGATGCCTCGCGCGATCCCTCGACCTATCTGAAGCTGATGCGCCACAACGTGACTGATCTGCGCCAAGCCTTCGGCCAATGACAGACAACGCCCCAGTGCTGTCGGTTGATGGCCTGAGTGTTCGCCGTGGCGAGCAGCTGGCTGTGGAGCAGGTGAGCTTTCAGCTCGCCCGCGAAACTGACACGGCCCTGGTGGGTCCCAACGGTGCCGGCAAGAGCAGCCTGGTAGCTGCTTTGTTGGGTCTGCTTCCCAGGGCCTCAGGCAACGTGGAGATCCTTGGCCATGCGCTGGGTCCGGCGGGTGAATTGCCCCGTTCGGTGCGTGCCCAGATCGCTTACTTGCCCCAGAGCCTGGCATTGCAGGGCCGCTTCCCCCTCACGGTGGGCGAATTCGTGGGCTTTGGCTTTGATCAACCAGGCCTGAGCTTGGCCTGGCTGGGCAACAAGCGCCGAACCAAGGCCATGCTCCGTGCCCTGGAGCGCACCGGCTGCCAGGACCTGGAGGATCGCCGGCTCAGCGAGCTCTCCGGTGGCCAGCTCAAGCGAGTGTTGCTGGCCTTCTGTGTGGTGCGGCCCCGTCAGCTGCTGGTGCTCGATGAGGCGCAGGCCGGTCTCGATGCCCCCAGCAGCGAGCAGTTCCAGGAGCTGCTGCTGGACCTGCGTCGCCAGGAAGGCTGGACCGTGCTGCAGGTGTCGCACGATCTGGAGATGGTGCGCCGCAGCTGTGATCAGGTGTTGTGCCTAAATCGGCGCCTGCGTTGCAGCGGTGCCCCCGACCATGCCCTCAGCCCAGCGCGGTTGGCCGAGCTCTATGGCCCCAATGTGGTGCCTTACCGCCATAACCATGCCGGGATTGCTGGCCATGGTTGATGCCGCAGGATTGCTGGAGATTGTTGGCCAGCCGTTCATGCAGCGGGCTCTGCTCGGCGGCTTGCTTACCGGCGCCCTAGGTGGGCTATTGGGCAGTTTCGCGGTGCTGCGTCAGCTCTCGTTCTTTAGCGATGCCCTCGGTCATTCCGCCCTGCTGGGCATCAGCCTGGGAATCCTGCTGGGGGTCAATCCCACCTTGGTGCTGATCCCTTTCGCGGTGGTGTTCGCCCTGCTGGTGAACCAGCTGGTGGCCCGCAGCGGCCTACCGGCAGACGCCCTGCTGAACATCGTGTATTCCACCTCTCTGGCCTTTGCGGTGGTGGCGCTGAGCCTGGTGGAGGCCTATCGCGGCGGCATCCAGCAGTTGCTGTTCGGCGACATCCTCGGCATCAGCTGGAGCGATCTGACGGTGATCGCGGTGCTGTTGCTCGGTGCCTTGCTCTATCTCGCCTTGAGCCTGCGGGCCCAGGTGCTGCTCACCCTCAACAGCGATCTCGCCGGAGCCTTCGGGGTGGGAGCCAACCGTCACCGCCTGATCTTCATCGTGCTGCTGGCGGTAGTGGTGGCGGTGTCAATCAAGGCGGTGGGGGTGCTGTTAATCAGCGCCTTTGTGGTGATTCCGGCCTGCGGGGGGCGGCTCGTGAGCCGCCACTTCCCGCTCTATGCCCTCGCCTCAGCCACCTTGGGCGGTGGCTGTGCCTTGCTTGGCCTACTGGGCTCCGGCCTCACCAACCTGCCCTCCGGTCCGTGTGTGGTGATCGTGCAATTCCTGGGCTTTCTGGCGGCGCTGCTGGTGAGCCAGCTCAGTCCCAGGAGCGGGGTGCTGGCTTCAGCCACAGCAGTGGCAAGCAGAAGCAAGCCATCAGGGGCCCGGGAGGCAGGTTGAATCCCAGCGCTAGGCCGCAGCCGGTGACGCCTACCCCCACGCCCAGCCCGGCTACCAGGCGTAGGGCCTGAGCCAAGCTCTCGGCGCGTGAAAGAACTGCCAGAGAAGGGGCGCAGATCAGCGCCATCACCAGGGCTAGGCCCACGGCGGCGGTGGCACTGACTACGACCAGGGCCGTGAGAGCGGCCATCAGCAGCCGCAGGCCGCGCAGCGGCAGTTCGATGTCAGCGGCGCCCTCCGGGTCTAGCCCCAGCCACTGCAGCTGGTGGAAGCGCAGCCGCAGCACCAGTAGGAGTAGGGCCAGGGCCGCTAGCAGGCGCAGCAGGTCTGCGGGGCCTGCCACCAGCAGATCGCCGAACAGCAGGCCATCGAGATCCACCGGCAATTCCAGGCCCTGGACCAGGAGCACCCCCAGTCCGAGGCTGGCGGCCAACACGGTGTTGAGCACGGCCTCCGCCTGGCCGCTGCCGGAGGGGCGGCCCGCCATCAGCAGCTCGGCCAGGAGCACCGCACCGATGGCCCCGCTCATGCCACCCAGCAGCTCCGGCAAGCCAAGGGCCTTGGCTATCACGACGCCGGGCAATACGGCGTAGGCCATTAGATTCGTGGTGAGCACTCGTTGCTGCACCACCAACAGCGTGCCCAGCAGGGGGCACACCAGGCCACACAGCCCGGCCAGGAGGAAGGGAATCAGCCACCAGGGCTCCATCAACACGTTCATTGCCGATCCCCAGGCCCCAGCTGGCCGTGCTCTAGGTGCATTTGCGGCACCTGCTCCAGGCTGCTTGGTAGATCCCCGTGGGCGGTAAGAACCACCGCCGTTCCATCAGCCGCCAGCGCCTGGATCAGGGCGCCGAGCTGCTCGCGGCTGCGGTTGTCAAGGCAGGCAAAGGGTTCATCGAGCAGCAGCACGGCCGCCTGACGGGCCAGGGCGCGGGCGATCAGGGCCCGTTGTCGCTGGCCGCCCGAGAGGCTTGCGATCGGGGCTTTGGCCAAGGCGGCCAGACCCACCTGCTCCAGGGCGGTGTGGCTGCGTTGGGGGTGGCCGCCGCAGCCCAGGCCCACCAAGCCGGCCAGGGTGATTGGGTAGTGCCAGCGCAGGCTTGGGGCCTGGGGCACCAGGGCCAGTCGCCTCCGCTGGCCTTTAAGGGGGCGGCCGCATAGGCGCACCCAGCCTGCGGTGGGCTGCAATTTGCCTTGCAGCAGCTGCAGCAGGGTTGATTTGCCGGCCCCGTTGTCACCCCGTATCAGGGTGCATGAACCGTTCGTGACATCCAGGTTGATGGACCGCAGAACGGCGGTTTTGGCGTAGCCAAAGGCGAGCTGGCGAGCCTGAAGTAAGGGCGCATCCACGGGCGGAGCCAAGAAACAGCGGGGCCAGTGCCCCATGTGGCACCCATTGTGCCTGGCAATGAATGAGAATCGTTATCATTCTCATTGTGCTGCAGGGTGCTGATGTCCGTGGTTTTTGTCAGTCGGGTGTGTCGCCCGGGGCTGCTGGGTGCGCCGGCGTCGGCTCTCGTCACCCTGCTTGCTTGCCTGCCCCCTGCCGCTGCTGCCCCGGCTCCGATGGTGGTAGCCGCTGATGGTGTGCTGTGTGACCTCACCAGCACCCTCGCTGCCGAGCAGGTCAAGGTGCTCTGCCTGATCCCGGCCGGCGCCGATCCCCATCAGGCGGTCCTGCGCCCCCGGGATCGTCAGGCCCTGGCCGAGGCCAAGTTGGTGCTGGTCAATGGCTATGGACTTACCCCTGCCCTGCAACGGGTGAAGATCTCGGCTTCGCGGGTGGCGGTGGCGGAGCTGGCTGTGCCGGAAAGCCCCGGCCGTGATCCGCACGTATGGCACAACAGCAGCCAGGTCGCCGCCATGGTGTCAGTGGTGGAAGAGCGTTTGATCGCACTATTGCCAAGTAGCGCAGCTTCGGGCGTGCGGCAGCGCAGCCAAGCTGCTCGCGCTGTGTTGGATGGGCTTGGCAACTGGACAGGTGCTCAGATCCGCACCGTGCCTGAGTCCACACGAGTTCTGGTTACTGAACACCGTGCATTCAGCAGCTTTGCGCGGCGTTACGGCATCCGGGAATTGCCCCTGCTGGATGCCTACACAACTGCTGGCGCGCTGCGGCCCGCCACTCTCGCCGCGATGACCAAGGCAATCCAGGAATCGGGCACCCGTCAGCTGTTCGCCGAATCATCGCCGGTGTCGAAAACCCTGCGGCGGGTTAGTCGCAGTAGCGGGGTGCCGGTGAATCCCACCCCCCTGGTGGCCGATGGCCTGGCGCCAGGGCGCTCCACCGTGCAGACCGCCACGGGCAATGTCTGCACCTTTGTAAATGGCCAGGGCGGGCGTTGCGATCGCGCCGCTGCCGACCAGCTCGCCCAGCGCTGGGCTGCCATCCGCTGACCCGGGTCGCCGCATCAGTCCCCACCGCGCCAGGCACCCCAGCCTCCAACACCCCAGTTTTGCCTGCATCAGCCATGCCTTTGTTTCGCCCATCCCCGTTGGCTCTGCCGCTTTTTCTGCTGGCCCCAGCTGGGATTGCCCTGGCCTGCGCCTTGCCCGCTCCGGTGCGGGCCCATGGCGCCGCCGGCGGCGCTGAGCTTGCCCCCGGCGAGTTTCTAATGGCCCCGGTGCTCACCATCGAGGGCCATGCCGGCCTGGATAACAACCTGGAGGATCGTCCCCGCCACTACGCCATCGATGGCCTGATTGGTGTGGTGATGGAGTGGGGGCTGCCCAATCGGGGCAGTTTTGCCATCGAAGCCATGATCGGCCCGGCCTTTGTGTGGGGGGAAGCTGAACATTTCTATGGCCGGGTGCATCAACACGATGACCACGACGACCATGCTGGCGACGACGACCATGACCACGACGAGCACGACGACCATGCTGGCGACGACGACCATGACCACGACGACCACGATGTAGCTGAGGGCCATGGCGGTGCCCCTTTCCAGCGCGTCGACATCAAGGGGCAGCTGCAGGCCCGCTATGCCCCGAACGATCGTCTCTCATTCATGGCCGAATGGAAGCCTTATTACGTCACCCGCAACCAGGGGGAAGATGTCAAGGGGCTCAAGAATGAGGTGGGGGTTGGCGTGGTGTGGGCCCTGGGGGATGGCGATGTGAATTTTGCCCTGGGCGATGGCCTCGAAACCATTGCCGATGGCTTTTTTCTATCCCTGGAAAATCGTACGGGCTGGGAATCTGATGGCACCTACATTGGCAACTACACAGACCCATGGCTGGGATTTGGATTCAATGTTGACAAGCTCAATGTGACCCTTACTGGGGGGCCGCGTTTCTATAGCCCCGGCAGCTACTCAGGCCTTTCCAGCCGCACCGACTGGGGTGGTGAGTTGGCACTGGAAGTGCCTGTGAGTCCCGGCACAGTCTTGTTCGCCCACTGGAAGCCGATCTACAGCAGCCAAGGGGGCGATGGTTGGGGCCGTGGCTGGCAGCACCACATCGGCACGGGGGTGACTTTCCGGTTCTGAGTCAGGCGTGGGCCAGCAACTGCCTGCCCAGAATCACGCTGAGCCGTGCCGTCACGCGAACCCCCGTGCCCGCTCCTGGGACCTGCTGCCGGCGGTAAGAAAGTCAAAGCGATCAGTGCCGGGGTCGTAGATGGTGTAGTTGACGCCAGCCCCGATGCCGATCACCTGGCGCTTGGGAACGCTCTGCTGCTGGTGCCGTTGGCCCTCCAGATCCCGCACCTGCGACTCAATGCCGCCGCCAGTGAGTTCGATGCTGAACTGCTGGCCGCTGCGCGCCGTGAACAGCCGGTTCACCTCCATGCGGGTGAGCCGATCAAGCAACAACAGCGGTGAGCTGTCCGGGCCCAGGCTGTCTTCCACGGTGGCCGAGCTGGCATGCAGCAGGGCGCAGTCGAGCTCGATGAAGCCGAACTGCAGCTCCGCCAGCCAGCCCATGTGGCCGGGATCCACGGCCTGGAGCAGGGCATCCACGGCCGTCTCCCCCTGGCTGAGGCGCAGGGCATCGGCTCGCCGCCCGCCCCGGTATCCCCGTTCGGCCAGCAGCTGGTCCTCCCACCAGCCAAATAGGCACTGCGGCTGCAGCTCGCCACGACGCGGCTGCTGCAACCGGCTCAGCAGGGCATCGCAATTACGCGCCGGACCGATCACATCCCCCAGCACAAACAGGGTGTCCACCCGCCGGGTCTGCCGCAGTTCTTCCTGGATGGCCTCATAGACCTCCAGATCACCGCGCAAACCACTGATCAGGGCCCAGCGTGCCATCAGCGCTCACACACGTGGCTGGCGTCATCGGCCCGCTCGGCGTACTCGAAGCCATGGCGCAGGCGCCACGCGAAGATCGCCGGAAGGCCGGATTCGACGATGGCCCGGCAGGTGCGCTCCACGTCGTAGGTCACCTCCCGGATCTCCACGCTGTCCGTTGCTTCGTCGTGAACCACATAGGTGGCGTTGGTGTTGCCATGGCGCGGCTCACCCACCGAGCCGGCGTTGATGATGCGGCGCACCGGCAAATTGATTTCTCTTTCTACGGATGGGCCGCCGCTGGCTACACCTTCCTGCACGCGCACCCTGATCGATCCATCCCGCAGCTCCCTCACATAGGGATGATGGGTATGACCACAGAACAAGGTGTCGGCTCCGGCGGTTTCGACCCGCTCCAGCGCCGCGAAGGCATCCATGTTGGGCAGCAGATATTCGTGCTGACTGTTGGGACTGCCATGGACGAACAGCAGCCGATCGCGTCGCAAGGACATCGGCAGGCTGGCGAGGAAGGCCTTGTTCTCCTCGCTCAGCTGCTCGGCCGTCCACTGATGGGCCAGATGGCCTCGCCGTTCCGCCAGCTGGGAGGGGTAGCTGCAGTCGCAGGCGTTGAGGCCTTCGATGATGTCCTCATCCCAGCAGCCCTGGCAGGTGGGAATGGCGCGCTGACGAATTAGCTCCACCACCTCATTGGGCTGGGGGCCGTAGCCCACCAGATCGCCCAGGCAGGTGATGGTGTCGATGCCCTGTTGGTCGATGTCGGCGAGCACGGCCTCCAGGGCGGCGTGGTTGGCGTGCAGGCAGGAGATCACGGCATGGGCCATGGCGATCAGGCGGCAGGGGATGGATGGGGCAGGGCCTCGCTGAGCAGGCAGTCGGCGAGGGTTCGCTCGATGGCGCCGGGATCGAGATCCTTGCCCTGCACAACGAGGCGCGACAGTCGCTCCGGGCGGCAGTCAGGCGGGGCGATCGTCTGCAAGGGCAGAAACTGGGAGCCCTCCTGGCTCACCATCCAGTTGCAGAAAAAGGCCCGGCCATCGGGCAGGTTCATCAGGGCCTTGGCGCGGTACACATCGCCATAGGCGCCGTTCACCAGTTCAAACCAAAAACTGCTCAGGCTGGCCGGATCCCACACACTCCCAGCGAGGTTCCTTTGCCAGGCCTGCAAACTGCTGAAATCCAGGGTGTCCTGGCGGGGTAAGGCGGTGTCTCTCCCGAAGTGCAAATGCTCGTCGGGCCTGAGATGCAAGGCCTCCAGTTGGGGAATCACGCGCCGGTCCACCCCACCAAGACCCGATTCCGCCGGCGGCTGGAACTGGGGCAGTTCAATCAGCGCCAGAAGGTGCTCCGGCCTTGGTGCCAGGGCCTGATCGAGATCGGTCAGATCCAGCAGCCTCGGGCACTGGTCCTGCAGGTAGGCCAGATCGATACCGCCGTCAGGCGCCTGGGCGAGCCCTTCGTCGGGGTAGCCGGCCAGCCGCAGATACCCGCATGGGCCTCGATGGTTCTGGAGCCGGTTCAGGATCCAGCTGGTTTTACCGCAGCCAGGCGGTCCGGAGATCAGCAGGGTCTGGCTCATGGCAGCGCTACGCAGGCCTCGAGCTGGGCCTTAAGCGTTGCCTGGTCAATGCCCTTGCCGATCACCACCACTTTGGTGTGGCGCTCTGAGCCATCGGGCCAGACGGAGTCATCGATCGTGAAGCGCTTGCCGCAGAGATGAAACAGGTGGCGCCGCTCGCTTTCGCGGAACCAGAGCACCCCTTTGGCGCGGAACACCGTGTCGGGCAGTTGGTTGTCGAGGAAGTGCTGGAAGCGGCGCAGATCAAACGGCGCATCTACCGCCAGGGATACGGAGCTGAAACCCTCCAACTCCGGCGTATGGGCGTGGTGATGGTGATGGGCGTGATCGTGAGGCTCGTGGTGATGCTCGTGGTCGTCCTCGCGCGCGTCCTCGGTGGCCTTCAGCGCCGCCAGGCGATCGGTTTCGAACAGCCCCACGCTCAGCAGCAGGCCCAGGGGAACATCACCACGACTGGCCCGCAGGATGCGAGCGTCGGTTTTGATTGCCCGCAGCTCGGCCTCAACTTCTTTCAGCCGTTCCTCATCCACTAGGTCGGCTTTGTTGAGCAAAAGGATGTCGCCATACACCACCTGGGCGCGAGCGATCGGGCTCTCGAGGGCCGTGGCGCTGAAGTGTTCTGCATCGATCAGGGTGATGATCGAATCGAGCCTCAGCCGATCGCGCAGGTCCCCGGCCATGAAAGTCATGGCCACGGGAAGCGGATCGGCCAGACCGGTGGTTTCCACCACGATCAGATCCAGTGGCTCGGGTCGCTCGAGCACCCGATGCACCGCCTCCTGCAGCTCCCCATTGATCGAGCAGCAGATGCAGCCGTTGCTGAGCTCCACCATCTGATCACTGGTTGCCACCACGAGCTCGTTGTCGATCCCCACCTCGCCGAATTCATTGACCAGCACGGCACTGCGCAGCCCCTGCTGGTTGCTGAGGATGTGGTTGAGCAGGGTGGTCTTGCCTGCGCCGAGGAAGCCGGTGAGCACGGTGACGGGGACCTGGATGACCTGCTGGACCATGGACCACCATCAGCGAGAACGGTTCTCATTCTGCTCGATCGGCGCGGGCCATGTCGACGGCGCAGCTCCCTTGCTGAGGCACGATGTGTACATGTGCACATCTGGTACCCATGTCCGCGCCTCAACGCCACTGCACCTCCACACGGGAAGGCAAGGTCATGCTGTCCTGCTGGATTTCCGAGGAGCTGCGCCAAGAGCTTGATCGGGCCTGGGCCGAGCAAGGTCTGATGCCCCATGGCCGTACGCAGAAGGGCATGGAACAGATGATCAAATACTTTCTTGCTAATCAGTCCTTAGATCAGTAGGCCGTGCCACCGGATTCCATCGATACGTCTTGGAGGCACTGATCGCCTGGTGGTTGATCGATTCGCCTTTGCTGCTGAACCGCGACACTTTGTTTCACCAGTGGCTTGCGCGCCTTCTGGCCTCGGCATCCGGCACATGAAGCCATGGATGGCGAGCACTGTTGATTGGTTGTGAAACTCGAACGTGGCAGCTCAGTCTCTTCTCGCAGCAACAGCCAATCGCCTGCTGTTGGGATCTGATCTGCTCATAGGAAGTCTGGCAAGAGCAGCCCCTGCGCTATGCGCGCCTGGTCGGGTTCCATTGCCCCTTCTGCTCGCTTGCGAGCTGGAAGTAGCAGCCTGCCTGCTCCAGCCCCTCGCTCCGGCTCGAGCATTTCGCAAAGGCCCGTGCCCACTGCCACACCTCTAGATGCGCTGATCAAAACCGCCTATCCAGCAGCCTGGTGGCTAATCCAGTTGGAAGAAGAGCAGCAAAAGCTCGAGCAGCCCTGCGCTGGTCCGTCTAGCCGGCCAGCAGGTGGTGCAAGAGGACGCCGGTTAATCCATTGGCGCCAAAAAAACCCCCAGGCATTACCTAGGGGTCAGAAAACAAAAGCCTGAAGGTGCTCAGAAGCAGAAAGGCAGGAATTGGGTGCGGCAGGCGGCATAGCCATCAACCAAGGCGCCAAGGCCGATCTGATGGGCAATACCAAAACCGGTGAGGCCTTCCACCACGACTCCGATGACGATCCCAAGCATGGCTGCACGGCCGTTAAACAGTTCAACTTGCTTGAGCTGCTCCATGAGGGTCAGCTGTTCGGCGCTGGTATCGAGCGTCTGGTCGTTAGAAGGAGTGTTGGTCATGGCTTTGGGTGGCGGAACAATTGCTGGAAAGCTGAACAAACAAGAGCTAAAAGCTCAATCGGCTAGGTCCGGCTGGTTGAGAGCACCAACAATCCAGGCACCGATAAGGAGAACTGTGATTGCAGAAATCATCCAACCCTCTTAGCCAGGTCCGTAGGACGGCTCAGCACGTAGATCGTCATTGCCGAGAGCACGGCGGTGATCAGGGCAACGACCGAAATTGCAGCGGTGTAGTCGGTTTGCATGGCGTTCAACCCAGGCCAATTTGGGAAAGGATGCCCTGACCTGTCAGGAGCTCGGTGCCAAGACCGATCACAAAACCAAGCATTGCCAAACGGCCATTCCAGGTTTCAGCGAAAGCGACAAACCCGAAGCGAGAAGCGGACTCAGTCATGGTTGCGACGAAGTGTTAACGCCAATGTAACAGGTTGTGAACATGCGGCGCAAGGGGGTGCTCCGCTGTCGTTCGTCCGGCTACCAGTGACGCCTTCTGTCTGCTCCCACTGACAGGAGCAGCAACGGCAAGCCGGCTCCGGCACTCTTGTTGCAGAGCGCCTTGCCACAGCCCTTGGCGCCCGTTTGATCTCCATGACATCTAATCAACCAGGCCGCAGGCATCTCGCGCTAACAGCAGAGCTGGTTTCCGGAGAGCAGCAGTCCATGCAGTCGGACCTTGACTACCGGCTTCTGGAAGCCTCCTACCGTCAATCAGCTGAATATGCCGCGATGGTTCAGCGCTACCCGCTGCTGCGTAGCTGGATCACCGCTTGTGAGTCTTCTGAACTGGTGGGACATCCAGTATCCGTGGGCGATGAGCAACAGGTGGCATAGGTTGGCCGCTGCACCAAAGCAACGCGGTGAAACCCCAATATTCAGAGAGGGACTAGCAGCTAGCCCTCAGCTGAATCCTGAGCTGCGAGGGGATCTGGCAGCCCCTGGGTGATCGCCACGGCGCGTTTGTAAATGGCACTTGAGGTTGCGCCGGCAGCTTCCATGGCGATGCGCATGTTCTGCCAGTACTGCAGTGTGTTGTCTTGCGTCATACGAGCCGCTGCGGTATCAGGCGCAGACGGCTGCTATGCCGCGGCGCCGGCCCAGCGGTTCGATCCATTCGTTGAGCACAAGCTTGTGCTGGACAAGACGACTAGGCAGGCGGCAGCCAAGGTTGATCTGCCCCTCGTCGACCAAGCGACCCAACCGAAGCGCCAGGGCTTCCTCGTGGCGGGCAAAGGCACCCTGCTGGGAAGCAACCCAGGAGATCTCTCGTTCCGTGATCACGCCGCTGGAGAGGGACTCCAGAAAGACTTCCCCGACAGTCATGAGAGCCATGTAACAACTTCGTTACATACTGCCGTGCCCGGCCTGGCTCTGTGGCTCGAGCGGGCTCGGGGACTGGCTGGGGCAGTCGGCTGGCTAGAGCACGCCCCGCAGCCTTGAGGGAAGCCACTTCGCTCTTGAGGGCGGCCGGTTCGTCAAAGACGTCGCTCATCGCCACCTTGGTGGCGTAGGTGCTGTCGGCGTAGTCCTTGCGGATCACCTCCCCTGCCGCTGGTGCATCAGCAGGCAGTTCGATCATTCCCGTGGCGGCAATCTTTGTGGAGCTGCTGCCGCGTTTCAGGAAGGAACCACCCGAACCCATCTGCACGCCACCCGTGGGCTGGGCAACGATCGTCTGATTGAAGGTGGTATTCGCTGAGGTCGTCGTCCACAGGTTGGTGGTGTTGCTGCGCAGGGCAACGCCACCACTGCCACCGAACTAGTTGTAGCCCGTGCTGCCGTACGAGAAGCTGGCAATCGTGGTGGGCAGGGTGATGCCACCCGTCATCGTTCCGCCGGCCAACGGCAGGTAGGTGCCAGCAGCCGTCTTGCTGTCGACGTAGGCCTTATTGGCGAGGTGGTTGTCGGCTGTTGGAGCGGTCCCGCAGAGGGGGATCTTGCTGAACGTCTGCTGCCCATCACCAGCGATCAGGATGCCGTTGTGACCTGAGGGCAGCTGCAGCCGCACGTAATTGGCTGTGTCCTGATACCAGTAGGCATCAATGCCATTGAAGCCACTGCCCATGTCGGTGGGTGGCAGCCGCAGCGGTGAACCCGTGGCGCTGGCCGACCAGTTCTTAAGGCCCTGTTCATTCAGCGGCGCCCCGGAACCACCTGCATCCCGATCGGTGCCAGGGCGATCAGCGCCAACTTGATGTGCTGGATCCCAAAGGGGATGCCGATGATCGTCACAAAGCAGCCCCTGGCCCAGGCCCATCACAAGGCCCCCCGGCACAAACAGAGGACGTTGAGCAGAAAACGGAGCATGGGTCCGGTCGCGGCGCTCTCCAGTTGCCTGCCACACCTTGGCGTGTAGCTGTGGTTGGTTTGGTGGCAGATCCACACATGCCGCATCACTGCGGCAGCTTTGGGGTCCTGTTTCTCTCTAGCCTGAAATTTCAGAACGTAGCGAACGATATCGGCATCGGAATCATCCAGCCACCGCTTCAGGATCACCCCGCTTTTGATGGGTTCGGGTGGACATGGGCAGAGCATTCCTTCGGGGGTGACAGCCTTGTGTTTTTTCTGATCATCCTGGCTCGCTATTTCCTTGCTGCCGGAGGGTGTTGGTACCTGGTTCGTGTCTGCCGTTCCCGTGTCAAATCTGCATCGTCGGATCTTCAGAACCGGAGGATCCGAGACGGAATCCACCATGACATCCGCTTGTCAGTGCTCTCGGCAGCGGTGTTCGCCCTTGCCGCTGCTGCGGTGCTGGGGCTGCAAGCCCATGGCATGACGCGGCTCTACGCGGATGTCGAGCCCAACACCTGGTGGTATCTGGGCGTGAGTTATCTCACAGTGCTCATCTTGCAGGACGCAGCATTTTACTTCACTCACCGCCTATTCCATCACCCAGTTCTGTATGCCCTGTTTCACCGGGGGCACCACCGCTCCCGCCGGCCCACACCCTGGACATCCTTTGCGTTCGATCCTCCAGAAGCCTTAGTGCAGTAGTTGTTTCTGGTGTTGGTTGTGATGCTGATTTCCCTGCACTTGATCACCCTGCTGGCTGTGCTCAGCACCATGACCGTGTGGGCAATTGTGAACCACCTCGATCTTGAGTACCTGCCACGCCGATTCCCCCACCACTGGCTGGGCCGCTGGGTGATCGGGCCGGCGCACCACGCCCTGCACCACCACCGCCCGTCGGTGCACTTTGGGCTCTACTTCACGTTCTGGGACCAGGTTTGCAACACGCATGATGCGGGCTACTCCACGGGTCTGAACGCTTCTGCGACGACGACCTGATCGGGCCAAGGCTCAGGTCAACGATGTTGGTGCGCATCAACCCCACGGAGGTAGGAACCCTGGCCCGAGATGCTTCTGCCGCAGGCTCAGAACCTGCTCAGGCCTCACGCCCCCGAGTGGTGAATGGATTGATCAGCACCACGCCAAATCGGCTGAAATCAGCCTCGTTGCGTGTGACGACCGTGAGCTGATGAACCCTGGCAATCGCAGCGATCATGGCGTCCTCGTAGAGGGTGTCGGATTGCCGATGCATGAGCTGGGCCCAGCAGCGAAAAGCCGCTCCATCCATCGGCAGGATGTTGTAAGTGCAGCTCACCTGAACGAGCCACTGCTCGATCTCGGCGGCCTTGGCAGGGTCCTGTTCGCGGGTGAGTTCGATGCCTGCCTGGATCTCGCCAAGGGTCACGCTGGCTAGATGGAGGTCAGCGTCGTGGACGCTGTGGAGCCAGGCGAGCACAGCGCCATGGGGGTGCGGCTTGCGCAGCTCCGAAACCACGTTGGTGTCCAGCAGAAACGCCACAGGACTACAGGGCTGGCACAGAGCGCCGACGGGCCTGGCCCCGGGGCGGCACCAACATCTCGCTGCGGGCGCCTGGGCTCAGCAACAGATCTTTCAGGCTGGGCCGTGCAGCTGCCTGGAGACGACGCCACTCATCAATGGGCACAAGCACGGCGGCTTCACAGCCCCGCCGCGACACCACCTGGGGCCCCTCACGCTGACAGGTGTCGAGCAGCTCGCTGAAACGCGCTTTGGCGTGCTGAACAGGCCAGACCGTCATTGAGGCCTCAACCATTGACTAGTTGGATGACCAGTCTAAGCGGGCACATGGCCCGATCCTTGACGAGGTGTGTGGACCGGCGCAGCTCGTCCAGGGTTGGAGGCGATAAAGCACGTCGCCGATCTCCTGCGCAAAGGCAACGTCCAGAACAACGTTCATGGCGTCAACACCTCCACGCTGCAGCGCAGGCCCGGTGCTCGGGCGGCCCGGCTATCGGCCGTGAGCGGCGTGGCGCCCAGCTGCTCGGCCAGGGCCACATAGAGCGCGTCGTAGGCGCTGAGGTTGGTGCGCAGGTCCCAGGCCCGTGGCCAGAGATGGCGGCTGGGATGGCGCCGCAAGCCGATTTGCTGGGCCGTGGCCAGGGCCTGCAGCACGTGCTTTTCGGGTAACTGATCTGCCAGCACGAGCCGCCGCAACACCGAGAGCAGCTCGGCATCGATCAACTCAGGGGCCTCGAGGCTGGCATCGGCCAATCTGGCCCGGGCTGCGCCATAAAGCCATCAAAGGCCTTGGCACCGAGCTGGTCGAGATGGTCCATCTCACTGGTGTTGGCTGGTGAAGCGGTCATGGCAACACCTCCAGCTGGAGGAGCTGGGCGGCCTGATTCAGTCGACGGTCGTAGCAGGCGAAGGTGACAGGTTGTTCGGAGTTGACGTGCAGTTCATGGGCAGCGGCGAGCTGCACGCTGTCGTATCCGCGAAGGGCAAAGACGTCGGCAAAGCGCCCAGCCGTTTCCACCAATGGCTGGCTGACTTCCACAATGGTGAAGGTCTTCCAGGATTGGATCAGGTGCTGCCGGGCCTGTTCGAGATCTTCGTTGCAGACCGGGTCTTCCCGCTGGAGGCGAGCAAGGGCAGCCATTGTTTCGGCCCAGCTGATCCGGCAGACCCCGATGGCATCAACAGTGCTGCTGACCTGCTTCATCTGATCTGATTGGGCTTCGTCAACCAGCAACTTCATCAGCGCGCTGGTGTCACAGAAAAGGATCACCAGCTCAACCCCGATCCTCAATCACGATGTCGCTGAGCAACTTCCCTTGCCCCCGCAACTTCACGGGAGGGGGCAAGTTGGGCTTCTGACCATTCCAGCTGATCAGGCCCGCATCAATCGCTTTTTGCAGCGGGCTGGTTATCCCTGAGTCCGCTGGCTTCACAGCGGTGATGCGGGCGATGGGTTTGCGATGGGAGGTGACTTCCACCACCTCACCGGACTGGGCACGGGCCAGCCATTCGGAGAGGTGGGTTTTGAGATCCCTCACCGACACCTGACTTGCGACCACATCTGCCATGCCTGACTCCGCCGATGCGACCACACTAGGCCGGATTTTGCTATTCACGCTTCTCCTCCAACCACGGTGCGGCGTTGGGCGATCACCCGGCCATCAGGGCTCAACAGCACCGCCACCACCGCTGCACCTTCCAGCTCGTCATCCTCGACCAGCAACCGGGCAGCGCCATCGTCGATGGGTTTGGCGGTGGTGGCCACCGAGGGGCCGCCGGCGGCATCGCGGCGGAGGTCGGCCTTCACGCCAGTGGTGGCTCCGCTGACCTCCAGATTGCAGCGCATGCCCTTCCAACTGATCTCGGTGATGGCCGCAGCCGGCGCGTTGCTCGCTCCACCGGAAACGACCAGTACAGGAGTGAGGCACTCCTGCAGGCTGATGCCGCCGTGGGCATAGGAGTTCGTGCTGCCGGTGTTGAAGCAGGCGGCGCCGTTGGGGGTGGCGAACTGTTCGCTGGGGTTCCAGCTCCAGGCGGCGGTGGGCACCGGCACTTGGGATTCGCCCTTAATGGCGGCGCAGCGGGCCCACTTGCTGGCGGTGAGCTGCTTGGGCAGCTCGGCGGTGGGAAGGCCATCGGGGCAGAACAGCCAGCCGTGGTCGGTGACGACCTTCACGGAACGCCAACCGGCATCCAGCAGCTTCTGGATGCGAAGCGCCAGCCGTTCGATCTTCGAATGGATCTGGCGCGGCAGGTCGTTCTGGAGCTGATGGCCGCGGTGGTCGAGGTCGCCGGTCTCCAGCCAGCCGCGAGCCTCAGCACTGGAGGGGAGGTTCAACTCGTCGTCGCCCAGGACCGTGTAGCCAAGAGCTGTGAGGGCCTTGCGGATCTCGGCGGCACTGGTGGCCTTGCTGGAGCGGAACGCTGGGGCGAAGTCTTCCGGCAGTGCCTGGCCCAGGATCTCGCCGATCAGGGGCGTGATGGCGGGCTTGGCTGTGGCGGTGACCGTGGGCAAAGCGGCCCAGCGCGTGCTGAGGCTGCCCGTGATGCCCATCACCTCCAGTTCCTTTTGCAGCTGCCGCGCCACGTCGTAGCGGAGGCCGTCGGCAAACAGCAGCACCTCCCCGGGCTCGGCGGTGATGGCGCCTTGCTCTGCAGGGGTCGGCAGACCACTGCTTGCCACGGCTTTCTGGAAGCGACTGGCGCTGTCATCCAGCCAGGGGCGCAGCAGGGCCGCCACCGCCTTGCGCACCACCTCCTCCTGCGCGGTCTGGGCCATGGCCATCGCCTGCCAGGCGGAGAGATCAGCCTCCCAGCCATCGGTGGTGTAAGGCTCGATGAACTCCTGGGGGGTGTTCCCCACCAGGGGATGGTCAGCCCGCTGGGCCAGGCGACCGAGAGGTGCGAGCACTTGTGCCATCGGGGAAAGGCCCAGCTGGGCCCAGATCCAGCTGCGCCGTTCACCGTGCTGGCCCTCCAGCTCCCGCACACAGCGGCACGCCTCGGCATGGGACTTGCCAGCCAGGCCCTGCAAGGCAGTGAGCACCTGGTCTTCACAGGCGGCGTTGTGGGAAGGCCAGCGGGAAAGGTCGTGAGCCCCAACAGCCAGGCCCATCTGAGCGGGCTCCACCCGGCGCAGCAGCTCGGGGAGCCCTGGGAAGGCGGCTGGAGTCTCCGAGAAGCGCTGCCAGACCTTGCCCCAGTTGCCTTCGCCCTTGGCCAACCGTTCCGCGGCAGTGAGCTCGCCGTCCTTGCCAGGATCGAGCTTGAGGTCTTTCTTTCAGATGGAGGTGAGTGCGCTCCAGCGTTCCTCACCACAGCGCAGCTGGAAGGCCGGGGGATCCGCCATCCACTGCAGCAGGTCGCGGATGGGGTCGTCAGCCAGGAGGGCATCGAAGTCGTCCGCCTCCAGCTTTTTGCCCCGCAACTGCTCCAGCGGCACGACGGCCAGCTCACTGAGCGCACGACTGAGTGCGGCTTTGGTGGTCTGATCGTTGGCCAGGTCGAGACCCAGGGCATCGCCGGAAGCGAGGAAGGCGGCGAGAGTCCAGTCGCGCCCGTTGCGCTGCAACCAGAGGCTGCCGCGGAACATCAACTCGATCAGCGGCTCCAGGGCCCAGGGGCAGCCCTCACCGGCCCGTAGTTCCTGGCGGCTGACGCCTGGCAGATAGACCACAGGGACTCTGTCGGCTGCGGCATCGGGAGCGGGCAGGCTCCGGTCCACCAGGCAACGCAGCCACAAAGCAGGACCCAGCCGATGCTCTGGGTCGTAGTCCCCCAGGCAGAGCAGCTCAGGCAGCTGCTGCCGCAACAGGGGGATCAGCGGTTTCCACTCGCCTTTTGGGTCTGTCCAGAGGATCGCAGCCGGCGCCTCCTCGGCATCGCCATGGACGTTGCAGCCACGGAGCTTGTCGATCAGCGCGGCCAGCAGGGTGCGGGGGGAGGTCATCAGCCTTCGCCCTCCTGGTTCAGGGGCGTTGACGGAGCCTCAAGCTGAAAACCCTTTGCGCGTAGGCGGAGATCGTTCTCTTCTGCTGCCTTAGCTGCGCGATTTCGGAGGCCGTCAGCCGTTCGGAAACCACTGAGGTAACTGGCTTCGTTGGCTGTGAGGGCACCGGGGTCGATGCCGAAGGTGTGTTGGATGGCATCGGGGAACCTCTCGCGCAAACGGCGGGTGACCAGCGGTTCAGGCTTGAGGGGCTTGAGCCTGCCTGCGTTCACCAGCGTAATGACCGCAGCCACTTTGCCACCAGCGGCCTGGATGTAGTCGGCCAGTTCCGCCAGGGTGCCCCCAAGGCAGGTGACGTCATCGACCAGGGCGTAGGCGGTGCCAGGGGTGACGGGGCCATCGAACTGGGGCCGAAGCAGCAGGCGCTCCATCGCCTTGGCACCGGTG
This sequence comes from Cyanobium sp. Alchichica 3B3-8F6, assembly GCF_024346435.1. Taxonomy (NCBI): domain Bacteria; kingdom Bacillati; phylum Cyanobacteriota; class Cyanophyceae; order Synechococcales; family Prochlorococcaceae; genus Cyanobium; species Cyanobium sp. Alchichica 3B3-8F6. Next base: position 1,365 of record NZ_JAGQCZ010000006.1, on the reverse strand, counting down.
TGGAACACGCGGGAGGCCTGCACGATCTCGGTTTCCACCTCACCGTGCAGCACTTCGGCGCAGGCGGTGGCGAGCATCAGAGGGATGGCGTTGTCACCGGGGGCGGCCAGCTGATCGAGCAGGAAGGGCTCGCCATCGGCCTGGGCATCGAGGCTGCTGTGGCCCAGGGGGCAATCACCTGCTTCGTGAACCTGCCTGGGCACACGCACCAGGCGGACCCGATCGCGCAGGTGATGCTGCAGGGCACCGCTGATGCAGCGGCGCAAATAGGGCGCCGCTGGCTCGCCCGCGCGGCAACGGGGAGCGGAGCGGACCAGGGCCTCACGGGCCACCTGGATCAGATCATCCCGCTCCACCAGTGGGAACAGGCGCCGGGCAGCAGCGGAAGCGATGGCATCAGCGAGGGGCAGGTGCTCCAGCACCAAGGCATTGCGGGCCTTGAGGGCCGAGCGGCTGAGGGCCTTGGCTTGCTGCTTGCGGCGGGAGGGGGAAAAAGGAGAAGCCATCTGGGGGACGGCGGAGAACCCCACCCCCAACGGCCGGCCGCAGTGCCGTGGCAAGGACGCCCAGTAGGGGCGCATGGCCCGATCCTTGACACGGCGTGAGGACTGGACGAGGGAATGAGGTGGGTGTGTGCCGGGCCGGTGGCGATCCAATCCCCTCGTGGTCAGTGCTGCTGGCTGGCGCTCAGCAAAAGCCCCAGACTGGAAGCACGTCGCTCAACGCCGATGAGCACTGCAACAGCCCAACGACTCACGGCGATCCTTCACCGCGAGGAGGAGGTAGTCGTGGCCGAGTGCCCGGAGGTGGGAACCGTGAGCCAGGGCGACACCGTGAAAGAGGCCCTGGCCAACCTGCGGGAGGCCACCGAGCTGTTCATGGAGGAGCTTCCCCAGCCGGTGCTGGTGGGGCCTGTGCTCACCGACGAGGCGGCGACCCTGGGCTGGATGCCGATTCAGTTCTGGCTGCCCTAGAGCAGTCGCTCTGAGCAGGGGCCGCCACTCTCCGGTGACCGCTAGCTAGGCCTGACAGAATGGAGCAAGCCCTCTGACCTGGAGCGGGAGCGATGACGCAAGCCTTGTCGGCCGCGGTTGCAACTGCTGCCCAGCTTCCTGAGGAGGAACAGGATGCTCTGGCGGCGATCCTCCTAGAGGAAATGGAATCGGAAGAGCGCTGGAGCACACTCTTTGCCGACTCGCAGAATCTGCTGGAGCGGATGGCCAATGAAGCCATTCAGAATCTCCAGGCGGGCCGGGTTCAGCCCATCGACCAGTTGTAGTGAACTCGGTTACAACCGACCAGTTCCGACAGCTCTACATCCAGGCGCCCCTTGAGAGGAGGCGGAAAATCAGGCGCGCCTACCAA